>JBBSUR010000010.1:0-24619 GCA_038234255.1 Mycobacteriales bacterium | reverse complement strand
CAGCGGCACCACACCGGCGGTCGCCGAGCGGCTCGGCCGCCGCTGGATCGCCATCGACATCGGCCGGTTCGCGATCCACACCACCCGCAAGCGGCTCATGGACCTGCCCGGCTGCAAGCCCTTCGAGGTCGCGAACCTCGGACGCTACGAGCGCCAGGCGTGGCAGCGCGCGACCACCGGCCCGGAGCACGGCGCCTACCTCGACTTCGTCGTCGCGCTGTACGGCGCGGTGCCCGCCGAAGGGTTCACCCACCTGCACGGCACGCTCGGCCCGCGGGCGGTGCACGTCGGCGCTGTCGACGCGCCGGTCAGCGCCGCCGAGATCAAGGACACCCTGGAGGAGGCGCGCGCCGCCGGTCACCCCGGGCTCGACGTACTCGGCTGGGAGTGGGAGCTCGGCCTGCACGACATGATCGCCGACGAGGCGCGCGCGGTGGGCGTCGACCTGCGGCTGCGCCGCATCCCGCGCGAGGTGATGGACCCGCGCGTGGTCGCCAGCGGCGAGTTCGTCTTCCACGAACTGGCCTACGCCAAGGTCGCCACGACAGTGCGCCGCCGCGACGTCCAGGTGACGCTCGAGGACTTCGTGCTGTCCAACCCCGACCTCGTGCCGAGCAGCGTGCGCGACAAGATCACCGGCTGGGCCGACTACGTCGACTACTGGGCCGTCGACTTCACCTTCGAGGCCGGTGAGGACGGAAGAGCCGACGACACCTTCCGCAACCAGTGGCAGTCCTACCGCACCCGCTCCTCGCGCAGCCTGGAGCTGACGGCGCACCACACCTACGCCGAGCCCGGCCCACACACGGTGCTGGTCAAGGTCGTCGACGTCTTCGGCAACGACACCACCACCGCCGTCCCGGTCGCCATCAAGTGAGCTGCGTGTGAGCGGCCCGTGGGATCTGCCGGCCCAGCGGCGGCCCAGCGTGGCCCCGTTGGTCGCGGGGGTGCGCGAGGCGGTCGACGCCTGGCGAGCCGGCGGCTACCCGGGGGCCAGTGCCACCAGCACCCGGCTGCTGCAGCACTGGTTTCTCGACGAGCACCAGAGCGCAGGTCGGCCCTTCCGTTGGTACTTCGCCCAGCGCGAGGCGATCGAGACCCTGGTCTACCTGCACGAGGTCGCCCGCACCCGCACCCTGGCCGACCTCGTCGGCCACTACGCGCGCGAGCCGGTGGCGGTCGCGCCGCAGGACTTCCCCCGCTACGTCGTGAAGATGGCGACCGGCTCCGGCAAGACAAAGGTGATGAGCCTGGCCATCACCTGGGCCTACTTCTCCGCGCTGCGCGAGCCGGGCTCGGCGCTGTCGAGCACGTCGCTGCTCGTCGCCCCGAACCTGATTGTCTACGAGCGGCTGCGCGACGACGTCGAGCACGCGCGGGTGTGGTCGACTGACCCGCTCGTGCCGCCCGAATGGCGGCACGACTTCGACCTGCAGGTGTGCCTGCGCGGCGACCCTGTACCGCTGCAGGCAGCTGGCGTACTGCTGCTCACCAACGTCCAGCAGCTCTACGACCGGCCGTCCGCACCGCCGTCCAGCCCCCTGGAGGCGCTGCTCGGGCCGATGCCACCCAAGGACCTGCACGCCCCGGAGCCGCCGCTGCGACAGCTCGCCGCGCGCGGTCCGGTGCTGGTGCTCAACGACGAGGCGCACCACCTGCACGACGAGGTCAAGGGCGAGACCGGTGAACCGCTGAAGGCGATCCTCTCCATCGCCCGGCTGCACGAGTTGGCCGGCGTCGTCGCGCAGCTCGACTTCTCGGCCACGCCGCGCAACAACCAAGGCCGGATCTTCCCCGAGACCGTCGTCGACTACCCGCTGGCCACAGCGATCGAGGACGGCATCGTCAAGCGTCCGGTGATCGGCGAGATCACCGGCGGCGCCCCGGAGGTGCCCAGCGACGACGCGGCAGTCCGCTACCGACAACGCATCCTCACCGGCGTCGAGAAGTGGCGCGAGTTCCGGGACGCGCTCGAGCCGGCCGGTCAGAAGCCGCTGCTGTTCGTCATGGCCGAGGACACCACCTCCGCCGACCAGATCGCCGCCTACCTCGACACCCTGCACGGACTGGCCGGCAAGGTGCTGACCATCCACGTGAACCTCACCGGCAAGGGAAAGGGCGAGGTTCGGGCGACCGAGCTGGAGCAGGCCCGGCAGTGGGCCCGCGAGGTCGACCGGGACGACAACCCGTACGCCGCCATCGTCTCGGTGCTGATGCTGCGCGAGGGCTGGGACGTGCGCAATGTCAGCGTCATCGTGCCCCTGCGACCCCTGTCGGCGAAGAACGCGATCCTGCCCGAGCAGACCTTGGGCCGCGGGCTGCGCCGGATGACTCCGCCGGGCAGCGCGGACGAGACGGTTGTCGTCATCGAGCACGAGGCATTCCGCGAGTTGTGGGACCGCGCACTGGACGCCGAGGGGCTCGAGCTCGAGCGCCGACCCACCGACGAGGTACGCCCGCAGGCACAGGTGGTCACCGTCGAGCCCGAACGGATCGGCTACGACATCGCCATCCCGTCGCTGCCGCGGCTGCTCACCCGGCAGCCGAGCGGGCTGGCCGAGCTGCGGCCGGAGCACCTGCCGGCCCGCGCCCTGCCGCTGCCGGAGGTGCTGCGCAGCAGCGAGGTGGAGTACGTCGGACGCGACATGCTCACGGGAGCGGAGGTCGAGCGCGCGACCTACGCCCTGGACCGACCGCAGGACCCCACGGCAGTGCTGGCCTGGTTCGTCAATGAGGTGCAGCGTGACACCCGGCTGACCGGGCAGTTCGCCGTCCTCGCGCCGCTGGTGAAGGGCTATCTCGAGCAGCGGGCGTTCGGCGGTCCGGTGGACCTCGACGACCCGCTGGTGCTGCAGTCGCTCGAGGTGCCCGCAGTGCGCGAGACGGTGCTGGCGGTCCTGCGCCAGGCGGTCGACGAGGCGACGCTGCAGCGTGACGACGTCGTTCTGACCGAGGCGAAGGAGCAGCTGCTGTCGACCACCCGCCCGTTCCTGTGGAGCGGTGAGACGGCGAACGCGATCAGGAGCGTGTTCAACCTGCAGCCGTGCGACAGCGGACTGGAGGTCTCGTTCTGCGGCTTCCTCGACCGGTGCACCGACGTCGCCGCCTTTGCCAAGCTCGCCCGCGAGGTGCGCTTCAGCTTGGAGTACCGCGCGGAGGGGGGCCGGCTGGCCTACTACTACCCCGACTTCGTCGTCCGGCTCGCCGGCGGCGAGCACCTGCTGGTGGAGACCAAGGGCCTGGCCGACCTCGACGTGCCGCACAAGGACGAGCGGGCCGCGCGGTGGGCGGTGGACGCCAGCATCGCCAGCGGCGTCCGCTGGACCTACCTCCGGGTGGACGAGGAGCCGTTCCGGGCGTACGAGCGCGCGCTGACGACGGCGTCCGGGCTCGTCGACCTGGTGCACGCCCGGCGCCGCGAGCAGGTGCTGGCCGAGCTGGATCGCTCGCCGGAACCGGTCACCCGCGAGCAGGCGCTTGCCCGCATGAAGGACACGGCGGGCCGGCTGACCGGTGTCACGGGCGCCGACGCGCTGCTGCGCGCGATGCGGGACGACCCGGGTGCGTGAGGCCTACGTCGTCGATTCCTCCGTCGTCGTCCGCTGGTACCTGCCGCAGGTGGGCTTCGAGCACGCTCGCGAGGTCCGCGACCTGCTGGTCGAGGGACGGGTGCGGCTCGAGGCTCCGGCCCTGCTGCGCTGGGAGGTCGGAAACGTCCTGCGGGTCAAGGCGGTGCTCGGCGGCCTGATCGCCCCAGCGGTGCTCCGTGCCCACCTGGCCGAGCTCCCGGTGCTCGGCGTGGTGCTGCACGCCGACGACGAGGCCGCCGTGCTCGCCGCGGCCGACCTGGCGCTGGCACTCGGCGTCAGCCTGTTCGATGCCGCCTTCGTCGAGCTCGCGTTGCGCACCGGGCTGCCGCTGCTGACCGCCGACGCCCGGCTGGCCCGGAGCGTCGCCGGTCTGGTGTCCACAGAAGTGCTGCGAGGCGTCGCGCCGGGGCTGCCCTCCACCTAACGTCCCCGACGTGCTGGACGCCGAGATGCTGGACGGGCTACGCGGGATGCTTGCCGACCCGCGGGAGACGGTGGTCGTCGTCCCGGCCGGCGCCGCCCCCGTCGTGGTGGCGCGCGGAGCCGCCGACCGGGTGCGGGTAACCCCTGGTCAGGTGCTGCGACCGGTGCTGTTGGCCGGTGCTTCGTGCTATCTGCTCGCGCATACCCACCCCGGGGGCGGCCCGCCGAGCGCCGACGACCACGCCGTCACCCGCCGCCTGGTCGCCGCCAGCGCCGTCTGCGGTGTCCGGCTGTCGGCGCACCTGGTGCTGGCGCCCGAGGGTCAGTGGGACTGCCTGGCGGCGTAAGGCCGGCATCCGCACGTCTCTGACCGCGCGCTCCGCCGCAGCAGCAAACCTGAGCCGGGAACACTCAACGGGATTTGACGCTTGAGCCACAAGCAGCCACCCTGAGTGGGCAGCACTCAACTCGTACGAGAAAGGTCTACCCCATGGCACGAGCAGTCGGTATCGACCTCGGCACCACCAACTCCTGCGTCGCCGTCCTGGAAGGCGGCGAGCCGTCGGTGATCGCCAACGCCGAGGGGGCCCGCACCACCCCGTCGATCGTGGCCTTCGCCAAGAATGGCGAGGTGCTGGTCGGCGAGGTGGCCAAGCGCCAGGCGGTCACCAACGTCGAGCGCACCATCCGGTCGGTCAAGCGCCACATGGGCACCGACTGGAAGCAGACCCTGGACGGCAAGGACTTCACCGCGCAGCAGGTCAGCGCCTTCATCCTGCAGAAGCTCAAGCGCGACGCTGAGAGCTACCTGGGCGAGTCGGTCACCGACGCGGTGATCACCGTGCCGGCGTACTTCTCCGACCACGAGCGGCAGGCGACGAAGGAGGCCGGTGAGATCGCCGGCCTGAACGTCCTGCGGATCGTCAACGAGCCGACGGCGGCGGCGCTGGCGTACGGCCTGGACAAGGGCGAGAAGGAGCAGACGATCCTGGTCTTCGACCTCGGTGGCGGCACCTTCGACGTATCGCTGCTGGAGATCGGCGGCGGCGTGATCGAGGTCAAGGCGACCTCGGGCGACAACAAGCTCGGCGGTGACGACTGGGACCAGAAGATCGTCGACCACCTGGTCAAGCAGTTCCAGCTGTCCAACAACGGGATTGACCTGTCCGGCGACAAGATGGCGATGCAGCGGCTGCGTGAGGCGGCCGAGAAGGCCAAGATCGAGCTGTCGGCGTCGCAGTCGACTGGGATCAACCTGCCGTACATCACCGCCAGCCCCGACGGCCCGCTGCACCTGGACGTCACCCTCACCCGCTCGGAGTTCCAGCGGATGACGCAGGACCTGCTCAACCGCTGCAAGGGCCCGTTTCAGAACGCGATCAAGGACGCCGGCGTCGCGTTGTCGGCGATCGAGCATGTCGTGCTCGTCGGCGGCTCCACCCGCATGCCGGCCGTGTCGGACCTGGTGCGCGAGCTGACCGGCAAGGAGCCCAACAAGGGCGTCAACCCCGACGAGGTCGTCGCTGTCGGCGCCGCGCTGCAGGCCGGTGTCCTCAAGGGCGAGGTCAAGGACGTCCTGCTGCTCGACGTGACCCCGCTCTCGCTCGGCATCGAGACCAAGGGCGGCATCATGCACAAGCTGGTCGAGCGCAACACCACCATCCCGACCAAGCGCTCGGAGGTCTACACGACCGCCGACGACAACCAGCCCTCGGTCAACATCCAGGTGTTCCAGGGCGAGCGGGAGATGGCGCAGTACAACAAAAAGCTCGGCATGTTCGAGTTGACCGGCCTGCCGCCGGCGCCGCAAGGGGTGCCGCAGATCGAGGTCACCTTCGACATCGACGCCAACGGCATCGTGCACGTCTCGGCCAAGGACCTCGGCACCGGCAAGGAGCAGCGGATGACCATCACCGGCGGCTCGGCGCTGCCGAAGGAGGAAGTCGAGCGGATGATGAAGGAGGCCGAGGAGTACGCCGAGGAGGACAAGAAGCGCCGCGACGAGGCCGAGACCCGCAACCAGGCCGAGGCGCTGGTGTTCCAGACCGAGAAGTTCCTCGGCGAGAACGGCGACAAGCTCCCCGCGGAAGGCAAGGCCGAGGTCGAGTCGGCCCTGATCGATCTCAAGTCGGTGCTGGGCGGCAGCGACATCGCCGCGATCAAGACGGCCGCGGCGGACGTCGCCAGCAAGAGCCAGGCGCTCGGCGGTGCGCTCTACGCGCAGCAGGCGGCGGAGGGCGCTGCCGGCGACGCTGCGGGAGCGGGCGCTGCGGAGGACGACGGCGTCGTGGACGCCGAGGTGGTCGAGGACGCGACGCCCGAGGACAAGGGCTGATGGCCGCCGACCGCGAGACGGACGAGCGGGTGATCGGCGACCCCGAGCGAGTGGTCGTCCGGGACAAGCGGCGGCTGGACCCGGACACCGGCGCCGTCCGCGAGGTCTCGTCGGAGTCGGAGTTCGAGTCGGGCAAGTCGGGCGTCGAGCCCGACGGCGTTGGGTCCGTGAGCGACCCGCAGGCCGAGCTCCTAGCAGACTTGCAGCGGGTGACGGCGGAGTACGCCAACTACCGCAAGCGGGTGGACCGGGACCGGGTGGCGGTGGTCGAGATGGCGACCGTCGGTCTGCTGACCGGGCTGCTGCCGGTGCTCGACGACATCGACCGGGCCCGGGCCCACGACGACCTGAACGGTGCGTTCAAGGGGGTCGCCGACACGCTCGCGGCCTTGACCGACAAGCTGGGACTGGATCAGTTCGGCTCGGCGGGCGAGCCGTTCGACCCGTCGATCCACGAGGCGCTGCTGCAGGCCGAGCCCGACCCGCAGTCCAGCGTCGCCACCTGCGCGGCGGTGCTCCAGCCGGGCTACCGGCTGCGCGGCCGGGGACGGGTGCTGCGCCCGGCCCGGGTCTCGGTGGCCGAACCGGGCGCGACGCCCCGTCCGTCCGAGGTTCCGGCTCCCGAGCCGGATCCGGTCCAGCAGTAGCCGGGAGGGGACGCCATGACGGCCCGCGACGTGGAGAAGGACTACTACGCGGCGCTCGGAGTCCCCAAGGACGCCGATGCGCCCACCATCAAGAAGGCCTACCGCAAGCTCGCCCGCGAGTTGCACCCGGATGCCAATCCCGCTGGCGAGACCCGCTTCAAGGAGGTCTCCCAGGCGTACGACGTGCTTTCGGACATCACCAAACGCCGGGAGTACGACGAGGCGCGCGCTCTGTTCGGCGCCGGCCCGCGCAGCCCGGGGAGCTATCCGGGCGGTGGCGTGCCGGGGTTCGACCTCGGCGACCTGTTTGCCCGAACCGGGGGCGCGCAGGGCGGATTCGGAGACGTGCTCGGCGGACTGTTCGGCGGCCGCGGGGCCGCCGGGACCCCGCGGGCGCCGCGTCGTGGCACGGATGTCGAGGCGGAGGTGACGTTGTCGTTCCTGGATGCCTTGCGTGGGGTGACCGTGCCGCTGCGGCTGAGCACCACCGGGGCGTGCGCGGTCTGCGGTGGGTCGGGGGCTGCCCCCGGGACGGTTCCGAAGCTCTGCCCGACCTGCTCCGGTGCCGGCGTCACCTCGCGCAGCCAGGGCGGTTTCGCGTTCAGCGAACCGTGCAAGACCTGCCGCGGTGGGGGCCGGGTGGTGGAGACTCCCTGCGCCTCGTGTCGTGGCGAGGGCAGGGCGACCGTTGCCAAGACGCTCAACGTGCGGCTGCCGGTCGGAGTGGCGGACGGGCAGAAGGTGCGGCTCGCGGGCCGTGGTGGCGAGGGTGACCGGGGGGGTCCTGCGGGCGATCTCATGGTCACCGTCCATGTCACGTCGCACGCCTTCTTCGGCCGTCGCGACAACCACCTGACGGTCACGGTGCCAGTCACTTTCGCGGAGGCGGCGCTCGGGGCGCAGATCAGCGTGCCGACGTTGAACGGGCCGGTGACACTGAAACTGCCCGCCGGCACGACGACCGGTCGCACGTTCCGGGTCCGAGGCCGAGGGGTGCCCGGCAAGGGAGCATCCGCCGCCGGAGACCTGCTGGTAACGGTCGAAGTGGCTGTGCCGCAGAACCTTTCGACCGAGGCGAAGAAGGCGCTGGAGGCGTTCGCAGCGGCGTCGCCGCAGGATCCGCGGGCCCATCTGAGGGTGAGCTGATGGAGGACGACGCACCCGTGTTCGTCATCTCGGTGGCCGCCGCGTTGTCCGGGATGCACCCGCAGACGCTGCGTCAGTACGACCGACTCGGCCTGGTCACGCCCGGTCGCTCGGGAGGCGGGGGGCGGCGCTACTCCTCGCGCGACGTCGCTTTGTTGCGCGAGGTGCAGCGGCTCTCACAGGAGGAGGGTGTCAACCTTGCCGGTATCAAGCGGATCATCGAACTCGAGCACCACGTCGAGGCGTTGCAGGCAAGGTTGGTCGAGCTGACCCGCGAGTTGACGCTGACTCAGGCGTCGCTGAGTGGGGCGCACGAGGCGGCGGTGGCCGGAATGCGCCGCGATCTGGTACCGCTGCGCGATGCGGCGCTGGTGGTGTGGAAGCCGGCGCGCCGCTGATGCCGTAACAGGTATAGTGTCGCCCGTGAACGTCGCCGGCCTGCTGCGGAATGCGCGCGCCTCGGCTGGGTTGACGCAGGCGTCGCTGGCTCGCCGGGCGGGGACGTCGCAAGCCGCGGTCGCCCGCTACGAGACAGGTGCGGCGACGCCGACGATGTCGACCCTCGAGCGGCTGGTGGGCGCTGCGAGTCAGCGACTGGTCGTGTCGACCGAGCCGGTCACACCTCCTGCCCCCCGACTCGCTCTGCTGCGTGGTCGTCGTGCCGACATCGAGCGGGTCGTCCACGAAGCAGGTGCGTGCAACATTCGGGTGTTCGGGTCGGTCGCGCGCGGCGAGGATGGCCCTGACAGCGACATCGACCTGCTCGTCGATTACGACGTGGGCACCCACGGCGCCTTCGCCCTGGTCGTCCTCACCAGACAGCTGACACAGCTGCTCGGGATCCCGGTGGACGTGGGGACGCTGGAGCTCCTCCGCCCCGACGTCGCGGACCGGGCCCGCGCCGACGTGGTCGCCCTGTGAGGACCCCGCAGGAGCGCTTGGCGGACGTGCTGACCGCCATCAGCCGCATCACCACCGCCGAGGTGCAGCTCGGGGGGGAGCACCACGAGATGGCCTTGAGTGCTGTCCTGTGGAACCTCGTCGTCATCGGCGAGGCGGTCAAGGCGCTTCCGGCAGATTGCCTGGCCGAACGTGCCGACGTCCCGTGGCAGGACGTGGTCGGCATGCGCAACGTGCTTGCGCATCAGTACTTCCGTGTCAACGCTGACCTGGTTCGCCGCACGATAGATGCACCTTTGGCCTTGCTGCGCGAGGCGTGCGAAGCCTTGTTGGCGAACTGGTCATGACCGTCGGCGAGCACCTGCTGACCCTGTCCTGTCCGGACCGTCGCGGCATCGTGCATGCCGTGTCGACGTTCCTCGTCGTGACCGGGTGCAACATCCTGGACAGCCAGCAGTACCGCGACCCCGACAGCGACCGGTTCTTCATGCGGGTCCACGTGGCGGCCGCCGAGTCGATCTCGGTGGCGTCGCTGCGCTCGGCCTTCGAGGCGACAGCCACCTCGTTCGGGATGGACTGGCACCTGGACGCGGCCGACCGCGCCGTGCCGACCGTCGTGCTGGTGTCCAAGCAGGACCATTGCTTGCAGGACCTGCTCTTCCGCCACCGCACCGGCGCGCTGCCGATCGACCTGCGCGCCGTGGTCAGCAACCACCCCGATGCCCGCTCGCTGGTGGAGTGGCACGGGATCGCCTTCCACCACCTGCCGGTTGCTCCCGACACCAAGGCGGAGGCCGAGGCGCAGTTCCTAGCGCTGGTGGAGGCCGAGCAGGTCGAACTGGTCGTGCTCGCCCGCTACATGCAGGTGCTGTCGCCGGAGCTGTGCGCGCGGCTGGCCGGCAGCGCGATCAACATCCACCACTCGTTTCTGCCGAGCTTCAAGGGCGCCCGTCCCTACGCGCAGGCACACGACCGTGGCGTGAAGCTGATCGGCGCGAGCGCGCACTACGTCACGGCCGCTCTGGACGAGGGGCCGATCATCGAGCAGGACGTCGCCCGCGCGGACCACACGCACACCGCCGAGGCCCTGGCCCGGGTGGGTCAGGACATCGAGGCGCGCGTGCTGGCCCGCGCGGTGCTCTGGCACGCCGAACGGCGGGTGCTGCTCAACGGAAGCCGGACGGTGATCTTCCGCTAACTCCGGCTCGGGCCGGGCCGCCGCCCATACTCGAGCTCGACCGGGTCGACCACGAAGCCGAGCCGGTCGGCGCCCCGCCGTAGCCGAGCATCCGCCGTGACGAGCAGGCAGCCACGGATGCGCGCCAGCGCGAGGAACTCCGCGTCGTAGGTCTTGGCCAAGCCGAGCTCGTCCGCGATCTGCCACGCGACCTCGTCCAGCTCGGGCGGGTCGTCCCGGACGATGCCGAGTGAGCTGAAGGCCCGTCGGGTGGCGGCGGCATCGGCGGTCGAGATGTCGCGTCGCCACACGCCCTCGTGCAGGGATGAGCGAACCTCGGACCAGAGCAATGGGGGTGCCAGCAGTCTCCAGACCCCGTCCACCAAGAAGGCACCCCGCAGGCTGATGCGAACGGCAACGCTCGAATCGACGACCAGCGACGTGGTCAGTGCGAGTTCCGCGAGTCGCGGACGATGCGCTCCCAGTTGGGCTGCGGCCGGCCGTCCGGCAGCGGGCCCTTCATCCAGTCCGGCAGGGGCGTGGTGTCCTCGTCGACGGTCACCGCATCGAGGTCCAGCTCGTCGATGACGTGCTGGGTGCCGACCTTGCTCGCCCGCAGCCTGCCGGAACGGATCCAGCGACGGATTGTTTCGGGGTTGCGGCCGGTCCGTCGAGCCGCCTCAGGCACCGTCAGCATTGTTGCATGCTACACCGCCGGCCCAGGGCGGCGGGCCGGCGGACAGGCCTACCTTGAGCGGAACACGCTCAAGGCAGGCGACGTTGTGACGGGCGCATGCCGCGTACGAACCAACCAGGAGGAGCCGTGGAGACCGAACGCCTCACCACCAGGAGCCAGGAAGCCGTGAGCACCGCCGTCCGGCGGGCCAGCACCGAGGGCCACCCCGAGGTCGCGCCGGTCCACCTGCTGCTGGCGCTGCTCGATCAGAGCGACGGGATCGCCGGGCCGTTGCTGGCCGCGGTCGGCGCCGACCGGACCCAGGTCCGCGCGCGTGCCGAGGCTCTGCTGAAAGCCATGCCCAGAGCCAGTGGGTCGAACATTGCCGCACCACAGCGGTCCCGCGCGCTGATGGCCGTGCTGTCCGTCGCCGCGAACAAGGCGAAGGAGGTCGGCGACGACTACGTCTCGACAGAGCACCTGCTGGTCGGATTGGCCGACAGCGGCGGCGAGGTGGCCGACCTGCTCAAGCAGCAGCAGGCCATGCCCAAAGCCCTCGTCGACGCCTTTGCCAAGGTTCGCGGTGGCGTGCGAAAAATCACCACGCCGGACCCCGAGTCGACCTACAAGGCACTGGAGAAGTACGGCGTCGACCTCACCGACCGGGCCCGGCGCGGCGAGCTCGACCCCGTGATCGGCCGTGACACCGAGATCCGCCGCGTCGTGCAGGTGCTCAGCCGGCGTACCAAGAACAACCCGGTGCTCATCGGCGAACCCGGCGTCGGCAAGACCGCGGTCGTCGAGGGGCTGGCCCAGCGCATCGTCGACGGCGACGTTCCGGAGAGCCTGCGCGGCAAGAGCATCGTCGCGCTGGACCTCGGCGCGATGGTGGCGGGAGCGCAGTACCGCGGCCAGTTCGAGGAACGGCTCAAGGCGGTGCTGGCCGACATCAAGAACTCCGACGGTCAGGTCATCACCTTCCTCGACGAGCTGCACACCCTCGTCGGCGCCGGCAAGGCCGAGGGCAGCATGGACGCGGGCAACATGCTCAAGCCGATGCTCGCGCGCGGTGAGCTGCGCATGGTCGGCGCGACGACGCTGGACGAGTACCGCACCGGCATCGAGAAGGACGCCGCGCTGGAGCGGCGCTTTCAGCAGGTGCTCGTCGGCGAGCCGTCGGTGGAGAACACCGTCGCGATCCTGCGCGGGCTCAAGGCACGGTACGAGGCCCACCACAAGGTGGAGATCGCCGACTCCGCGCTGGTCGCTGCCGCGACTCTGTCGGACCGCTACATCCCGGCCCGCTTCCTGCCGGACAAGGCGATCGACCTGGTCGACGAGGCGGCGTCGCGGCTGCGGATGGAGATCGACAGCCGTCCGGTCGAGATCGATGAGCTGCAACGGGCGGTCGATCGGATGCGCATGGAGGAGCTGGCGCTGGAGCGGGAGACCGACCAGGCGTCCCAAGAACGCCTGGTCGAGTTGCGCCGCGAACTGGCCGACCGGCAGACCGAGCTGGCCGGTCTGACCGCCCGGTGGGAGCGCGAGCAGGCCGGGCTCAACCGGGTCGGTGAGCTCAAGCAGCAGCTCGTGCAGCTGCAGACTGAAGTCGAGAGAGCCCAGCGAGAAGGCGACCTCACCACCGCCTCGCGGCTGTCCTACGCCGACATCCCGGCGGCCCAGAAGGAGCTGGCGGCGGCGAGCGCGGCTGCCGAGCAGGCCGACCGGATGGTCGAGGAGAAGGTCGGGCCAGACGACATCGCGGCCGTCGTCGCGGCCTGGACCGGCATCCCCGCCGGCCGCATGCTCGAGGGCGAGACGGCCAAGCTGCTGCGGATGGAGGAGGCCTTGGGCGCCCGGCTCGTCGGTCAGCTCTCAGCGGTGCAGGCGGTGTCCGACGCGGTACGCCGCTCCCGCGCCGGCATCTCCGATCCGGACCGGCCGACCGGCTCGTTCCTGTTCCTCGGCCCGACCGGCGTGGGCAAGACCGAGCTGGCCAAGGCACTCGCAGAGTTCCTGTTCGACGACGAGCGCGCAATGACCCGGATCGACATGAGCGAGTACGGCGAGAAGCACTCGGTGGCACGGCTTGTCGGTGCGCCCCCCGGCTACGTGGGGTACGAGGCCGGGGGCCAGCTCACCGAGTCGGTGCGCCGCCGGCCGTACGCCGTGGTGCTCTTGGACGAGGTGGAGAAGGCGCACCCGGACGTGTTCGACGTGCTGCTGCAGGTGCTCGACGACGGCCGGCTCACCGACGGCCAGGGCCGCACGGTGGACTTCCGCAACACGATCCTGGTGATGACCAGCAACCTCGGCTCGGCCTACGTCAGCGACCCGCTGCTCACCGCCGCCCAGCGCCGGGACAAGGTGATGGAGGTCGTGCAGCGGGCCTTCAAGCCGGAGTTCCTCAACCGACTCGACGACATCGTGCTGTTCGACGCGCTCGGCACGAAGGAGCTGGCGCGCATCGTCGACCTGCAGGTCGCGCTGCTGGCTCGCCGGCTC
This sequence comes from Mycobacteriales bacterium, assembly GCA_038234255.1. GTDB lineage: Bacteria > Actinomycetota > Actinomycetes > Mycobacteriales > SCTD01 > SCTD01. The sequence continues at coordinate 11,220 of JBBSUR010000010.1, read as the reverse complement.
CAGTCCCGCCGTCTCACGTTGACGGTCACCGATGCGGCGCGGGAGTGGCTGACGCTGACCGGGTTCGACCCGGTGTACGGCGCGCGGCCGCTGCGTCGGCTGGTGCAAAAGGCGATCGGCGACGCGCTGGCGAAGGCGCTGCTGGCCGGCGAGATCCGTGACGGGGACGAGGTCGTCGTCGCATTGGCAGACGCCGGAGACACGTTGACCGTCGGCCCGGCCGTCCGCGCTCCGGCTGACGGCGCTGTAGCCGTCCGGACATGAAACCGGCCGCAGCGGGCAGACGGCGGGATATGACGAGTCGTTGTCATTCGTGCCGCCTGGTCGTACTGATCGGCGCACGGGGTACGCGACCGCTGGATACTGCCCCAGAAGGCGACCCCCCAGAAGGCAAGACAGAGGAGAACTCATGACGGCCACGAGCACCGAGACTAATCAACGCAGCGCATCCGGTGAGCGCGGCGTGCAGAAGACCACGCCGAGCCGGCTGAGCACACCGCAGGGCAAGACCGCGATCGCCGACTCCGTTGTGTCGAAGATCGCCGGTATGGCGGCTCGCGAGGTCGACGGTGTCTATCGGATGGGCGGCGGCTCGGCCCGCAGCATGGGCGCCCTGCGCGAGCGCCTGCCCGGCAGCAGCGGGCCGAGCATCACCGCCGGTGTTGCGGTCGAGGTCGGCGAGACACAGGCCGCCATCGACCTCGACCTCGTCGTCGAGTACGGCGTCGCGATCGTCGACTTGGCGCAGGGCGTCCGGCGCAACGTCATCGGTGCAGTCGAGCGGATGACAGGTTTGGAGGTCACCGAGGTCAACATCGCCGTCGATGACGTGCACCTGCCGGATGACAAGAGCGACGAGCAGTCGGAGCAGGCGCCGCGCGTCCGGTGAGTTCCACGCCCGAGCCGGCCGATCTGGTGGCGGAGGCGGTCCTGGCCTGCCCGGTCGTGGCCTGCCTGGCCGACAGCGGTTTCGTCGCCACCTTCCTGCCCGGCCGTCGGGTGGCCGGAATCCGGCTGGCGGAGGACGTCTGTGAAGTCGCGGTCGTCCTGCGTCTGGACGGGTCGCCGCTGCTTGAGCTGGCCGAGCAGGTCCGTCGCGCCGTTGCCCCGGTCGTGGAGGGGCGCCGGGTCGACGTCGTGATCGCCGACGTCGTCGAGCCCCCCCACGACGAGGCCAGCGAGCAGTGACCGACCTCTATCCGCCCCGCACGGCGCAGGAGTTCCGGCGGTTCGTCGTCGCGAACCACCCCGACCGCGGTGGTGACCCGGAGGTGTTCCGCGCCGGGGTGGCCGCCTGGCGAATCTGCCAGGCGGGCACGGGCGCACCGTCGGTCGTCTTCTACCGCAAGCAGTCCCGTCGCGCACACCTGCTCGCGCGGCTGCGCCTCATGCTCCCGTCCCGCCGGGGCGGCCGACCTACCTCAGGGAGAGTCCGATGACCTACACCCTGCCAGCCCTGCTGTGCGGCCTGGCGCTCGGTCTGGCCGCCGCCTTCGGCGGCACGACCGCCTTCCTTTTCGTCCTGGTCTTCGGCGCGGCTGGCCTGTTCGTCGGACGGGTGCTCGACGGCGCGGTCGACCTCAGCCCCTACCTGGCCGGTCGCGGCCGGCAGCGAAATTGACCGTGCCCCCCGGAGCGGAGCTCGTGACCCCGCAGATCGACCTGCCGGTCCCCGCCCCACCGGCCCCCGGCGCGGTGCCGGCCGGCGAACGAGGACGCCTGGTGATCTCCCAGCGGGCGGTCGAAAGCATCGTCGCAGCGGCCGCTGCGGAGGTGGACGCCGCCGGCGGCTCGGTGTCCCGGGTGTTCGGCCAAACACTGCGCAGCGCCAACCCGGACGCGCGCCCGCAGGCAAAAGCCAGCGTCTCCGGCGATCTGGTCACCGCAGAGGTATCCATGTCGGTGCCCTGGCCCTGTCCGGTCAGCGACGTCGCCGACCGCGTGCGCTGGCAAGTCCAGCACCAGCTGTACGCGCTTGCCGCCCTGCGGATCGGCCACGTCGACATCACTGTCACCGCGCTCCCCCAGGGCCGGCGCCGCCGGCGCGTCGATTAGGAGGCCGGCGTGTTCGCCCTGCACCTGATCAACCGGCTGCTTGCCGCGCTGGTGTCGTTGACGGTGGTCGCCGGCGCGGTACTGCTCATCGGCGAGGTCGTCCGGTGGGCGCTCGGCATGCCGGAATGGGTCGTCCCCTACCGGGACTGGTGGCGAACCCTGGACGACCTGTCGGTCGGCGATGACCGGTTCCTGGTCGTCGCCGCCATCCTCGCCGTCGTGGGACTGCTGCTGGTGCTGTTCGAGCTCGTTCCGCGACGCCCGACCGCCCTGGCCACCGCTCCGCTCGCCGACGGGGTGACGACGGTGGCGACGCGGGGCGGCGTACGCAGTGCTGCGGTGTCGGCCGCCCGCAACGTCTCCGGAGTTCGCGCTGCCTCCGCCTCGGTCCGTCGCCGCTCGGTCGGGGTCACCGTCCACACCCGGGTTCGGGACGTGGCCCCCGATCTGCGCCAGTCGGTCCGCGACGCCGTCCAGGAGTCGTTGACGGCCCTGGAACTGCGCTCCCGGCCGAGGGTGCGCGTCTCGGTCAAGGAGGAAGGCTGATGGGTGCCCGCGCCGATCGGCTGAACCGGGCCCTGCTGACCCTGCTCGGGCTCCTGCTGTCCGCCGTCGGCGTCAGCGGGGTGCTCCTCGGCAGCGGAGCGCTGGGCCAGCGATACGTGCAGCGCCGACTGCTGTCTTCGGACTTCGTCAACTTCGTCGAGGACGAGGCACCCTGGCTGTGGCCGGTGCTCGCCCTTGCCGCGCTGCTGCTCGCGCTGCTCGCCCTGCGCTACCTGCTGCTGCAGCTGCGCACCGACCGGGTCGACGCGGTCGACCTGACCGAGCGCCGCAACCGCGGCGAGACGCGGGTCGACGCGGCGGCGGTCACCGACGCGCTCGTCGACGCGGTCGAGGCGTGTTCGGGCGTCGAGAGCGCCTCGGCGCGGCTGATCCGGGTTCGCCGACGCGAGCAACTACTGCTGTACGTCCGGCTTGCCGACCGCGCCGACGTCGGGCGGGCGAGAAGGGAGCTCGGTGAAGGGCCGCTCACCGACCTGCGCCGGGTGCTGGGTGAGGCGGCCTGCCCGCAGGTACGGGTGGAGCTCGAACCGTCCACGAAGGGCAACGGGCGGGCGATCGCCTAAAGCGCTTGTCCGGGCGGCAGTGGTTAGCCTCGCCGGATGACGACTGCACCCCTGACATGACAACCGCGATGGTGACCGGGGCGACCGCCGGTATCGGCGCCGCCTTCGCCCGCGCGTTGGCCGCCCGCGGCCACGACCTGGTCCTCGTGGCCCGCGACCAGGCCCGGCTGGACAGCGCCGCGCGCCAGTTGCGGACGTACGGCGTGCAGGTCGACGTGCTCCCGGCGGACCTGACCGACGACGAGGCGTGCGCGCGGGTGGAGTGGCGCTGCGGCGAGGGCGTCGACATGCTGGTCAACAACGCCGGCCTCGGCACGAAGGGAGCCTTCCACGAGGTGCCGCGCGAGCAGGAGGAGCACCTGCTGCGGCTCAACGTGCGCGCGCCGATGCGGCTCACCCACGCCGCCCTTCCGTCGATGATCGACCGCGGCGGTGGCGCAATCGTCAACGTGAGCAGCGTCGCCGGGTTCGCGCCGGGTGTCCGTGGAGCTACCTACGGCGCATCCAAGGCGTGGCTGACCAGTTTCAGCGAGTCGCTGCACCTGCAGTACGCCGAGCGCGGCGTGAGCGTGCTCGCCCTGTGCCCGGGATTCACCCGGACCGAGTTCCACGACCGCGCCGAGATGGACATGCGCGGCCTGCCCGACCGGCTGTGGCTGGACGCCGACGATGTCGTACGGACGGCGCTGGCCGATCTGGACCGCGGCCGGTCGCGGAGCATCCCGGGCGCGCAGTACAAGGCGCTCGTAGCGGCGACCCGCCTCGTTCCCCCGAGCGTCCAGCGCACGGTGGCCCGCCGACTGCAGAGCCGGTTCCCGGGACACCGAGGCTGAGGACGCGGGACTGGACGGCGGGAGTGCGGCGGACCACTGGGGCGCGCACGACGTCCTACGCTCGGGTGGATGACTGACCACGAGCAGCTGCTGTCCCTGATCCGCGAGCTGGCCGTCGTGCACGGCCAGGTCACGCTGTCCTCCGGCCGGGAGGCCGACTACTACCTGGACCTGCGGCGGATCACGCTGTCGGGACTGGCCGCACCGATGGTCGGCCGGGTCATGCTCGAGCTGACCGCCGACCTGGACTACGACGCGGTCGGCGGGCTGACGATGGCGGCGGATCCGATCGCCGCCGCGATGCTGCACGCGGCCGCCGCGCAGGGCCGCCGGCTGGATGCGTTCGTCGTGCGCAAGCAGACCAAGGCGCACGGGCTGCAGCGGCGCGTCGAGGGGCCGGACATCGCGGGTCGCCGGGTGCTCGTGGTCGAGGACACCACCACCACCGGCAACTCGCCGCTCGCGGCGCTGGCTGCCTGCCGCGAGATGGGTGCCATCGTGGTCGGCGTCGCCACGATCGCCGACCGGGCGACGGGTGCGGCCGAGAAGATCGGGGCGGAGGGCGTGCCGTACCGCTTCGCCTACTCCCTCGCCGACCTCTGCCTCTCGTAGCCGGCCAGCGGCTCAGTCGAGCGGGCTGTCCTCACGCTGCAGCTCCGCGGCGGCTTCGGCGATGAGCTGCTTCTCGCGCCCCTCCCGCCGGGCCTTGCGGAACTCCAGCCCGATCGGGATGAACGACAGGGCCACGATGCCGGCGGTGAGCGGCAGGATGTACTTGTCGATCGAGATGTTGCCCGCGTCGTTGATCGCTTTGCCGATCGCGTAGCCCAGCAGCGGGACGCCCATGCCCCACAGCACGGCGCCGACCGCGTTGAAGAAGGTGAACGTGCGGATCGGGACGTTGAGCACTCCCGCCACCGGGTTGAGAAACGTGCGCACGATCGGCAGGAACCGGGCCAACAGGATCGCCTTGCCCTCGCCGAACTTGTCGAGGTAGGCCTGTGCGCGCTCAACATTGGACCGCTTGAACAGCCGGGAGTCGGGCTTGTCGAACAGCACCGGTCCGGCCTTGCGGCCGATCCACCACCCGGTCTGCGCCCCGAGGAACGCCGCTATCGGCACGCCGAGCAGCAGCATCCACAGGGCCAGACCCTCCTGCCCGGAGGCCGCGAAGACCCCGGCGAGGAACAGCAACGAGTCGCCCGGCAGAAAGAAGCCGATCAGCAGTCCGGTCTCGGCGTAGATGATCAGCAGCAGGCCGATCACGCCGAGGCTCAGCAGCGTCTTCGGGTCCAGAAACCCCGGGAGCAGCGCGAGGGTGTCCACCGCCGCAGGCTAGTCGTCGTAGGTTGCCGTCATGTCACGTGAGCGGTTGGTGGTCATCGGCGGCGACGCTGCCGGAATGAGTGCGGCGAGCCAGGCCCGCCGGCGTCGTACGCCCGACGAACTGGAGATCGTCGCCTTCGAGCGGGGCCGCGCCACGTCGTACTCCGCCTGCGGTATCCCCTACTGGATCGGCGGGGCGGTCGGCAGCGAGGCCGAGCTCATCGCCCGCACTCCCGAGCAGCACCGCGCCAACGGCATCGACCTGCGGATGCGGACCGAGGTGGTCGAGATCGACCTGGCTGCCCGCACGGTGACGGCCCGCTCGCTGGAGGACGGACGGACCTACGTCGAGCCCTACGACGCGCTGATGTACGCGACGGGGAGCGTCCCGATGCGCCCGAAGGCGGCGGGGTTCGATGCTCCCGGCGTGTACGGGGTGCAGGTGCTCGACGACGGCGAGGATCTGATCCGCGAGCTCGAGGGCGGGGCGGAGCGGGTGGTCGTCGTCGGAGGCGGCTACATCGGGCTGGAGCTCGCCGAGGCCTGCAAGGTACGCGGGCTCGACGTCACGGTGGTCGACCAATCCGACACGCCGGTCGGCACGTTCGACCCTGACATCGGCGCCTTCATCGCCGATGCCGTGCGCAAGATGGGCATCGAGCTGCTGCTCGGGCAGGCGGCGGCGTCGGTGGAGACCGGCTCGGACGGGCGGGCGGTGGCGGTGCACCTGGCGGACGGCTGCCGGCTGCCGGCCGACCTGGTCATCCTCGGACTCGGCGTACGGCCCAACGTCGCGCTGGCCCAGCAGGCCGGCATCCCACTGGGCGCGTCCGGCGGCATCGCCGTCGACAACCGCATGCGCACGCAGGCCGAAGGCGTCTGGGCAGGCGGCGACTGCGTGGAGAGCCGGCACCGGCTGTCCGGCCAGCGGATGGTCGTCGCTCTGGGCACGCACGCCAACAAGCAGGGCCGGGTCGCCGGGATCAACCTCGGTGGCGGCTACGCCACCTTCCCCGGGGTGATCGGCACCGCGGTCACCAAGGTGTGCGACCTGGAGGTCGCGCGGACCGGGCTCTCCGAGCAGGAGGCGGATGCGGCGGGCTACTGCTACGTCACGGCCAGCGTCGACTCCACGACGCGGGCGGGTTACTTCCCCGGGGCGCAGCCGATCCGGGTGAAGCTGATCGCCGAGCGGCGAAGCGGCACGCTGCTGGGCGCCCAGATCGCCGGCCGCGAGGGAGCGGCGAAGCGAATCGACGTCCTGGCCACCGCGATCTGGAACGCGATGGGCGTAGACGAGGTGCTCGGCCTGGACCTGTCGTACGCGCCGCCGTTCGCCCCAGTGTGGGATCCGGTGCTCATCGCCGCCCGCAAGGCGTTCGAAGCGGTCGAGGCCGATGTGCGGGCGGAGATCTGCCGTACCTGACGCGGTGTTGCGTCTGCCATGCTCGGCGTGTCACGCCGCCGACCGCCCACCGCTGGAGGAGACCCCCGTGCCGATCGCCACCCCTGAGGCCTACGCCGAGATGTTCGACCGGGCGAAGGCCGGCCGGTTCGCCTACCCGGCGATCAACGTGACGAGCTCGCAGACGCTGATCGCGGCCCTGCGCGGGTTCGCCGAGGCAGAGTCGGACGGCATCGTGCAGATCAGCACCGGCGGGGCGGAGTACCTGTCCGGGTCGACGGTGAAGGACATGGTGCTCGGCGCCGAGGCGCTGGCGCTCTACACCACCCACGTGGCGAAGGCTTATCCGGTCACGATCGCGCTGCACACCGACCACTGCCCCAAGGACAAGCTCGACACCTACATGCGGCCGTTGCTCGCGATCAGCCAGGAGCGGGTCGACGCCGGAAAGGCGCCGCTGTTCCAGTCGCACATGTTCGACGGGTCGGCCATGGACCTCGAAGAGAACCTCTCGATCGCCCGGGAGCTGCTGGAGCGGTGCGCCAGCGCGCACATCATCATGGAACTCGAGATCGGGGTCGTGGGGGGCGAGGAGGACGGCGTCGACAACTCCGGGGAGAACGAAAAACTCTACACCACAACCGAAGACGCGCTGCGTACGGCGGAGGTGATCGGCGTCGGAGACCAGGGTCGATACCTGCTGGCCGCGACGTTCGGCAACGTGCACGGCGTCTACAAGCCGGGCAACGTCACCCTGCGCCCGTCGATCCTGCGCGACATCCAGGACGCCGTCGGTACGAAGACCGGCCGGGAGCAGCCGTTCGATCTGGTCTTCCACGGCGGCAGCGGATCCAGCCTGGCGGAGATCTCCGAGACACTGGACTACGGCGTGGTCAAGATGAACGTCGACACCGATGCGCAGTACGCCTTCACCCGCCCCGTCGCCGACCACATGTTCGCGAACTACACCGGTGTGCTGAAGGTCGACGGCGAAGTCGGCAACAAGAAGTTGTACGACCCACGCGCCTGGGGTCGAGCCGGCGAGGCGTCAATGGCCGCCCGGATCGTGCGCGCCTGCCAGGACGTGCGTTCGACCGGCACCCGCCTCACCTGACACCACCGGGCTGTTCGGGCCGCCACACTTTGCTTGCTGGAGGGTTGGATCCCGCCGGCGTCCGTTATCGTTTCGACATCTTGCCCCTTCGGGGCGGGTTGTCCGCTCCTCCCGCCGAGTTCTGCCCCGGGAGCCGGCTTCGTCGTCGTACCGGGGCAGAAGCGGGGGACCCACAGGTTCCACGGACGCATCGCGTCCTCGGGGTGAAGCCTCTTGCGAGAGGCCGGGCCACCCAGCCCGAACCCGACAGCTGACCCCGCAGGCGAGAGGGAAGGAATCCTGCTCTTGTCTGTGTCCTCTTTTGTCAACCCCCGCAAGAACGCCCGGCACGCCAAGCCGTCCAAGGCCGCACCCCTGCTCGTCGCCGGCGGCATGACCGTCGCCCTCTCCGTCGCCGAGGGTGCCGCTCTCGCCGCCCCGGCCTCGGCGCACGGGACGGGCGGGACGGGCGGGACGGTCGAGCAGTTTGAGCGGCTCGCGCAGTGCGAGAGCGGCGGAAACTGGTCGATCAACACCGGCAACGGCTACTACGGCGGGATCCAGTTCTCCCTCGCCACCTGGCGCGGGATCGGCTACGCCGGCTACCCGCACCAGGCCAGCAAGGCCACCCAGATCCAGGCCGGCCAGAAACTGCAGGCCCGGAGCGGCTGGGGACAGTGGCCAGCCTGCTCGCGCAAGCTCGGCCTGTCGGGTGGCGGTGGCAACTCCAGCGCCGACACCGCTCCGGTCGCCGTTGTGGTCGCCGCTGCGTCGACGCCGGCGCCCCGGGTCGCTCCGCGCGCAAGCCGGGCCCGCGGTGCGGCGCCGGCCTTCGACAGCCCGGTGCTGACGGTCGCGGACCGGTCGCGCTTCAGTGAGACCGCGAAGGCCTGGCAGCAGCGCATGCGCGACCGCGGCTGGCGGATCACCGTGGACGGATACTTCGGACCGCAGAGCTCGGGCGTCGCCTCAAAATTCGCCGCCGAGAAGGGCCTGAGCCCCGCGGTCCGTGGCACCCTGGATGCCGCGGTGTTCACTGCCGCCTGGATCGCACCGGTCACCTGAGCGCGAACGGGCTTGTTCCGTCGGGCTTCTCGACGATCCGCTTCTTGGCAATCAGCACGGTGTAGGAGAGCGCACCGCTGTCGACCGCCCGCGCGCAGGCCCGGGCGGTCGCGGCCGTCCTCCGCGCGCCGACCACGGTCAGTCGCCGGCTGAGCTGGCGGGTCAGGGCGCGCGTGTCCGCGGCCCGGTCCTCCGTCCGCACCACGCGCAGGCCCGCCGCCTCGAGCAGCGCGGCGTACCCCGGTACCGTCCGGGCGCCGGTGAGCCGGTCCACTGCGGCGACGACCTGCGGACCGGCCAGATCTCGACGCAGCACGATGTCGGTCATCGCCAACTGGCCGCCCGGCCGGAGCAGCCGGGCCATCTCGGTCACCGCCCGGGCCGGATCGGTGAAGGTCGAGACCGAGCACTCGCAGACGACGGCGTCGTACGCCCCGGTCGCCAACGGCAGGGCGTGGGCGTCGCCGAGGACCGCTGCCGCGTGGAGGCGGGCCCGCGCCACTGCGCGCGGCTCGATATCGACGCCGATCGCCAGCAGGCCGGCGCGAGCGAGCAGGCCCAGCGTGGCCCCGTCGCCGCAGGCGATGTCGGCCACCAGCGCGCCGATCGGCAATTGCAGGCGGGCCAGCAGGTGTCGGGTCAGCGCCTCGCCGCCCGGGTGCGCGGTCGCGCCGAGCAGCCAGCGGCCGGCGCGGCCGGTGTAGTCCACCGGAGCAGTCTGCGCCGGCGGGCCCGTGCCGCTACGGCAGGCCGGGCGAGGCCCGCGGGCGGCTCGGGCAGGATGGACGCATGAGCCTCTTCGGTAAGGACCTGCTCGGTGGCCCCCCTGCCACGCTGCTGCCCGACGAGACCGGGCCGCGTGAGCTGCTCGAAGGTGGGGCCGATCCGGCCGAGGTCGCGGCGGCGCATCCCACCAGCTCGTTGGCGTGGGCGGAGTTGGCCGAGGCTGCGCAGTCGCGCGGGGCGACGATCGAGAGCTACGCCTACGCCCGCACGGGATACCACCGCGGCCTGGACGCGCTGCGCCGCGCGGGCTGGAAGGGGTACGGGCCGGTTCCGTGGTCGCACGCGCCCAACCGCGGCTTCCTGCGGGCGCTGCATGCGCTCGGTCAGGCCGCCGCCGCGATCGGCGAGGAGACCGAGGCGGCGAGGATCCGGCAGTTCCTGGACGACAGCGACCCGGCAGCGGCCGAGGCGCTCGGCTAGTCGGCCGGGTCCCCAGGTCGTGGCGGGTCGGGGACGATGACCCGCGGGGCCGGACGCCGCCGGCCCAGCAGGGCCGCGCCGGGCAACAGCCCGATCGTCCGGCTGGTGTCGTCGACGAAGCTCATGATGCGCTCGGTAGAGCCGGCGATGAAGGCAACCCGCTCGTGCGTGTCGGCCACGGTGCGCAGGACCGGCAGGATGTCGGCCTGCACTCTGCGCAGCGTGTCGGGCAGCTCCTCGACGATCGGGTCCTCGAGCACGACTGCCAGCCGGGACAGCCCGGGCGCCAGCGCTCGCACCGGCTCCTCGAGTTGTTCGGCCAGCGCGTCCAGTCGTACGGCCAGGCGGTTCACGGTCGCCAAGCTCTCGCGGGCCTCGCCCACCAGCTCGCTCAGGCCGCGCACGGCGCCGGGCAGGGACGCCACCGCCGCCGGGAGCGCGGCCAGCGCCTCGGCCTGCGTCTGCAGCAGGGAGAAGAGCCCGTCGATGCCGGGGAGGCGCGCCATGACAACAGCGTACGGACCGGACCCGCGTCGCCGCCCTGTTGCTCGGGCGATAATGCATTGCTGAGCGGCCCGGTGGACGCCACCTGATCAGGGAGGAGCGCGAGACCTCGTGAGCCCGCACGGCGAGAGCACGACAGCCTCCGGTCCGCTCCCGACCGGCTCCGACGAGCAGCGCGTTCAGCGCTTCCGACGGACGCTGGAGGCGCTGCTGGGGGATCCCGGCCAGCGAGGGCAACGAGCTGACGCTGCTCAAGAACGGCGACCAGATCTTCCCGGCGATGCTCGACGCCATCGGATCCGCGACCGAGACGATCGACTTCCTGACCTTCGTCTACTGGCGGGGCGATATCGCCCGCAACTTCGCGCAGGCGCTCGCCGAACGGGCCCGCGCCGGCGTGCGGGTGCGCGTCCTGATCGACGCAATCGGGGGTCGTCTCATCGAGAGCGAACACATGGACCTCATGAGTGACTGCGGGGTGCAGGTGGAGTGGTGTAGGGCGCCACGCTGGATGAGGATGACGGCGTCACCGTGGATGAGGATGAGTGTTTGGCGTTTTGGGTCTCCGTCGGTGGGTCGTCGTCACGGTGGCGGCTTCGTCAT
>JBBSUR010000009.1:0-24805 GCA_038234255.1 Mycobacteriales bacterium | reverse complement strand
GGTGGGCGTGTCGCCGATCATCGGTGGCAAGCCGGTGCGCGGGATGGCCGATGCCTGCCTGACCGCAATCGGGGTCGAGACGACTGCAGCGGCTGTCGGCCGGCACTACGGCGCCCGGTCGGAAGGGGGGCTGCTGGACGGCTGGCTGGTGGACACGAGTGACGCCGGCGTGAGCGTGCCGGGGGTCGAGGTCCGCGCCGTACCGCTGCTGATGACCGACCTGGCCGCCACCACGGCGATGGCCCGATCAACCCTGGACCTGGCCGCGAGGTGGATTGCGGATGGCTGAGTTCACCGTGATCGGCGTCGAAGGTCTGCCGGAGATCCGGCCCGGCGACGACCTCGCGGCGCTGCTCGTCGCGGCCGTGACGCTGCAGGACGGTGACGTCGTGGTCGTCACGAGCAAGGTCGTCAGCAAGGCCGAGGGCCGGCTCGTCGAGGTGCCGGCTGGCGGAGACCGGGAGGCCGTGCGCCTGCGGGCGGTGGCCGACGAGACGGTGCGGGTCGTGGCCTGGCGCGGCACGACGGTCCTGGCGCAGAACCGCAACGGGCTGGTGCTGGCCGCGGCCGGCGTGGACGCCAGCAATGTGCGTCCTGACGAGATTGCCCTGCTCCCAGTTGATCCCGATGCCAGCGCGGAGACCTTGCGCACACGGATCGCCGCACTCACCGGGCGACAGGTGGCGGTCGTCGTGTCGGACACGATGGGTCGACCGTGGCGGACCGGTCAGGTGGATCAGGCGATCGGCGTTGCCGGGCTGGCGCCGGTCCGCGATGCCCGCGGGACGGTCGACTCCTTCGGCGCGGTGTTGGCGGTGACCGAGATCGCCGTCGCCGACGAGGTGGCCTGCGCCGCGGAGCTGGTGAAGGGCAAGGCCGATGGTGTCCCCGTCGCGGTGGTCCGCGGCCTGGTGCTGCCCGACGACGGCCGGGGCGCGGATGCCCTGGTGCGGCCGGCGGAGCAGGACTGGTTCCGGCGCGGGACCGCCGAGGCGCACCGCGAGACAGTGTCGCTGCGACGGACCGTCCGCGCCTTTGCCGATCGACCCGTCGAGCGCAGCGTCGTGCTGCGCGCCGTGGCCGCCGCGCTCACCGCGCCGGCCCCGCACGGCACCACCCCGTGGCGCTTCGTGCTCGTCGAGCAGCGCGCCGCGCAACTGCTCGACGCGATGGCGCAGCGGTGGGAGCAGGACCTGCGGGCTGATGGGCTCGACGAGGCGGCGGTGACTGCGCGGTTGCGACGGGGCGAGGTGCTGCGCGGCGCGCCGTACGTCGTGGTGCCGTGCCTGGTCCGCGACGGCGCACACCACTATCGCGACCCCCGGCGGGCGGGTGCGGAGGAGCGGATGTTCCTGCTGGCCGTCGGCGCGGGCATCGAGAACTTGCTGGTGCAGTTGGCCGCCGAGGGGCTCGGCAGCGCCTGGGTGAGCAGCACGCTGTTCTGCCCCGAGGTGGTTCGCGCCGTGCTGGACCTGGAAGCGTCGTGGGAGCCGATGGGCGCCGTAGCGGTCGGCCATGCGGCGGCGCCCGCCGGGCGACGCGATCCGCGCGATCCGGCGGACTACTGCGTGCTGCGCTGAGCCGGCTCAGCGGCTGCGGTGATCCTCGATGCTCAGCCGCGGACCGAAACGGGGCTTGGCGTAACCGCTGCACTCGAGCAGCCGGACGACGCGATAACGGTGCGGGCGCCACGGCTCCAACAGCGCGACCATGCCGTCGTCGTCGAGCGGTCGCCCGGTCAGCGCCCAGCCGACGTACTGCGAAAGGTGGTAGTCGCCGACACTCAACGCGTCGCCGTCGCCGAGCGCTCGCTGGGATACCTCGGCGATGGTCCACGGACCGATGCCGGACAGCGCGCCGAGGCGCCGGGCGGTGTCGGCCGGGCTGCTGCCGACGATCCGCTCCAGCGCCGGGGCGTGCTGCATGGCCCGGCAGATCGTCTGCGAGCGCTGCGGTCCAACGCCGGCGCGGTGCCACTCCCAGGACGGGATACGCCGCCAGACCTCGGCCGACGGCGGGACGCGCATGCCGACCGGCGCCGGTCCGGGCGCGGAGGAGCCGTACCGCAGGACGAGGTCACAAAAGGACTGCTTCGCCTGCTTGCCGCTGACCTTCTGCTCGAGTACCGCTGGTATCAAGGCCTCCACGACGCGACCGGTGCGCGGAATCCGCAGGCCAGGATTCCGGGCGGCCGACTCCGCCAGTAACGGGTGGCCCGGCTCGAAACCGTCGGCGAGATCACGACCGCCGAGCAGGTCGGCCAGTCCGGCGACCACCTGCTCGGCTCCTGGACCCCAGGCCTGACAGGCGATCTCGTGCAGCCCGCGTTGGGTCAGGCAGTACGTGGCGCCGCCGCCGGGCTGCACCGTCGTCCGCCAGAGCGCACCGTCGTTGGTCCGCCGGTGAGTAGGGTCGGCCCGGCCGCGGCGCAGCGGCGCCAGCGTGCGCTGCACGTCGACCGGCAGCCGCGGGCGCCACGTGGTGACCGCGTCGGGGCGCAGCGTTGTCGCCGGTGCGGTCACGTCGCCATCCTGCCGCACCGGCACACCCTGGACCGAGGCGGCGCGGCTAGGGTCCGATCGGACCGGACGAGGGGGGCGCACATGGACAAGCAGGTGGCCAGTGCCGTTGAGGCGGTCGCGGACATCGGCAACGGTGCGTCGTTGGCGGTCGGCGGGTTCGGCCTGTGCGGCATCCCGACGGCGCTCATCCAAGCCCTGCTGCAGACCGGGGTCACCGATCTGGAGACCGTCAGCAACAACTGCGGGGTGGATGGCTGGGGTCTTGGGCTGCTGCTGTCGGCGCAGCGGATCCGGCGGACGACCAGCTCCTACGTCGGGGAGAACAAGGAGTTCGAGCGCCAGTTCCTGCGCGGCGAACTCGAGGTGGAGCTGATCCCGCAGGGCACGTTGGCCGAGCGGTTGCGGGCGGGCGGCGCGGGCATCCCCGCCTTCTTCACCCCCGCCGGGGTCGGCACCCAGGTCGCCGACGGCGGGCTGCCGTTGCGCTACGACGGTGCGGGGGGCGTCGCGGTGGCCTCCGAGCCGAAGGAGGTCCGCGAGTTCGACGGGCAGCGGTACGTGCTGGAGCGGGCGATCCGGACGGACTTCGCCCTGGTACACGCCCGCTACGGCGATCGGCACGGCAACCTGGTCTATGACAAGTCCGCGCAGAACTTCAACCCACTGTGCGCGGCGGCGGGGCGGACCACCATCGCGGAGGTCGAGGAGCTGGTCGAGCCGGGCCAGCTCGATCCCGGACAGGTCCACACCGCCGGCATCTTCGTGCAGCGGGTGGTGCACGTCCCGGACGTCGACAAGCGGATCGAGCGTCGGACGGTGACCCGTGCTGACGCGTGAGCAGCTCGCCGCGCGGGTCGCCCGCGAGTTGACGGACGGGCAGTACGTCAATCTCGGTATCGGCCTCCCGACCCTGGTGCCGAACCACATCCCGGCGGGGGTGCACGTCGTGCTGCAGTCCGAGAACGGCGTGCTGGGAGTCGGCCCGTACCCGCGCGAGGACGACGTCGACCCGGATCTGATCAACGCCGGCAAGGAGACGGTGACCGTCCTGGCCGGCGCGGCCTACTTCGACTCGGCCGCATCGTTCGCGATGATCCGCGGTGGCCACGTCGACGTGGCTGTGCTGGGGGCGATGCAGGTGTCGCAGGGCGGTGACCTGGCGAACTGGATGGTTCCCGGCAAGCTGGTGAAGGGGATGGGCGGCGCGATGGACCTCGTTCACGGGGCCAAGCGGGTGCTGGTCATGATGGAACACACCTCCCGCGACGGCTCGCGCAAGATCGTGCGTGACTGCTCGTTGCCGCTGACCGGACTCGCCTGCGTGCAGCGGATCCTCACCGATCTGGCGGTGATCGACGTCGAGTCGGACGGTCTGGTCCTGCGCGAGACGGCGCCCGGGGTGAGCGTCGAGGATGTGCGCGCGGCGACCGAGCCCGAGTTGCGGGTCGCGCTCAGCCCATGACCCGAGCTGCCCGCTTTCGGCCCTCGACGGCGTAGGCCACCGCGAGGCCGGTCACCCAGAGCGTGTTGAAGGCGGCGGCCGGAACGTTGCCCCTGGCCGCCCACCCGGTGGCGATGAGCACACCGCCGACCTGCGCCGCGGCGTACACCGTGGGCTCGCGGCGACGCCACAGCCGCAGGAAGCCCGGGGTGTAGAGGGTGAACGGCACGGCCAGCAAGTGGCCGGCCACGAGGGCGGGGACGGAGGCAGGCACGACCCAGTGTCGCTCACGCGGAGGGTGGCTGCCGGGCGCGGCGGCGACGCGGGGCCTCCACCTCGGGCCTGACCGCGGCAGGCCAGGCTCAGCCGAGCGCCGGACTTGGCAAGCTGGAGGGTCGGTGTCGCAGCGGCGGCGACCGGTCAGGCCAATTCGGGCGCTAGCTCGGTGACCCGCGCGTGCAGTTCCTTGACCCGCTGCGCCTGCGCAGCCGGCATGACCAGCGTCGCGGCCGGGGTGTGCACCACGACCAACCCCTCACAGCCGACCAACGTCACCAGGTGGTCGGGGTCGGAGGACGCCACGACGTTGTCGCGGCTGGCGTGCAGCACCACCCGTGCGGCCCCCACCCGGTTGCCGTCCGCGTCGGCGTCCAGCGCCTCGCCGTAGGCCGGCCAGGAACCGACGTCGAGCCAGCGGGCCGACAGCGGCAGCGCCGCCACGGTGAAGTCCGGCGAGCCGGCGGCCGGTTCCATCACCGCGTAGTCGATGCTGAGCCGGGCCAGCGTGGGCCAGCCGTCCCGGGCCAGCGCCGCCCAGGCGGGCGTCCCGTAGGCCGCACCCAGCTCGCGCAGCAACGGGGCCGACTCGGGCACGAACGCATCCACGGCGCCCAGCAGCGTCTCGGCCTGCCAGACGAACATGCCGGAGTTCCAGAGGTAGCGCTCGGGACCGGCGGCGAGGAACTCCGATGCGACCGTCTGCGTCGGCTTCTCCCGGAACGAGGACACGACATGGCCGGCGACGCCGAGCGGCTCACCCAGCTCGAGGTAGCCGAACCCGGTCGCGGCGCAGTCCGGGACGACCCCGAAGGTCACCAGCGCATCCGCTCGCTCCGACGCCAGGGTGAACGCCGCATCCAGCGTCGCCGCGAAGGACGACACCGGCTCGATGAGGTGGTCGGCCGTGAGCACAGCGACCACGGCGTCGGGGTCGTGCGCGGCGATGACGGCGCAGCCGAGCGCGACCGCGGCCAGGGTGTCCCGGCCGGACGGCTCGACGATCAGCCGGTCGGCCCGCAGCCCGTCTACCGAGGTGACGGCGGCGCGCAGCTGCTCACCCGCCCCGAGCCACACCTGGGCTGCGGGCACCACCGACGTCGCACGAGCGATGGCGATGTCCAGCAGCGACCGGCCCTGCAGCAGCGGGACGAGTTGCTTGGGCAGCGCCGCGGTGGAGTAGGGCCACAGCCGGGTACCGGAACCTCCGGCGAGGATCAGGGCGTGGCGCATCAACTTCTCCGGTCGGGCTCGTCGAGAAGGGCAGCGGACCGTGTCGGCTCCGCGCCGTCGCCGACCGCACGAACGCGGGCAGCCAGGAGGTATCTCAGCAGCAGGCCGACCGCAAGCGCTCCCCGGACCGGCGTCCAAGCCGGGCCGGAGTACTGCCGGGACAGGTAGCGGTAGAGCGAGCGGTGGTGTTCGCGCAGCATCGGACCGGCAACGCGCGAGGTCGCCTGCGCGCCCTCGTGCAGGACGACCGCCGAGGGCACATAGACGTTGGACCAGCC
Source organism: Mycobacteriales bacterium (assembly GCA_038234255.1). Lineage (GTDB taxonomy): Bacteria > Actinomycetota > Actinomycetes > Mycobacteriales > SCTD01 > SCTD01. The sequence continues at coordinate 19,055 of JBBSUR010000009.1, read as the reverse complement.
GGTGTCGGACAGCCGGCGGCACAGGTCGAGGTCCTCGCAGTACATGAAGTAGGACGGGTCGAATCCGCCGACGGCCTCGAAAGCGCTGCGGCGCAGCAGCATGACCGACCCGGACAGCCACCCGGTCACACCCTCCTGCGGCGGACCGGACTCGGCGCGGTAGGAACGGGTCCAGGGGTTGGTCGGCCACCACCAGCCGAACACTGCGTGCCCGGTGCCCCGCCCCAGCGTCGGCAGCGCCCGCGCCGACGGGTAGAGCTTGTTTCCCGGAGTCCGGATCGCCGGCCCGAGACACCCGGCGCCCGGCCACCGCGCGCCGGCGGCCAGCAGTTCGTCCAGCGCGCCCTGCTCCCAGGTGATGTCCGGGTTCGCCACGACGATCCACTCGCCCGTCGCGCCGTGCGCCCCGAGGTTGGCGGCGCGGCCGTAGCCCAGGTTGCCGCCGGTCTCGAGCAGCCGCACGTCCGTTCCCACCGCGGCCGCCGGGGCGCCGTCGACGCTGCCGTTGTCGGCGAGCACGACGGTGTACGGGGTGGTCGTCGCTGTCCCGAGCGAGCGCAGAAAGCTGGCCAGCCACGGCCCCGGGGAGTAGGTGACAACGACGACCCGGAGATCCCGGTCGTCGTCCACGATGCACTCCTTCGCCGGCTGGGTCTGCTGGGCGGACCCTAGCTGCACCGGAACAGCCCAGCCCTACGACACCTGCTCGTAGACGGCGCGCGTCTGCTCGGCGCAGCGCTGCCAGGTGAACGCTGCGGCCCGCTGCCGGCGTGCGTCGCGAGCAGCCGGACCGCCGTCGTCGGCCGCCACGGCGCGGATCGCCGCGGCGAATGCCTCCGGGTCGCCCACCGGCGCATACCTCGCGAGCGGCCCCAGCACCTCGCGCAGCACGGGCAGGTCGCTGGCGACGACGGGCGTGCCGCAGGCGAAGGCCTCCAGCGGCGGCAGCCCGAAGCCCTCGTAGCGGCTGGGCAGGACGAGCGCGGCAGCGCCGGCCACGACCCTGCGCAGCAGCGAGTCCTCGACCCAGCCCAGCCGGATGACCGAGCCGGATAGAAGCCCTCGGTCCTCGACCGGTGGACCCCAGCCGGCCGGCCCGGCCAGCACGAGCGGCGGCACATCCTCACCGGCGCCCTGCAGCATCCGCAGCGCCTCCAGAAGCGTCGGCAGGTCCTTGCGCGGTTCGAGTGACCCGACGAACAGCAGGTACGCCGCCGGTAGCCCCAGCTCGGCACGGCCGGCAGCGCTGGGCGCAGCGGTCGCCGCCCACGCCGGGTCCACGCCGAGCTGGATGGGGTGCACCCTCTCCGGCGCGATCCCGAGATGGGCGATCACCTCGGCCCGCATGGCGTGCGACACCGTGATGACCGCTGCGGCGCGACGCAGCGCGGACGGCACCTGGTCGCGGTAGCGCAGAACCCCGGGGGTCACGGTGTCCGGGTGCAGCAGGAACGACAGGTCGTGCACGGTGACCACGCCGGCCGCCCGGCGCAGCGGGGGCAGCACGTAGTTGGTGGCATGGAAGACGGCCGCGCGGCCGGTCAACCACTCGACCGGCGGCAGCGGACCGCGGCGCCACAGGGCACGCAGAGTGCTGGCCGGCACCCGGGGCCCGACCCACGGCGCGCCGACCGCGGGCCGCTCCCCCCGCAGGGTGAAGGCCGCAAGCGCCAGGTCCGGTGGATCGGCGACGGCGAGCAGTCCGGACACCAACCCTTCGACGTAGCGCCCCACCCCGGTGCGCTGCCCCACCAGCGGGCTCGCGTCCAGCACGACGCGCATGCAGCGAGCTCCTTCCTGACGGAGTGCTGACGCTAACGGCCAGCGCCCCCGCCGTACGGTGCCGGGGTGTCCCGCCTACCCGTCGCGATCGACGTCACCGCACTGCTCGGCGTGCGCACCGGGATCGGGCGCTCGGTGGAGGAGATCGTGCACGCCCTGGCGGCGCTGCCCGACGGTCCACATCTCCTGCCGTACGCCCTGGGCCGGCCGCGACGCCGGGCCGAACTGCCGGCCGGCGCGACGTTGGTGCCGGTGCCGACCCGGCTGCTGCTGAACGCCTGGACGCGCACGGCGCATCCCGCCGTCGACCGGTGGATGCGGGGCGCACGGGTGTTACATGCGACCGCGTTCGTGGCCCCGCCGTCGCGGCTGCCGACCGTGGTCACCGTGCACGACTGCGCCTTCGCGCTCCATCCCGGCACCGTCGCCTCCACCGTGCACGCCTTCGACCCCTTGCTGCGCCGGGCCGTCGCCCGCGGCGCGCACGTCCACACCACGACCGCGCAGGTCGCCGGGGAGCTGGAGGAGTTGCTCGGCATCGACCTGCGCCGGCAGGGCCGGCTGTCGGTGATCCCCTTTGCGGTACCCCGCCTGGGCTCGGCCCCGGCGCGGCAGGCCGGGGCAGCGCCGTACGTCCTGGCACTCGGAACGCTGGAACCGCGCAAGAACCTGCCCTCGCTGGTGCGGGCCTTCGGCGCGCTGGCCGGCGCGCATCCCGAGCTTCAGCTGGTGCTGGCCGGCCCGCCGGGTCCGGGCGCCGATGCGGTGCGGACCGCCGTGGCGCTGCTGCCGAGCCCGGTGCGGGCCCGGGTCCAGATGCCCGGCGCCGTCGACGGACCTACCCGCGACCGGCTGCTCGCCGACGCGGCCGTGCTGGCCTATCCCTCGCTGTACGAGGGTTTCGGCTTTCCGGTGCTCGAGGCCATGACGGTCGGTACGCCGGTGGTCGCCGCCGATCTGCCGGCGCTGCGGGAAGTGGCCCGCGACGGCGCGTCCTATGCCGCGGCCGGTGACGACGACGCCCTGGCTGAGGCGCTGCACCGGGTGCTGGACGACGCGGCCGCCCGCGAGGCACTGGTGCAGCGTGGCCGGGCGGTCGCGGCCGGCTACAGCTGGGAACGCACCGCCCTGGCTCTGGCCGGGCTCTACCGGCGGCTCAGTACCTCGTCGTACACCGCGGCGTAGGCGGCCGCGACCGAGACCGCGGTGAACCGTTCGACGTTGCGCAGTCCCGCGGCCACGAGCTCGTCGCGATAGCCGGTGTCCTGCAGCACCCGCAGAACCCCGGCGCGGATGGACGTGACGTCCTCGGGGTCGACCAGGCAGGCCGCGCCCCCCGCGACGTCACGCATCGGCGAGCGGTCACTGGTCACCACCGGTCGACCGCACGCCTGCGCCTCGATGACAGGCAGTCCGAATCCTTCGTGCAGGGAGGGAAACAGGAGCACGTCGCATTCGTGAAGCGCCGCCAAAACCTGGTCGTCGGTGAGGTCCGTGCGGTTGTCCACCTGCAGCCCGGCCAACTGCTCCTGCTGCTCGGCGGTCAGCGGACCGGTGACCACCACGCGGCAGTCCAGCCCGGCGAGCGCCTGCGCCGACCGAGGCAGGTTCTTGCTGGGCCAGGTGCCCATGAGCAGCACGACCGGAGCGGGGTTGTCCGCCGCCGGCGCCGGGACGAAGTGCTCGCGAACCGGGTCGGGGATGACCTGCAGCCGTGCCGGGTCGCCGCCGACCAGCGCGAGCACGTCGTCGCGGGTCCGCTCGCTGCAGACGGTCACCGTGCCCGATCGCCACACCGGAAGGCGCACCCAGAGCCAGGCGTACACCGCCTTCTTCACCGCCGAATTGCCTGCCCGGCTGAGGAACTCGATGTCGTGGATGGTCAGCACGGTGGTCTGCCGGCGGAGCAGGACGGTGAGGAAGTGCACGTCGCCGACCACGTGCGTGACCTCCCCCTGGACGCGTCGCGCCTGGAGCATCGCGCGAATCCGGGGCAGCACCCCGGTGTTCGGCTGGTCGGAGACGACCACCTGGACGTCGTAGCCGGGCAGGTGCCGGCGCACCGCCTCGAAGACCTTCTCGATGCTGAACTGGCCGGAGCTGGGGCGGCGCTGCAGGTGGACGACATGCGGGGGGCCGGCCATGCGTGGGCGGCTCAGCGCTCCATCGCCCGCAGGTAGCTGGCCAGGTGGGCCTCGGCCGAGGCGGCCCAGGTGAACTCGAGCGATCGCTCGTGGCCGGCGTCGCTCAGCACGGCCCGCCGGTCAGCGTCGTCGTAAAGCGCGGTCAGCGCCTCGGCGATCGACGCGGAGTCAGGTTCGGTGTAGGCGACCGCATCGCCGCCGACTTCCGGCAGCGACAGCCGCGGGGTGGTCAGGACCGGTGCGCCGCAGGCCATCGCCTCGAGCACCGGCAGGCCGAAGCCCTCACCGTGGCTCGGGTAGGCCACGATCCGAGCGCCGCCGAGGTAGCCGGGCAGGTCGGTGAAGCGCAGGTAGCCGGGGCGCAGGACGCGCAGGTGAGCGGGGACTTCGGCGACTGCCCCGTCGACGTGGTCGTCCCAACCCGATCCCCCGGCTAGCACCAGGGCGGGTGCGTCCTCGCGGTCGGCGAACGCAGTCACCCACGCCCGGACGAGAGCGGGCACGTTCTTGCGCGGCTCGAGCATGCCCAGGAACGCCAGGTAGGGCTGTCCGCCAAGGCCGAGACGCGCCTGCACCCGCTGCTTCTCGGCCTCGCTCGGCAGGTGGAACGTACGCGGGTCCACCCCGTGATAGGCGACGTCGATCTTGGTGGCGTCGGCGTCCAGTACGCGGACGACCTCGTCCCGGGTCGCCTTGCTGGGCACCACCACCCGGGCGGCGCGGCGCATCGCCGTGCGGGTCGCGGACCGGAAGAAGGTGCCCTTGACGGTGCTGTGGAGATTCGGCTCGGTAAAGAAGGTCGCGTCGTGCACCGTGACGACGACCGGCCGGCCGGAGCGCAGCGGCATCGTGTAGTGCGGAGAGTGCACGACGTCGGCCTCGACCTGCTGCGCGACCAGCGGCAGCCCGGTCTGCTCCCAGGCAAGCCGGGCCGGCCGGTGCGCGATGGCCGCCGGCCCGGCGACGATCCGGGCCTCCCCGGCGATCCGGCCGTAGCGCTCGGCGTCGGACCGCTGGCACACGATCGCGAGCTCGGCGTGCACCTCGGCCAGCGCGGCGAGCAGTCCGTCGACATAGCGCCCCACCCCGCCCCGGTCGGCGGGAACCGCGGTGGCGTCGACCAGCACGCGGGCAGACACCCAGGGTTCCCTTCCACGACGGCGCAACGGCTTGCAGCCTACGTCTCCGGGCAAAAAGGGAAAGGGGGGTCATATCGGAACCGACGCTTCACCGCCGGATCTGAGCAGCTCCAGGTCGGCGTCGACCATCCGCCCGACCAGTTCCTCGAAGCCGACGCTCGGCAACCACCCCAGCTCACGTCGCGCCTTGGCGGCGTCACCCACCTGCAGTCCGGCATCGGCCGGCCGGAAGAAGTCCGGATCGACCCGGACCCGGCGCCGCTCCGGCTGCACTCCGGCGTGCCCGAACGCCGCCTCGACGAAGTCGGCGACGCTGTGCGCCTCGCCGGTGGCGATCACGTAGTCGTCGGGCCTTTCGTGGCGCATCGCGCGCACCATCGCATCGACGTAGTCCGGCGCCCAACCCCAGTCGCGCCGGACGTCGAGGTTGCCCAGGACGAGCTCGTCCTGGAGTCCCAGCGCGATCCGGGCCACTGCCTGCGTGATCTTTCGGGTAACGAAAGACACTGGCCTGCGGTCAGACTCGTGGTTGTAGAACACCAGTGACACGGCATACATCCCGCGGCTGCGGTAGACGCCGACCAGGTGGTGCGCGAACGCCTTTGCGGCGCCGTAGGGGGAGGTGGGGCGTACGGCGGTGCTCTCCGTCTGTGGCACCTGTTCGGCGTCACCGAAGATCTCCGCGCTGGAGGCCTGCAGGTAGCGCACCGGCCGACCGCGTCGTTCCTGGTGCTGCCAGGCCAACTCGAGCAGCCGGGCAGAACCGGTAGCGGTGACCTCGGCCGTGAGCACCGGGTCCTGCCAGGAGAACGCCACCGAGCTGATCCCGGCCAGGTGGTAGACCTCGTCGGCATCGGAGTCGGCCAACGCCGCGGCGAGCGCCGGACCGTCGGAGAGTTCGGCCACCTGCAGGACCGTCTGCGGGCAGCGACGCTGCAGTTCGGTCAGGTCCTCTCCCGCCCGCACGATGCCGTGCACCCGGTATCCGTCGGCGGTCAGCCGCTCGACCAGGAAGCCGCCGTCCTGCCCGGTGACGCCGGTGACCAGCGCCGTCGGCGTGCGGCTCGGCATCGTCAGAGCCGCCCCGCCAGCGCCTTTTGCTCGGTCAGGTCGCTGTCCACCATCATGGCGATCAGCTGCTCGAAGCTGATCGTCGGTGTCCAGCCGAGCCGTTCGCGCGCCTTGCTCGCGTCGCCGATGAGCAGGTCGACCTCCGCCGGACGAAAGAATGCCGGGTCCTGATGCACGTAGGGCGTCCAGTCCGCGATGCCGGCTGCCGAGAAGGCCACGTCCAGCAACTCGCGGATGCTGTGCGTCTCGCCGGTGGAGATGACGTAGTCGTCGCCCTCGTCCTGCTGGAGCATCCGCCACATTGCCTCGACGTAGTCGCCGGCGTAGCCCCAGTCCCGGCGGGCGTCGAGGTTGCCCATCACCAGTCGCTCCTGCAGGCCCAGGGAGATGCGGGCGACCGCCTGCGTCACTTTGCGGGTCACGAATTCCTCACCCCTGCGAGGAGATTCGTGGTTGAACAGGATCCCGGACGAGGCATGCATGCCGTACGACTCGCGGTAATTGATCGTCATGTAGTGACCGAAGACCTTCGCCACGCCGTACGGTGAGCGCGGCCACAACAGGGTCGACTCGTTCTGCGGGACCTGCTGCACCTTGCCGAACATCTCCGAGCTCGACGCCTGGTAAAAGCGGACCTTGCGCAGGTCCTTGCCCGCGTACAACCGGGTTGCCTCCAGGGCGTTGAGGACGCCCTTGCCGGTCACGTCGCTGGTGACATGGGCGTTCTCCCAGGAGTAGGCGACGAACGAGATGGCACCGAGGTTGTAGAGCTCGTCGGGCTGGGCGACGTTCAGCGCACGCAGTAGGCTCGACAGGTCGGTCAGGTCACCGGTCAACAACTGCACGTCGGGCACGGTGCGACGGACGAGGTCCAGCTTGGGGTTGTTCTGCCCGCGGATCAGGCCGTAGACCTCGTAGCCCTTGTCCAGCAGGAGCTCGGACAGGTAGAGACCGTCCTGGCCGGTGATGCCGGTGATCAGCGCGCGGGTCATGGCCGGAACGTTAGCGTCCGCCCTCGCGCGCGAGTGCTTCTCCGGTCACCGGGTCCAGGGAGATGACGCCGCCCTGGAACCGGCCGAGGAGCAGGCCGCCGACGTCCTCCCGTGCTTCACCGGTCGGGTAACCGAGCGGACCCGCCTCCCATCCTGAACGCTCCCATGCGTCCCGGATCGCTCCTTGCACGCTGACGGCCCCCGTATCAGGGTGCTCGTAGACCGACCCGTTCTGGAAGTGGTTGTAGCGTCCCACCCCGTCCGGGGTGGCGAGCTGGTCGGTGATCGGAAAGCCCAGCGGGCCGCTCTCCCACCCCAGCTGCTCCCACACCTGGCGGATCGCGCCCTGGACGCTGAAGGCGCCGAGAGCCGGGAGTTCGTAGATCGAACCGTTCTGGAAGTGGTTGTAGCGGCCCAGTCCGCCCGGAATGTCGATCTGGTCGGTGACCGGATAGCCCAGGGGCCCGGTCTCCCACCCCAGTTGCTGCCACTTGTCCCGGATCGCGTTCCGAACGCTGAAGGCGCCGAGAGCGGGATGCCAGTAGATCGAGCCGGACTGGAAGTGGTTGTACCGACCTACGCCATCCGGGGTCGTGGTCTCGTCGGTGAGCGGAAAGCCCAGCGGGCCGCTCTCCCAGCTCAGCACCTTCCACTGGTCCCGGATCGCGCCCTGCACACTGAAGGCGCCGAGAGCAGGATGCCAGTAGATCGAGCCGGACTGGTAGTGGGCGTAACGGCCGGCGCCGCCGGGAGTGGCGACTTCGGCGCTGGCCGGCTCCCCGAGGGCGGATCCCTGGCCACCGAGCGCGGTGTACTTCCGGCCGATCGCCGTGCAGTCGTCCAGGCACGGCGCCCCGTGGTCGTTCGTCCGCGGGTCGGTGGCGCTGACCGACGAGCAGCTCCACGCCGGCACCTTCCATGGCGGGGTGCAGGTGACCACCCGGCACCAGACCGCTCCGGTGCACGAGATGGCCTGGTTGCACTGGCCGTACCGGAAGTCGTTGCAGCACACCCGGCGCTGGTCGCACTGCCCGCTGGGCCCGCACCCGCACGAGCAGTTCGAGCAGCCGTCGCCACAGAAGTTGCGACCGCCCTCGCAGCCACAGGCGCAGACGCTGTGGCAGTCCATGTAATAACGGGCACCGCCGCAGCAGTACCCAGAGTTGTCGGACTTCCACCAGCCACCGACCAGGCTGCCCGGGGGGCATCGGTTGACCCCGTTGTTGACGGTGCAGCAGAAGACCGAGAAGCCCGAACCGCAACTGGAGTCGGCACCGCAGACCGAGGCGTACGCCGTGCCCGGGCGCAGGACGTAGCGCAACGGGGAGACCGTGAGCGCGGAGCCGACGACGGCGGCCCGGACCAGGAAGCTGCGCCGGCTCGAGCCGCGGTCCAGCAACGCCGACGCACGATCGACGAGGGAGGTCATGCGTTCGCCGAAGTCAGGACCAGCCCGCGGAGGAGCCCGTTCGCCCGAGACAGCAGTGCCGCCCGGCGGGCATGGCTGCCGAGGACGACGTAGAGGCAGAAGGCCCGGCCGGACGCCTGGAAGAAGTACTGGCGGCCGGACTGGCCGGGGATGCTGCGCTGCAAGGCGGCCGGGCTGAAGTCGTCCGCTGCTGGCACGGGGATGCCGCGGGCGGCGAACATCGGGGTGTTTGCCGCCTCCGGGTCGTACTCGAACAGCGAGAGGAACAGGTCCTGCTGCCCCAACTCGCCGGTGACGCCGCTCCCGAAGTCGCCGCGGACGGACGGGAGGGCAACGGTGGCCGCATGCAGTATGGGGCGGGTCCGCCCCCCGGGTGCCGGTCCCCCTTCTCGCTGGCCGATGCGGACCTCCCATCCGGCCGGGGCATCGACGGAGATCCCGTGCCCTTCGACCCTCATCGGCGCACCGTCATCCGCCGGCCACCCGGGCGGCGCTGGTGACCGCGACGGTCAGCAACCCGGCCCCGGCGAGCACTCGACCCGCGGGCGCCAGTGTTTGGAGCCGTTGCGCGGAGACGGCCAGCCGATGACCCGAGGTCACCCTGCGCATGGCCAGCACCGGGACTGCGCGGGCCAGGCCGAACGCCACACCGACGGTCGCACCCGCGGCAGGAGTGCCGGTGAATGCGGCCAGCGCCACCGTCAGGTAGACGGTGGGCGAGGTCACGATGGTCGCCAGGGCGAACCCGAGCTGAACTCCGAAACCCACCCCGTAGACCCAGCCGCGGTAACGGTGCAACCAGTCCTCGTCGACCTGCCGTCGTACGGTCGGCAGTGGGGGCAGGAGCCCTGCCTCGACCAGTACGGCCGCGGCGGCGGCCGCCGCCAGCAGCACCAGGGCAGCGGGTGCAACCCGCGCCGACTCCAGCGGCAACAGCAGCCCGAGGGTTCCGGCCAGCGTCCCGACGGCGGCGCCACCGAGCATGGAACCCAGGACGTACGCCGTGGTCGTGAGCGGCCAGCGGCCGGCGCGGCCCCGCTCCCCGAGCGGGGTGATGCTGGTCAGCATCGACTCGCCTCATGGCGACCACATCGAGCGCAGGCCGGCGACGATTGCCAGCGGGACGCCGACGGCCAGGGACCAGGCGGTGAGGTCCACCTCAGTGCCGCCGTTCAGGCAGGGCCGGGTCGGCGGCCGGCTCGTAGAGGCTGGAGTGGCCGGGCGGAATGCCGGCGGCGAGCAGCTCCCGGTCGGCGCGGGCCTCCCGGTGGGCGTCGTCCCCGCGGTCCTCGCCGGCGTGCGGCCGGGTACGCAGGACCCGGTCCTGCGCGGCCTCGCCGACGAGCCGGACCACCTGGTCCCAGGTCGTCGCGGAGCCCTCACCGGTCACCCGCCCGGCGCGGCCGTCGACGTGCACGAAGTAGGGGCTGCCGGGCACGCCGTAGTTCTCCCACGCCGTGGTCGACATGACCACCGTGCGGCCCTCGGTCATCAGCGCGCGCACCGCCGACTCGCTCTCCATCTCGCGGCCGCGGGTGACGGTGACCAGGCGGGTACCGGCGGGCAGCCCGAGGTCCCGGCCCGGACCGAAGGCGTCCCAGAAGGTCGTGCAGGTAAGGCAGCCGCTGGACAGGAAGGCCAGCAGGGTGTCGTGCCCCGCCGCCACGACGCTGAGCAGAGCAGCCTCACCGCCGGGGGCGAGTCCGGCCACGTCGTACGCCGAGCTGGCCAGGGCGCTGCCGACTCCGACCACGCCGGGACGCACCTCGAACGGCGCGTCGGCAGGTCCGCGCGGGACCGTGTCCTCACGCCCCGCGCCGAGCTCGTGCAGCGACCGCAGGATCTCGGCGTGGCTGCGGAGCAGTCCGGCCACGAGCACCGTGAGCAACGCGACGGCGAAGGTGAGGCCGACCACGAGCCCGGTCATGAGGGGCTCACGAGGCGGGTCTCGCTGTTGCGGCGACGAGCCGGGGCAACTCGGCCAGGACGAGGTAGGCGAGCCAGCCGACCAGCAGGCCGCTTCCGACCGCACCGGCAGCCGGCAGAACCGGCCCGGCCAGCAGGGCGGGCAGCCCCGCTTCGGAACCGGCTCCGACCACGGCAGCGGAGGCGGCAAGCGCGGCAGTGACGACCAGGTGCACTGGCGTCGGCGGTACGTCGGGCTCGGCGAAGCAGCCGCAGGAACTGAGCGGCCGGCCGCGCACCAGGGCGGCGCCGACGAAGGCGGTGAACCCGGCGTAGGTGACGGCCAACAGCCCGGCGCCCCAGCGCAGTTCGAGCAGCGCCGCGACCGCGACCGCGATCTCGGCGGCGCCGAGGGCGCGTACCAGCCCCCACCGGGCCGGCAGTCCCTGCGCCCGCAGCGCGCGACTGGTGCCGGCGGGGCGGGACAGCTTGGCCATCCCCGCGACCGCCAGCAGGCCGGCGGCGGCCAGGAACGCGGGGGTCAGCGGGTTCACCCGAGCACGGTGCGGCTCCGATCGGCGCGCGTCAAGTGCGACGCGGCGAACGGCTGGCCGGATTTCACCGGCCGGTCGAGCTGAAGTGCTGGTAGTCGCGGGGATTCGTCCAGGTTCCGCCCCAGCCCCAGCCCTCGGCGGCGAACGCGCGGACGACGACGTCGCCGGGCGCGACCATGCCGGGACGGCGGTTGGCGCGGTCCAGGAAGGCCCGACCGGACTCGGGCAGTACGGTCCCGCCGCTGATGTAGGGGTTCTGCACTGGGTTGATGTCATCGCCCGGCCATAGGAGTGCTGCGACCAGGCGGTGCCGCCGGTCGTAGGACGGCAGTTGAAGGCGGAGGTGTTGTTGGCCTCCACCGAGGCGTCGTCCGAGCCGCCGAAGACGTCCACCCGCTCCATCCGCGCGACCGGGAACCGTGCCTCGTGCATGCGCGCGAACACCCGGAGGACCCGGGAAACCTGGTCGATGTTCACCACCAGCTCACCGGTGCGGTCGGTGCCGGCGAAGTCCCCGAACGACATCCGCAGCCGACGCAGGTCCTGTGGCCCGACCGGGCAGCCGGCCCGGTAGGTGGCGGGCAGCTCGGCCGCGGTGAGCGGGTGCACCGAGAAGGTGAAGGACGGGCGGGGGCCGGGCCGGACGGTGGTCTGGCCGGTGCGCGCGTCCCAGGTGATGCTTCCACCGGCGAAGTCGCTGCGGGCGCCGCCGGCGACGGGGTACTCGTCACTGACCGGGAAGCCCAGTGCGCTGTTCTCCCAGCCCAGCGCCGCCCACCTGTCGCGGATGGACCCGACGACCAGGTGCGCGCCGGTGGACGGGGACCAGTAGACCGACCCGCCGGTGAAGTGGTTGTAGGCCCCCGCCTTCACGGGCGTGTCCTGCTCGTCGGTCGTCGGGAACCCGAGCCGGCCGTTTTCCCACCCCTGCTGCGCCCATCGCTCGCGGATGGACCCGACGACCAGGTGCGCACCCGTGGTCGGGGACCAGTAGATCGACCCGCCGGTGAAGTGGTTGTAGGCCCCCGGCCGGTTCGGGGTCGACAGCTCGGACGTCGTGGGCAGGCCCAATCGCGAGGACGGACCCCGGATCGCGTCGTAGGCGACGCGGATGTTCCCGTGCACGCCGCGGGCGCCGGTGCTCGCGCTCCAGTAGACCGAGCCGCCCTGGAAGTCCTGCCGCACCCCGGCCGGGACCGGCGTCTCGTTGGTCACGCAGGGCCCGAAGAAGGAGCGGTCCCCGCCGACCGAAGCCCAGTAGTCGCCGATCGCGCCCCGGACCTGGCAGGTCTGCGCGGCGGCGGTCGGCCCCGCCAGCAACACCGGCGCCGACGCGGACAGGACCACGGCAAGCGCAAGTCGAGCGATGTCGAACGGGCTCATCTCGCGTCTCCCTTCCGCACGGATCTGCCGCTCTCAGATGTCGCGCGACCGCACGATCAGGTCGGCCAGCAGCGCCAGCGACCCGATGATCAGCCCGGTCAACAACAGCAGCACTGTGTTGACGGGGATGTAGCGCGGGGCGAGGACGAGGTCGACGATCGCCTTGACCATCCCGATCCCGAACAGCCACAGCGCCAGGGGCATCAGCACCTTGAGCGGGTTGAAGTACATCACCATGCGCAACACCTGCAGGACGTAGCGGTAGGCGTCCCGCATCGGATGGAACTTGGAGGTGCCGGCCCGCTTGGCGTAGTCGATGGCGACGTAGTCGACCGCGTGCTGGTTGGACAGGAACGACAGGGTCAGCGTCGTCACGCAGGAGAAGCCCGGCGGCAGCAGTCGCAAATAGGGCAGCGAGACGCTGCGTCGGAAGGCCCGCAGCCCGGAGTTGAGGTCCGGGATGGGCGTGGACGCCAGCTGCTCGGCGATCTTGCGGATCAGCCACTTGGCCGGCACCCGCAGCAGCCGGTGCGTGCCCTGCTCGGTGCGCCGGGCGCCGACCACCTGGTCGACCTGCGGATGGTCCACGAGGTGGGCGACGAGCTCGGGGATCCGCTCGTTCGGATAGGTCATGTCGGCGTCGGTCCACACCACGATCTCGCCGCGTGCCTCGCGGGTGCCGATCCGACGGGCGGTGCCCGAGCCGCCGTTGCGCTGGAAGGGCATGAAGCGCAGGTGCGGAAACCGCGCGACAGCGCGCTCGAGCACCGCCCGGGTGCCGTCGGTGGAGGCGTCGTCGATCGCGAGCAGCTCGTAGGTGTAGTCGCTCGCGTCCAGCGCGGCGGTGATGCGCTCCAGCTCCTGCAGCAGGTGCGGCTCCTCGTTGAAGCACGGCAGCACCACGGTCACGTCCAGCCGGGCGGGTCGCAGCTCCGCGCCCTGCTGCACCGACGGGTGCGGCGCCAGCGCGGGCTCCTGCGCCGTCGGCAACGCCGGCACTGCTCCCATGACCACGGACGGCAGCCTATCGGCGCGGCGCCGCCCGGACCGCTCCCTCGCCGTCGACGTCGGCCACCACGATGAAAGTCCCGGAGCCTGCGCCGGTCGACGGGCGGCGCAGCAGCGTCGTCTCCCAGCCGGTGGACAGCACGTCGATGGGGGTGGGCGCCGGTCCGACGAAGGTGAGCCGGGCCGGGTCGCGGGTGACCAGGGCGATGTCGCCACCGCCCAGCGAACGGTGCGCCTCGGCGAGGCGCGCCGGTGTCGGCGCGAGCAGGGCGTACGCCGGGACACCGCAGCCGATCAGCACCGTCGGCAGCAGCGGGTCGGTGCCGGTGACGACCGCCGGCCGGCCGGCGACCTGCTGGCAGACCTGCCGGATGCCGGCCAGCGTGCCGCCCTTGTCGCGGACCGTCCACAGCCCCGGCAGCGTCGACAGGGGCCAGGCAAGGGTCGCCACGGCGAGCAGCCCGGCCGCGACCTGGCGTAGCGGCAGGGCAGGACCGCGCCACCGGGCTAGCTCGCGCAGCCCCCAGGCCGTGGCCAGCAGGAGTGCGGGCAGCACGACCGGCAGGAAGCGGCGTACCGCCCAGACCTGGTCCGGGGTGATCAGCGGCGACCAGAGGTAGAGCAGCGTGCTGGGCAGCACCAGCAGCAGCAGGCAGGCCAACTCGCTGCGGCGGGGGTCACGCAGCCCGATGAGCAGCCAGGCGGCGAGGACGAGCAGGCCGAGCGCCACCGGGACGACGCCGGAGTACCAGCTCAGCCAGTTCAGCGTCAGCTCGTCATAGCTGCGGCGCGGCTCGACGGCGACCCCGGCAGCGGCCTGCAGCGTGGCGACGAGCGGGCTCGGCGCCGTCCCCTCGGCGCTGAGCCACAGCGGCCGGCTGGCCAGGACCGCCCACACCGCCACCAGGACGGCCGCGCCGAACGGTGCCAGGCGTCCGGCCGCCGTCGAAAGCCGCTGCGGCGAAGCCCTTCTCGTCCGTCCCGTCAGGCCGGCCAGCGCTGCTGAGCCGGCGGTGGCCGTCAGCAGGGCCGTGCCGATGGCGATGAGGGTCGGTCGGGAGTTGTCGTAGTAGATGCCGGTGTACAGGGCGAGATCGAGGACGCCGAGGGCGATCAGCGGCGCGGCGCCGGCCGCCACCAGCAGGCTGGCCCAGCGCCGACCGGCGACGTCGGCGCGGCCGGTCAGCACCGCGAGTGCGGTCAGCCCGGCCACCACCCCGAACGTCACCAACGCACCGTCCACGCGGGTGAGCGACACCGCGCCGAGCGCGACGCCGCACAGCAGGAAGTCGCCGGACCGGCCGGACCGCCAGGCTGCGACCAGCAGGGAGCCGGCCAGCAGGGTCAGCGCCATCGACAGCGGTTCGGAGTAGAGCGCCCGACTGGTCTCCAGCAGGGGCAACGACAACGCCAGCGCGGCCGGGGCCAGCAGCGCCCAACGCGGGCCGACCACCCGCCGGCCGAGGGCGAACAGCGCCAGCAGCCCGGCCGCACCCCACAACAGTCCGGCCGACAGGACGCCGGCGGTGCCGGCCACCCAGCCGACCGTCGCCGACAGCGCCGGGACGAGGTGGTTGCCCTGCGGGCGCAGCGCGCCGCCCGTGAGGTCGAACCCCAGCACCCCGGCGCTGCCGTCCGGGACAGCGATGGCCGGGCTGGCATGGTCTACCAGCCACAGCGCGGTGAGGGTGTAGACGTCGGGGTCGCGGGTGACGATCAGCCGCTCGGCCGTGAGCGGCAGCTGCACCCCCACCCACACGGCGAGCAGCAGGAGGCAGCCGATGGTGGCGAGCACGTCGCCGGGTGCCCGGTCGCCCGGGGCGGGCCGCCAGCGCCAGGTCGCCGCCACGAGGACGACCGCCACCGGAACCACGACGTAGCCGCGGAACTGGCCGGCCACCGTGCACCCGGCCACCGCGACACAGACCCACAACAGGATCAGCAGCAGCCGTTCGGGCAGGGCGCACAGCGCGGCGGATCCCCGATCGCGACGGACGTGCCGACCCATGCAGCTAGACCGGCAGGCGGCGGAACAGCGGCCGAGGGACGTGCCGCAGGACGCTCATCACCAGGCGCAACGGAGCTGGCGCCCAGACCACCGTGGCGGAACCCGCGAGACCCTTGACGACGACGTCCGCCACGGCCTCGGGGGTGGTGCTGAGCGGCGCCTTGTCCATGCCCGCGGTCATCTTGCTGACCACGAAGCCGGGCCGGACCACCAGCACCCGCGCGCCCGAGCCGTGCAGCGCGTCGGCGAGCCCGGTCGCGAAACCGTCCACCCCCGCTTTGGTCGATCCGTAGACGAAGTTCGACCG
The DNA here is from genome assembly GCA_038234255.1 of Mycobacteriales bacterium. Taxonomy (GTDB): domain Bacteria; phylum Actinomycetota; class Actinomycetes; order Mycobacteriales; family SCTD01; genus SCTD01. The sequence goes on along the minus strand of JBBSUR010000009.1, from coordinate 3,333 downwards.
GCGTACGCGCTCGCCGGCGACCGAGGACAGCACGACCAGCGCGCCGTGCCCTTGCTTGCGGAGCTGCTGGCCGAGCACCGTCATGGCCGACACGCTGCCGAGGTAGTTGGTGCGCGCCACCGCCACCGCCGCCACCGGGTTGTGCTCGTCCACGCTCTGGTCGCCGAGCACCCCGAAGGCCACGACGGTGACGTCCAGGTCACCGACCAGCGACACGACGTCGCGCACCACGCCGGGATGGCTGTCGGTGTCGTCGGCGTCGAAGGCGACCCGGTGGACGTTGATGGCCCCCGCGGCGCGCAGCGCCTGTTCGTACGCCAGGTATCCCTCGGGACGGCGGCCGGCGAGGACGACGGTCCGGGCGCCGCCGGTGACCAGTCGGCGGGCGATGGCCACTCCGATGTCGGATCCCCCTCCGAGTACGAGGACGGTCTGGACGTCGCCGACGGCGTTGCGCATGCTGAGCTCTCCTTGGCAGGTCGTACGAGAAGCGGGCAGGAACTTCTGCGCTAGTAACTTCGGGCTAGAACAACTGGAGTCGACGGGCGAGGTCGGAGGTGAACCGGCGCTGCGGGTCGAGCCGCTCCCGGATCCCGCGCCAACGATCGAGCTCGGGATACATCCCGGGCAGCAGTTGCGGGCTGAGCCGGGAGTCCTTCGCGAGGTACACCCGGCCACCGGCCTCGACCACCCGCTCGTCCAGCCGAGTGAGCAGCGGTCCGAGCCCGGTCATCCTCGCCGGGATGTCCAGGGCGAGGGTCCAGCCGGGGATCGGGAACGACAGCAGCCCGTTGCCGGCCCCGAAGCGCTTGAGCACCGCCAGGAACGACGGGCACTGGTGCTCCACCAACTCGGCGACGATCCGCCGCATGGCTTGCTCCTCGCCGAACGGGACGACGAACTGGTACTGCAGGAAGCCGGCCCGCCCGTAGATGCGGTTCCAACCGGTGACCATGTCCAGCGGGTGAAAGAAGGCGGCGATCGACTCGGGGTGGCCGACCTGAGCGACCGGGGCCTTGCGGAACCACAGCTCGTTGAACGCGCGGACTGTCAGCCGGTTGAGCAATCCGGGCGGGACGAACGAAGGGGCCGTCACAAGGTTCTTCGGGGCGTACCTCAGCGCCGTCGCGCGCTCTTGCGGACCCAGCGCGTCGATCGGCAGGTGGTCGCCCCGGGTGAGCACCGAACGGCCCATCGCCGCTCCGGTCGCCAGCAGGTCGATCCAGGCGACCGAGTAGCGGTAGTCGTCGTCACGAGCGTCCATCCGAGCCATGACGTCGTCCAGGTCGGTCGTCCGTTCGGTGTCGACGCTGATCAGCGAGGTCTCGATCCGCAGCAGCGAGAGCGTCGCGCGCAGGATCACGCCGGTGAGCCCCATGCCGCCCGCGGTCGCCCAGAACACCTCGCTGTCCGGGTCCGCCGTCACCGTCCGGACCTCACCGTCCGCGGTCAGCAGGTCAAAGGCCAGGACCGACCTGGCGAAGCTGCCCTCGCGGTGGTGGTTCTTGCCGTGGATGTCACACGCGATCGCGCCGCCGACGGTGACGTAGCGGGTGCCTGGGGAGACGCTGACAAAAAGCCCCAGGGGGACCAGGTGGCGCAGCAGCGCGTCGAGGCTGAGGCCGGCGTCGACGGTGACCGTCGCACCGGCAATGTCCAGTGCGTGGACCCCGGCCAGGCCGGTCATGTCCAGGATGTCGCCACCGGCGTTCTGCGCCGCATCACCGTACGAACGGCCGAGCCCGCGGGCCAGCACACCCCGGCCGGTTGCTGCGTTCGCGAGGACCTGGCGCACGGCGTCGACGTCGGACGGGGCGCTCACGGCGGCGCGGGTCGGCGCGGTGCGCCCCCAGCCGGTGAGCAGGGTGTCGGCAGTCGTCATCCTCAGTCGCTCAGGTAGACGCCCGCGGCGAACAGGACCGCCCACAGGAAGCCGAACAACTGCAGCTGCCGGTCGGACAGGACCAGCTCCTCTGGCTCGCCACCCCGACCGCCCTCGACCAGATAGGCGTAGCGCAACAGGGCGACGATGAACGGAGCGACGCTGAGTTCGTACCAGATCGGTGAAGGCCGCTGCTGGGAGAGCTGGAAGGCCCAGAGGCTGTAGCCGAGCATCGTGATCGCCGAGGCGATCGACCAGACGTAGCGCAGGTAGGCGTCGCTATAGGCCGACAGCGACGCGCGCGTCGAGGCCCGGTCGGCGCCCATCTCCATGAACTCGCCGTGCCGCTTGCCGGCGACCATGAACAGCGACCCGAAGGCCGCGACGAGCAGGAACAGCGGCGACAGCGGCACGTCGGCCGCGACGCCACCGGCGACGGCGCGCAGCAGGAAGCCGGCAGACACCAGCACCAGGTCGACGACGGGGACGTGCTTGAAACGGAAGGAATAGCTGGTCGTGACCGTGACGTAGATGAGCAGCACCAGCAGGAACTGCAGACTGACCAGCGCTGCCACGACCACGCCGACGACGAACAGCAGCGCACCGACCACTCGGGCCAGCGGCACCGGGACGATCCCGGCGGCGATCGGGCGCCGGCGCTTGACCGGATGGGCCCGGTCGGCCTCGACGTCGACCAGGTCGTTGAGGTAGTAGACGCCGCTCGCCGTCAGGCAGAACGCGGCGATGCCCACCAGGACCGGGCCGAGCACGTCGGCCTGGGTGAGCACGCCGGCCGCGCCGGGCGCGGCAAACAGCAGGACGTTCTTGACCCACTGCTTGGGACGCGCCTCACGCAACAGACCGGCAGGCAGGTCCCGGCGGCGGGAGCCCGGGATCGGGTCGCCGACGCCGCGCGCACGGGGACGGGTCGGGACGCTCATGCACTTCTTTCAGCCGGGGACACATCGCGAGGCGGAAGGCCGGGCGAGCATACCGATGGTCGGTGGTCGTTCTAGGATCTGACGCGTGTGCAACTCGTTGCCTGTCGATGACGATGACGATGCGCTACCGGCCTCGGCGGCGAGCCAGAACTCGGCGCACGGCTTCGAACCGCTACCCGCCCGTGGCCGACCTGTCACCAACACGCTCATCGACGTGCTGCGTGAGGAAGAACCGGAGTAGACCAGCGGTGCGACAGCCGAGCACCTGCTCGTGCTGTAACCGAGCCGCTCGGTGGTCACGCCCGTAAGTTCGTCGGGGGTCAGGCAGCGCCCCGCTGGCGTCCTTGATGTCCTTCTTCGACAGCGACTGGACCGGCCTCGCACTCGACCGCCACCATCCGACGGGCGGACAGGTGCCCGCCATGTCAAGAGCCATGGGTCAGCTTGTGGACAACTTCTCGTTGTGCAGCAGGCACTTTCGCTCTTGCCAACGACGCTGCGATGTGACAT
>JBBSUR010000008.1:0-24883 GCA_038234255.1 Mycobacteriales bacterium | reverse complement strand
CGCACATGACGGACACTATCGGCGTGCTGACGTCCACCGAACGCCTGCTTGCGCTCGCCGCGGCAGCTGTGCTGGCCGTGGCCGCAGCCCACGCCGGAAGTGCCGCGAACGATCCGGCGCTCACCGCGAGCGCCATCACGATGCCGTCGGCGGCCCAGCCCGGAGCCCAGCCGGCAGCCGGAGAGGCGGTCGCACCGGCTCCGGACTCGCTCGCCGCGCCGCCGGCCCCCGCGCCCGCCGCCGCCGCGCCTGCCGGCCCGATCCCCGCCCCACCGGAGCCACCGCAGGCCGGTTGCCCGGTCCCCAAGCGCCCAGGCGGCAAGCCGTACGTCGCCAAGCCGCTGGCCGCGCCGGCGGTAGCCGACGCTGACCTGCCCGCCCCGCTGCCCGCAGGACCCAAGGCCGACAGCCTCGATGCGGTTGCCGGCAAGGGCATCTGGGTCACGAACTGGCCCGACACCAAACTCGACATCGCCGGCACCGTCGCACGCACCAAGAGCGCCGGGCTGCGCAGCATCTGGGTGCGCACCGGCGGCAGCCGCCAGGGCTACTACGGCGACCGGGTGCTGCCCGAACTCGTTCCGGCAGCGCACGCCGCCGGGCTCCAGGTCGTGGCGTGGGACTTCCCGTTCCTGTCCGACCCGCTCCTGGACGCCTCCCGGGCGAAGGCCGCGCTCGACTCCGGCATCGACGCCTTCGCCCCCGATGTCGAGACCACCGCGGAGGGCACCCACGCCACCGCGCAGCGAGTCGCTCTCTACCTCTCTCTCGTCCGCTCCTACGCCGGCGTCCGGCCCGTGGCAGCCACCGTCCCCCGGCCGACGCCGCTTCGCCGCAAGTCCTTTCCCTACAGTGCTTTCCAGCCCTACGCCGACCTGTTCGTCCCGATGGTCTACTGGTCCTGCAACGAGCCGGGCGCGCTGGTGGAGCAGTCGCTGACCGAGTTGGGCAGGTGGCTCCCGGTCGCCCCTGCCGGGCAGGCGTACGACATGGGCCGCGAAGGTGGGCGCACCGGGCTGCCGACCCGAGCCGAGACCTGGCGCTTCCTGGACGTTGCCAAGCGCGGCGGCGCCGTCGGGGCCAGCCTGTGGACGATCGAGAAGGTGGGCGCCGGGCAGTTCGACGCACTGAGCGAGTATCCCTGGGACGTCCCTGCCTCGTAGGTGGTGGACCGGCTCCGGCTGGGTAGGGGCGGGCTGACGTCCACCCCGATGCGCCTGGAGGCCACCGTGTTGAAGAAGCTCACCATTGCCGCCGGATTCGGTGCCGGCTATGTGCTCGGAGCCAAGGCCGGCAAGGAGCGCTACGCTCAGATCGAGGCGAAGGCTCGCGAGATCGCCGGCATGCCCGCGGTGCAGTCAGCGACCACGACCGTCAAGGAGACCGCGGCCGGAGTCGCCGACTCGGCGAAGCAGGCGATCAACGACAAGGCCGAGACGAGTTCGGACGCGAGCGAGGACGTCGATGTCCTCGTCGACTTCGGTCCCGGAGCGGCGCCGATGACCGGCGCTGCGGCCAGCGGCTCGGCTCCGGACACCGTGCGCAGGTGAGTTCCCGCATACCGCAGGCCCCGTCGGAGTCCGAGGCGGAGGGCGTCCCGGACCCGGGTTTCTCCGACCCGGGCCAGGTGGAGGCCGGCGACACCGAGGCGATCCTCGAACCCCCGCACGACACGGCCGTCGCGGTCGACGACTTCGGCACGACGGCTGGCGAACAATCGGCCGGTGAGTCCCTCGACGGACGGCTGGAGCGCGAGACCGACGACGTGCTCGAGCAGGCCGACCAGCCGGCCGACGAGAGCGCCGACGCCGACACGCCGTTCGACGAGCGCTCGGGGCAGGGCATCGGGCGGCTCGTCGAGCCCGACGAGGGGGCTCGCACCGACGTCGACGCCGAAATGACCGCCAGCGACGTCGGGACCGACCTCGGTGGTTACTCGGCTGAAGAGGCCGCCATGCACCTCGAACCGGAAGTCTGACCGGACAGGTGCGGCATGGTCCGGCTCCGCCGCGTTTCCTGCTCCGGCCCCGGCATCGGGCGGGTGCGGACCGGAAAGACTTTTCGGTATGTCGATGCCGCTGGTGAGCCGATCCGTGACCCCGCTGTGCTGCAGCGCATTTCCGAGTTGGTGATCCCTCCCGCCTGGGAGGACGTGTGGATCTGCCCGATCGGCACCGGCCACATCCAGGCCACCGGCATGGACGCCAAGGGCCGCCGGCAGTACCGCTACCACGACGCGTGGCGGGTCCAGCGCGACCTCGCCAAGCACGACCGCATCCTGGACTTCGCCGAACGCCTCCCTGCGGCGCGCGAACGGCTGCGAGCCGATCTCGCGGGCACGGCACTCACCCGTACCCGGGTGCTGGCCTGCGCCGTCCGGCTGCTCGACCTGGGCTTCTTCCGGATCGGGGGCGAGCAGTACGCCAAGGAGAACTCCTCCTACGGGTTGGCCACCTTGCGCAAGGAGCACGTCACCGTCACGACGAGCGCGTCGGGCGAGCCGTGGGTCGTCTTCGACTACGCCGGCAAGAGCGGAAAACTCTGGCACAAGGCGCTGGTGGAGCCGGAGGTCGGCGCGGTCGTCACCGCGCTGAAACGCCGACGCTCCGGGGGTCCGGAGTTGCTGGCCTATCGGGAGAGACCACGAACGCCCTGGATCGACGTCAAGAGCGGCGACATCAACGACTATCTGCGTCAGGCCACCGGCGGCGATGACACGGCGAAGGACTTCCGCACCTGGTCGGCCACGGTCATGGCCGCAGTCGGGTTGTCGGTGTCCACCCATGCCAGCAGTCAGAGCGCCCGCAAGCGTGCGGTGACCCGGGTCGTCACCGAGGTCGCCGCGCAATTGGCCAACACCCCCGCGGTCTGCCGGGCGAGCTACATCGACCCGCGGATCGTCGATCTCTACTTCGACGGCGTGACGATCGCGGCCGACCTGGAGACGCTCGGTGCGGATGCGTCGTACGGCTCGCCGGCCTTCCAGGGGGCGATCGAAGCGGCGGTCCTAGCCCTGCTGCGCGAGCCGGCTGTCGCCCGACGGCTCGCCGGCTGACCCGCCCGGGGTCACCTGCCGGGCGGTCGGACCGGCTCGCGACCTACCACCAAGCCGGTCCGTTCCCGCGTATCGTTCCGGGGTGACCCGTCGCCGGCTGGCCTTTCTGCTCGTGCTCGGCGCGATACTGTTGGGCACGCCGGCCTTCGCCGTCGGCACCGCAGCCCAGCAGAGTTGGCACGCCGACCAGGCCCGGATCCCGGAAGCGCGTGCGGCCGGACGAGGTGGCGCCGACGTCATCGTCGCCGTGCTGGACAGTTGGATCGACGGCGCGCATCCCGATTTCGAGGGGCGGGTGCTGCCCGGCGCCGACTGCCTGCGGGCCACCTGCCGTCCGGGGCCGGCCAGCAGCGATGCCTGCGATCACGGCACACATGTCGCCGGCACGGTCGCCGCTTCCTCGTTCGGAGTGGCCACGAAGGCGCGCATCCTGCCCGTCCGGGTCCTGGCCTTCGATGCGGAGTCCCAGGAGTGCGTGGGCCGTCCGGACGACGTGGCTGCCGGCATCCGTTGGGCGGTCGCCAACGGCGCCCGCGTCCTGAACCTCTCCCTCGGTCCGGACGTGCCCGGTCTGGCGATCTCCCCGTCGATCCTGCGTGCGGTGGACGCCGCCGCGAACGCCGGCGCGGTGGTCGTCTTCTCGGCCGGCAACGCCAGCGTGCCGATCACCGACGCCTACGGCAGCTCGGCGCTGATCGTCGCCGCGACCGGACCGGACGGCAGCCTGGCCAGCTACAGCCAGCGTGGCGCCGGGGTAGACCTGGCCGCACCCGGCGGCGACCCGCGTACGCCTGGCGTGTGCACCCAGCAGGACTGCGTCACCTCGCTGTTCCCCAACGCTCGCTACTCCGTGGCGGCCGGCACCTCCATGGCGGCGCCGCACGTCAGCGGCGTCGCCGCGCTGCTGTACGCGCAGGACCCGGCCCGGACCCGGGACCAGGTGGTCGAGCGCATGCTCAGCACCGCCCGTCCCCTCGCCGACGCCGGCCACGGGTTGCTGGACGCGCAAGCGGCCCTCGGCGTGGGTCCGAACCAGCCCACCATCGCCCAGGCCGGCGCGCCGCCGGAGCAGGTCACCGCTCCCGCGCCGCCCACCCCCGCTCCCCCGCCCGCTGCCTCGCCCGCGCCAGCACCGGCCACCTTCGTCGCCGCTCCGGTGGCGCCGCCTGCTGCGGTCCCCGCCGCGACGCCGCCTGTCGGGGCGACCGCCGCACCCGCGCCCGAAGATCCGGCAGCCGTCCCGGCGAAGCAGCTCCTTCCCGTCGCTGCGCCGGGGGCGCCGACTGTTCCCGTCCCGGTGCCGATCTGGACGGCGACTCTGGCTGCAGTGCTACTCCTGCTGGCCGGCGGGGGCACAGTGGCGGCCTCACGCGGCTACCACTGACGCCGCCGTCGGTCCGCGGTCAGCCGATCGTCCGCCGGGCGTCGAGCAGCAGCGCCTCGGCCTGCGCCCGCTGATGCGGGTCGGGAGCCGCGGTGTCGCGGTCGTACACGATCTGCCAGTCCAGCACCTCCCGGCCCGGTCGGCGACGCCCCACGATCCGCACACCGCCCGCCGCCTCCGACCCGCCCGGACTCGCCAGGGCCGGCCGCAGGCGGTAGTGCATCGACCAACCGATGCTGGCCATGACCTGGCTGCGTACGACGGCCGGCAGGTCGGAGTCGTCGAGCAACTCGACCTGCCGACGCTCCCCCATCCCCTCGACCGGTGCGATCCCGAGCACCACGAGGTTCGGCCGGTCCCAGCTGACCCGCTCGATGTCCGGCCATGCGAGCCGGTCGGTCCCGGGCAATCGGAGGCCGACGTCGGTGGCGAGCACCGCCGCGCCGCCGGCGGTCACCGCCCAGGCCAACCGGCGCTCGCCGGGGTCCAGCGCCACGGCGGCGACGCTCTTCGGAGTGCGGGGACCGAGGGAGAACCTCACAGGGCGCCGATGCCCCGTTCGCGTAGCGCGCGCACCGTCTGCTCCAGACTGACCAGTTCGGCGAACAACCGCGCGTAGCGCTCCGGCTCGTCGGCCGGGTTGACCCGCTGCAGCGTCGCTTTGGCGACCGCGGTGGCTCTGGTCGCCGCCAGTTCCTGCACCCGGGCCAGCACCGCGCCGGCGTAGCGGTCGTCGGGTTCCAGGTCGGACAGCGGAGTTTCGACCGCCAGCCGGGTCACCAACGAGCGAATCTCGTCGTTCTCCGCGGTCGCCAGCAGCGCCGTCACCCACGACTCACCGCCGGAGGTCTGACCGGTGCCGCCGGCCGCCGCGATCAGGGCGTGCACGGCCCGCAGTTCCGGTGAGGTGAAGCAGTCGGCGCCGAGGGTGTCGTACTGCGGGCAGACCAGGACCGGCGCCTGGATGGCGAGCTTGACCAACTCCCGCTCGACGGCGGTCACCCCCGCATCGGCCGGCGGCCGGGGAGCCGGACTGCGCCGCTGCGTGGGAGCACCGGCCGAGCGACCCATCGACTGGGCGACCCGGGAAAGTACGAACTTCTCGTCCATCAGCCCCAACCAGCGGTCCAGGTTCACCGCGTAACGCTGCCGCAGCCCCTGATCGCGGATCTTGGCGATCAGCGGTGCGGCGGCGTCGAGCGCGGCCAGCTGCCCCTCGGTGGTCGTGGCGTCGTACTGGTCGACGGTCGTACGCAGGGCGAACTCGACCAGCGGAACCCGCGCCGCGACCATGTCCCGCACGGCCAGATCACCGCGGGCCAGCCGAAGCTCGCAGGGATCCATGCCGTCCGGCGACACCGCGATGAAGGTCTGGGTGACGAAGCGCTGCTCCTCGCCGAACGCCTTGAGCGCCGCCTTCTGCCCGGCCGCGTCGCCGTCGAAGGTGAAGATCACCTCGCCGCGCATCTCGTCCTGGTCCATCAGCAGCCGCCGGATCAGCCCGATGTGGTCGGAGCTGAACGCGGTGCCGCAGGTGGCGACCGCCGTCGGCACGCCGGCCAGGTGGCAAGCCATGACGTCGGTGTAGCCCTCCACGACCACCGCCTGCCGGCGTCGGGCGATCTCCTTCTTGGCCAGATCCAGGCCGTACAGCACCGAGCTCTTCTTGTAGAGCGGCGTCTCGGCGGTGTTCAGGTATTTCGGGCCCTGGTCGTCGTCGTAGAGCTTGCGCGCGCCGAAGCCCACCACGTCACCGGCCAGGTCGCGGATCGGCCAGAGCAGCCGGCCCCGGAAGCGGTCGATCGGACCGCGCCTCCCCTCCGACACCAGACCACCGAGCAGCAGCTCCTCCTGCGAATATCCCTTGCTCCGAAGGTGTTTGAGCAACGCGTCCCAGCCCTGGGGCGCATAACCCACGCCGTACGCCGCCGCCGCTTCCTGGTCGAACCCGCGTTCGGCGAGGAACCGCCGCCCGGTGACCGCCTCGGCCGAGGCGAGCTGCTCGGCGTAGAACGCCGCCGCCTCCTTGTGCGCAGCCACCAGCCGAGTGCGCTGCGAGCTCTGTCTTCCGGCGGCTGCCGAGCCCTGCTCGTAGCGCAGCGGCACGTTGTAGCGGCCGGCCAGGCGCTCGACGGTCTCGACGAAGGACAGATGCTCGGTGTTGCGCACGAAGCTGATCACGTCGCCGGACTCGCCGCAGCCGAAGCACATGTAGTAGCCCAGCGCCGGGTTGACGTTGAACGACGGAGACTTCTCGTCGTGAAAGGGGCACAGTCCCTTCAGCCGGCCGCCACCGGCCGGACGTAACTGCACCGACTCGCCGATCACGTCGGCGATGGCCGCCCGTTCCCGGACCGTGACGACGTCCTCGTCGCGGATGCGCCCAGCCACCGTGTCTCCGATCCTGCCGTGCACCGCGCGACGGCCCGGGCGGGGAAGTGGGCCGGCTTCGAGTCTAGGTCGCCGGCTGCCGCATGGCCGGCCTCAGCGGGCCAGGCCGGCGGGGTCCGGCGGGCAGACCCCCCGCGTGCAGGGCGGCGGCGGCGGCGTCGGTCAGCGACGCGACCTGGTCGATGACCACCCGGAGTCGGGCCCGGTCGTCCTTCGCCGCATGCCAGGCCTCGGCGTGGGCGGGCTCGAGCCCGTCCGCGCCGAGCTCGGCGAGCATCCCGACGAGCTCAACGACGACCTGCCGCTCCCGTTCCTGCACGGCGAGCACGCCGGGTCGGGCCATGACGTAGCGGGCCGCGACCGCCTTGAGCAGCGCGCACTCCGCGCGGGTCCGGCGCGGGACGAGCAGCTCGGCGCCGTAGCGGCGCAGCGGCCCGGTTCCGTACGCCTGCTGCGTCGCCTCCTGGGCGGTCCGGCAGAAGCGACCGATCAGCGTGCTCGTCGCCGCTTTGAGCATCGCCTGCGCGGCAGCCGTCCCGTCGTAGGCGGTCGGCCAGATCGCCAGCTCTCTCAGCGTTGTCAGAATCTCCTGCAGGTCGGCCGGGCTCTGCTCGCTGTAGTCCGATGCGGCCAGCTCGCACAGCGCTGCCTGCTCCTGCGGATCGGCAAGGTCCGCCGGGTGCACCAGCCCGGCGACGATGCCGTCCTCCAGGTCGTGCACGGAGTAGGCGACGTCGTCGGCCCAATCCATCACCTGCGCCTCGATGCACCGTCGCTGCTGCGGCGCACCCTCGCGCAGCCAGTCGAACACCGCGAGGTCGTCGTCGTAGACGCCGTACTTGGTGGTGCCCTCTCGGCGTGCCCACGGGTATTTCGTGGCCGCGTCCAGGGCCGCCCGGGTCAGGTTCAGCCCGGCGCCTTCCACCTTGAGCTCGAGCCGGGTGAGCACCCGCAGCGACTGAGCGTTGCCCTCGAAACCGCCGCAGGGCTGGGCTATTTCGTCGAGCGCCGTCTCGCCGTTGTGCCCGTACGGCGGGTGGCCGAGGTCGTGGGCCAGGCAGGCGGCGTCGACCAGGTCGGCGTCGCAGCCCAGCGCCGCGCCGAGCTCGCGCCCGATCTGCGCGCACTCCAGCGAGTGGGTCAGCCGGGTCCGTGGCACCGCGATGCCGGGGCCGCCCGGTTCGACCACCTGCGTCTTGCCGGCGAGGCGGCGCAGCGCACCGGAGTGCAGGACGCGGGCCCGGTCGCGCTGGAAGGGGGTGCGGGCGCTGCGCTGCCCGCTCTCGGTGACGAGCCGGGCGCGCGCGTGCTCGTCGTACGTCATTGCCAGCAGCGTAGAGGGGCGGCTCCGGGCTCCCGACCGCCCTCATCCGGTGGGGGGCCTCTGAGGCCTAGCCTGAACCGGGTGACTCCGATGCTGAACGCCCCGGCCGCCGAACGCTTCGACTCCCTGGACCCGGCGACCGGAGCCGTGCTGTCGAGTTGGCCGGTGGCGACGCCCGAGCAGGTGGGGGCCGTCGTCGCGACCGCAAAGCAGGCGGCGGGTGGATGGGGCGAGTTCGGCTTCGCCGGGCGCGCGCCGCACCTGACCGCCTGGAAAGGTGAGATCGCCCGCGGACTACCCGAGCTCGCCGAGCTGGTGCACGCCGAGAACGGCAAGCCGGTCCCCGATGCGGTCATCGAGATCACCCTCGCCGTAAGCCATCTCGCGTGGGCAACCAAGAATGCCCGGCGGGTGCTCGGCTCCCGCCGGATCCGGTCGGGACTGCTCGCGGCCAACCAGGCCAGCACCCTGGAGTACCCGCCGCTCGGCGTCATCGGCGTCATCGGCCCGTGGAACTACCCCGTCTTTACGCCGATGGGCTCACTGGCGTACGCGCTGGCCGCCGGCAACGCGGTCGTCTTCAAGCCAAGCGAGCACACCCCGGCGATCGGGGCCTGGTTGGTGGACGCCTGGAAGCGCTCCGTACCCGACGCACCCGGCGTGCTCCAGCTCGTCACCGGGTTCGGCCCCACCGGCGCGGCACTGTGTCGCGCGGGCGTGGACAAGATCGCCTTCACCGGTTCCGCCGCGACCGGCCGCAAGGTCATGGCCGCGTGCAGCGAAGGCCTGGTCCCGGTGCTCATGGAGTGCGGCGGCAAGGACGCCATGATCGTCGGCGACGGCGCGGACGTGCGAGCCGCCGCCGACGCCGCGCTGTGGGGGGCCATGAGCAACGCCGGTCAGACCTGCACCGGCATCGAACGGGTCTACGTCACCGATGCGTCCTACGACGCGTTCGTCACCGAGATCGCGGCGCGGGCCGCAGAGCTGAAGCCGGGGGCGGGCACGGGGGCGTCCTACGGCCCGATCACGATGCCGAGTCAGCTCGACGTCATCCGCCGCCATCTCGCCGACGCCATCTCCTCCGGCGGTCGGGCGCTGACCGGAGGCGCCGTGGACGGGCCGTTCGTCGCGCCCACCGTCCTGGTCGACGTGCCGGAGACCTCGAGCGCCGTCACCGAGGAGACCTTCGGCCCGACCGTCACCGTCACGTGGGTCCCGGACGTCGAGGAGGCGCTGCGCCGCAGCAACGCCACGGCGTACGGCCTGGCCGGCTCGGTGTTCGCCGCGACATCGCGGGCCGGCGTCGAGATCGCGAAGCGGATGCGGACCGGAATGACCAGCGTCAACTCGGTCATCGCGTTCGCCTCCGTACCGGGGCTGCCCTTCGGCGGGGTGGGTGAGTCGGGCTTCGGGCGGGTGCACGGCAACGATGGGCTGCGCGAGTTCACCCGCGCCAAGGCCATCACCCGCCAGCGCTTCGCCCTGCCGGTGCCGCTCACCTCCTTCCAACGTCCGGAGCAGGTGACCAGCCAACTGGTGAAGGTCGTCCGCCTGCTGCACGGGCGGGGCTGACCCAAACGGCTGAGCCGAGCGGTCAGACGGCGTTCGGCCCGGCCTCACCGCTGCGCCCAAACACCTTGTAATACAGGTAGGCCAGCGTCTCCCGGGCGATGTAGCGGACCTGCGTCCCGCGGGTGCGCACCGAGGGACCCGCGCGGGTCGGTGACGTCTGCGCATCAATCCCCTGGTCCCGGGCCATCGTGCGCGAGCGCAAGCTGTGCCACGGATCGGTCACCACGACCGCGGTCTCCCAGCCTCGCTCGGCCATCAGTTCCTGCGCTGCTGCCAGGCTCTGCAGCGTGTTGCGGCCCTCCGGCACCGCCACCGTCTCCACACCCCGGTCGGCGAGGAACGCCGCTCCAGCCTGCGCCTCGGTGGTCCGGTCGCCGGGCGCGCCACCGCCGACGGTGATCACTCGCGGGGCGACGCCGTCCTCGTACAACTCCCGGGCATGCTGCAGCCGGGCCTTGAACACCGAGCTCGGCCGACCGTCGAACTGCGACGCGCCGAGCACGATGATGACGTCGCTGCTCGGCCGGTCGTCCTGCCGGGCCACCCACCAGATGCTGCTGGCGGTTCCACCGAGTACGACCAGGATGCCCAGTACGGCCAGGGCAACCAGGCGGCGGGCCCAGCGGAAGGGGGAAGGCACCTAACGAGTGTCACCCAGCGCGGGATCGCCGTTCTGCAGCAGCGCGGCGCGGCCAGCCTCCAGCCGGGCGACCGGCACCCGGAACGGCGAGCAGGACACGTAGTCCAGTCCGGCGTCGTGGAAGAAGTGCACGCTCGCCGGATCGCCGCCGTGTTCGCCGCAGACCCCGACTTTGAGGTCGGGCTTGGCCGCGCGGCCCTCCTGGACCGAGATGCGGACGAGCCGGCCGATGCCCGCCTCGTCGAGGGACTCGAACGGGCTGACCCCGAACACGCCGAGCTCGAGGTAGCGGGAGAAGAACGACCCCTCGACGTCGTCGCGGGAGAACCCGTAGCCCATCTGGGTCAGGTCGTTGGTCCCGAAGGAGAAGAAGTCCGCCGACCCGGCGATAGAGCGTGAGGTCAGTGCGGCCCGCGGGACCTCGATCATCGTGCCGATCAAGGTAGGCACCTGCTGCCCCGTCTCGGCGGCCACCGCGGCCAGGATCGACTCGGCCTCTGCCCGCACGATCTCCAGCTCCTGCACCGTGCTCACCAACGGGACCATCACCTCCGGACGCGGGTCGAGCCCCTCGGCCTTCAGCTGAGCGGCGGCCTCGGCCAGCGCCCGGATCTGCACGCCGAACAGCCCGGGGATGACCAAGCCCAGCCGCACCCCCCGCAGGCCGATCATCGGGTTGCTCTCGTGCAACCGGCGTACCGCATCCAGCAGGGCGCGTCGCGTGGGATCCACCTCCTGCCCGGTCGCCTCCGCGACGGCGACCTCGACCTGCAACTCGACCAGGTCGGGCAGGAACTCGTGCAGCGGCGGGTCCAGCAGCCGTACGGTGACGGGCAGCCCGTCCATCGCGCGCAGGATGCCGACGAAGTCCTCGCGCTGCAGCGGCAGCAGTGCGGCCAGGGCATCGGCTTGCTCCTGCTCCCCGTCGGCCAGGACGAGGTCCTCGACGAGCTGACGGCGGTCCCCGAGGAACATGTGCTCGGTCCGGCACAGCCCGATGCCTTCTGCGCCGAAACGACGGGCCCGCTCGCTGTCCTCAGGCGTGTCGGCATTGGTCAGCACCCCCAGTCGCCGGTCGGCGTCGGCCCGGCCGATCAGCCGGTGCACCGCCTGTACGAGGTCGTCGCCCTGCTCCGCCGCAAGCTCACCCTCGAAGTACTGCACGACCGGGCTGGGGGTGACGGGCACGGCTCCGAGGTAGACGACGCCGCTGGTCCCGTCGATCGACAGCACGTCGCCCTCGGCGAGAACGGTCCCGTCCGCCGTCGTCGCCGTGCGGGCGGCCGCATCGACGTCGAGGGACTCCGCGCCGCAGACGCAGGTCTTGCCCATCCCTCGCGCGACGACGGCGGCATGACTGGTCTTGCCACCGCGGCTGGTGAGAATGCCTGCTGCCGCTAGCATTCCGGACAGGTCGTCCGGGTTGGTCTCCCGGCGCACCAGGATGACGTCCTCGCCGCGAGCCTTCCACTGCCCCGCGGTCGCGCTGTCGAAGACCGCCCTGCCGACGGCCGCGCCCGGGCTGGCCCCCATGCCGGTCGTCAGCGGCGTCGCGTCGTCCGTGGAGCCGAACCGGGGGAACATCAGCTGCGCCAGCTGCGCCCCGGTGACCCGCAGCAGCGCCTCGTCCTCGTTGATCAAGCCCTCGTCGACGAGCTGGGTCGCGATGCGGAACGCCGCGCCCGCCGTGCGCTTGCCAACCCTTGTCTGCAGCATCCAGAACTTGCCGCGCTCGATGGTGAACTCGAGGTCGCACAGGTCGCGGTAGTGCCGCTCGAGCGTCGCCATGGTGCGCAGCAACTCGCCGTACGACGTCGGATCGAGCTCTTCGAGCCGTTCCAGCGGCAGGGTGTTGCGGATGCCGGCGACGACGTCCTCGCCCTGCGCGTTCTGCAGGTAGTCGCCGTAGATCCCTTGCGCGCCGCTGCCCGGGTCACGGGTGAAGGCCACGCCGGTGCCCGAGTCCATCCCGAGGTTACCGAACACCATCGAGCAGACGCTGACCGCCGTGCCGAGGTCACCGGGGATGCGCTCCTGCCGGCGGTAGAGCTTCGCGCGCTCGGTGTTCCACGAGTCGAAGACCGCCGTGACCGCCAGCTCCAGCTGCACCCGCGGGTCCTGCGGAAAGGGCTCCCCCGTCTGCTCGCGGATGATCGCCTGGAAGCGGGAGACGACCGCCTCGAGGTCGGCCGCGTCCAGGTCGAGGTCGTCCGTGGTGCCCTTGGCCCGTTTCGCCTCGTCGAAGGCGGTGGCGAACGGCATCCCGTCCAGCCCGAGCACCGTCTTGGCGAACATCTGGACCAGCCGGCGGTAGGAGTCCCAGGCGAACCGATCGCTCCCGGACTGCGTCGCCAGGCCGCGCACACCGCGGTCGTTGAGCCCGAGGTTGAGCACGGTGTCCATCATCCCCGGCATCGAGAACCGGCCGCCGGAGCGGACACTCACCAACAGCGGGTCCTCGGCGTCGCCGAGCCGCTTTCCCATGACGGCCTCCAACGAGTTCAGGTGCTCCTCGACCTCGGCCGCCAACTCGTCGGGCACCCGGCGCGTACGCAGGTAGGTCCGGCACGCCTCGGTGGTGATGACGAAGCCGGGCGGGACGGGCAGACCCAGCGCCGTCATCTCGGCGAGGTTGGCGCCCTTGCCCCCGAGCAGGTCCCGGTCGTCCCGGCCGCCCTCGGAGAAGTCGTACACGTACTTCGTCACGCGGCTGCTCCTCGGGCACTGGGAGGTGTAGCCCGATGTTACCGGCGGGTACCTCTGCGGCGCCGAGCGCGGGTCAGCAGCATCAGCACCAGGATGGCGCCCGTACCTCCGGCGACGGCAAGGCCAAATCCGAGGGGCGTACGTGGACCGGCCGGGTCGGCCGCCGGCCCGGCGGCGGCGGGCCGATCGGCGGACGGCGGGGCGGCGGTGCTCGGCGGGGCGGCTGCGCTCGGCGCGGTGGGCTGCCCGGTTCGGGCGGGGATCCGGTGGACCGGCGCACCCTGCCCCTCGCTGCTGGTCAGCAGCGAACGGCCGTCCCGGCTGTAGCCGAGTCCTTCACCCTGGCGAGTGCTCGGTAGCGGCGTCACGGTCGGCTCACCGGCGAACGCCGCCGCGAGGTCGTCGCCCTCGACGGTCCACTCGTAGAGATCGGTGTAGGTGCGTAGCGCGACCCGGCTGCCGTCCGGCGCGATGTCGCCGGCGGTAACGAGCAACTGGGCGAGCCCGCCGATACCCGGCCCGCCGCTGGTGCCGGTCGGGGTCAGGGCTACCTGGGCGACGCGCTCCAGCGCGTTCGGGCCGGCCGGATCGAGCCGCGGCGGGGCGGCGTAGACCTGGGCCGGACCGGCGAGGGGCTTGCTGACGACGTACAGCCGTCCGGTGCGGGGATGCACCAGCAGCGTCTCGGCATCGACCGGCCCGTCGGGGTAGCGCAGCCGGAAGCTGGTCGGCGCCTCGGTCGTAACGCTGGTGGACTTGCCCGGGGTCGGCTCGCGGACCCGGTGAACGAGGATGCCGTTGTCCCGGGATGCGCTGTTGTCACCGATGTCACCGAGCCACAGACTGCTGCGCCCCTTTTCGTCCGGCCCGCGCGCGATGTCCTCCCAGTCGCGGGCCATGACCCCCGGCAGGGTGTAGGTCGTTTGGGTGCGGCCGTCCGGACCGACCGCGAAGAAGCGGGCGGAGTCGCCGCTGTCGTTGTGGGTGAAGATGACCCCGTCGACCTGGGAGCTGCTGACCAGGCCGCTGGATTCGTCGATGCGCGGGTCGGTGAAGGTGAACGCCACCTGCGGGTCGCCGGTGACCGCGAGCGCTGCCGTCAGCAGGGCGCTTAGCAGCAGGGTCAGCACGCCGGGGAGGTTAACCCCTGCTGCAGCCCCGGCGGGGACCTCAGCTCAGAGCGGACCGAGCTTGTCGTGCAGGTAGCGCGGCACCTGCTCCAGCGACACCCGCGCCTGGGTCATCGCGTCCCGCTCGCGGACGGTCACCGCCTGGTCGGTGAGGCTGTCGAAGTCGACGGTGACGCAGTACGGCGTGCCGACCTCGTCCTGGCGACGGTAGCGGCGGCCGATCGCCCCGGCGTCGTCGAAGTCGACGTTCCACTCGCGGCGCAGACGCGCCGCCAGGTCGCGGGCCACCGGTGACAGATCGGCGTTGCGCGACAACGGCAACACGGCCGCTTTCACCGGCGCAAGGCGCGGGTCCAGCCGCAGCACGACCCGCTTGTCGACGCCGCCCTTGGCGTTGGGCGCCTCGTCCTCGGTGTAGGCGTCGAGCAGGAAGGTCAGCGCGCAGCGGTCGACACCGGCGGCGGGCTCGATCACGTACGGCGTCCACCGCTCCCCCGACTCCTGGTCGAAGAAGTCGAGCGCGACACCGGAGGCCTTGCTGTGCACTGACAGGTCGTAGTCGCCGCGGTTTGCGATCCCCTCCAGCTCACCCCACTGCGCGCCGGCGAAACCGAACTCGTACTCGATGTCGACGGTGCGCGTGGAGTAGTGCGACAGCTTCTCCGCGGGGTGCTCGAACTGGCGCAACCGCGACGGGTCGATGCCGAGATCGACGTACCAGGCGAACCGCTCGTCGATCCACCGCTGGTGCCAGTCCTCGTCCGTGCCGGGCTGTACGAAGAACTCCATCTCCATCTGCTCGAACTCGCGGGTACGGAAGATGAAGTTGCCAGGAGTGATCTCGTTGCGAAAGCTCTTGCCGATCTGGCCGATGCCGAACGGTGGTTTCTTGCGGGCGCTCTGCTGGACGTTCGCGTAGTTGATGAAGATGCCCTGCGCGGTCTCCGGTCGCAGGTAGGCCAACCCGCTGTCGTCCTGCACCACTCCTAGGTGCGTCGACAGCAGGCCGTTGAACATCTTCGGCTCGGTCCACACGTCACGGTTGCCGCAGCTCGGGCAGGCGAGGTCCTTCAGCGCCTTGCCCGCGCCCTCTTCGAGGTGGTCCGCGCGAAAGCGCTTGTGGCAGGACATGCACTCGACCAGCGGGTCGACGAAGGCCTGCACATGGCCGCTGGTCTCCCACACCTCGCGGGCGAGGATGACGCAGGAGTCGAGGCCGACCACATCGTCGCGCCCCTGGACGACGGCCTTCCACCACTGACGCTTGACGTTGTTCTTGAGTTCCACGCCGAGCGGGCCGTAGTCCCACGAGGCGCGTAGCCCGCCGTAGATCTCGGAGGAGGGGTAGACCAGTCCGCGCCGTTTGCACAGACTGACGAGGGTGTCCATGCGGTCGTTCTTCATTCGGCCATCGCTTTCAGGTGCAGGGCCCGGTCCGGCTGGCGGTCGGCGGGTGGTCTCGCAGGCTACCGGGGCTCGCGACGACGAAGCCGGTGCGCCCGTCAGTTCGCCGGCCCGGACGCCTCCCCCACCGCGACGTGGTCGGCATCGGCGGCGCGGCGGCTGACCTGCACCACCGCCGGCGCCTGTGCCTCGTCGCGGTACAGGACCTCGAAGGCGCTCGGCTCGTCGCGCCCCAAGGACAGCAGCGGTGCTGCGTCGACCTTCACGTCGTACGCCGACAGGCTGCGGCGGTAGGCGCCGACGCCGACCCACTCGGTGGTGAGCACCCAGGCGGTGGGGTCGTCCGCGGCCCGGCCGATGCGTCCCCGGACGTAGCCCGGTCGGGCAGCGAAGGCAGCGAGAGCGGTCTGTGCGCGCGGAAGGAACGATGCGGACTCGGCTTCGGGCACGTCGAACCTGGTGACGACCAACATGGATGACACGCTAGACCCGTCACCCTGACCGTCCCTCCCGAAAGGCGTGCCCTGTGCCGAAGTCGCGTGCGCGCCGACGTGGCCCGTCCGGCTCAGGGCCCCGTCCCGGTTCGCGGGCACCTGCGCCGAAGCGACCGCTGGTGCCGACCCCGGCGCCCGGGCTGCGCGGGACCGTCGAGCGCCTCAGCGCTCCGGCGCTGCTGTGGCTGTCGGCCCGACCGAAATTTTTCCTGCCGATAGGCACATTCGGGCTGTTGGTCGTCGGCCTCGCCGCCCCGACCAAGGTCGGCGTCCCGGTGCTTTTCCTGCTCGGCTCGCTCATCGCCTGGCTGTCCTATCTGTCCTGGCCGGCCGTCGAAGGGGTGGCCCGCGTGCTCCGGCTCGCCACGCTGGGTCTGCTGGTCGCCGCGATCGTCGGACGTCTGTCGGCGTGACCGGGAGCCGAGCCGGCAACAGCCCGCACGGTCCGAGCGCAGACGTGCCAGGATCACCCGGAGACAACGCGCCGGCGTGCGCGCCGACGACGACACGGAGGACACCTTGAGCGAGACCCCAGACGCACCTACTACCGAGCAGCTCGCCCCCGGCGACACCGCCGGCGCGGCCACCACTTCAACGCCCGATGACCGGACCTCTAAGACCAAGCCCCAGCCGTCGGGCCGCCGCGGCCGGGGAGCGAGCAAGTCCACCCCGGCCCGACGCGGCTCGACTCGACCGGCCCGCGACAGCACCAGCAGCACTTCGCAAGCGGACAGCGCTTCCTCCGGCAACGAAGCGGCCGGTTCGCTGGCCGCCGCCCTGCGCGGCCTGGTCGGCGGCATCGACGACGAGGTCTCGGCAATCACCAGCCTGTCCGGTGAGATCGACGGCCACGTGTCCGCGCTCAACGACCTGCGGGCCGAGGCGACCCGCCGCCTACTGCACCTGGACGACCTGCGCGGCGCCGCCGAGGACGTCAACCTCAGCGCGTTCCTCGATACCTCGATCCAGCCGCAACTGCCCCAGGTCGAGGAGGACTTCCCCGACCGGATTTACGGCGGCTGATCGACGACGTTCCAGGATCGGCCGGCCGCGCAGCGACCGCGGAGGGGGCGGGAGGCTTCGGCTTCCCGCCCCTTTGCGCTGCCCGGGTCTTGCCCAGTCGCGGAGGGAGGTGCTCGACCACCTGCGGCAGCGGTGCCAACGCCCGCTCCCGCAGGAACGCCTCCAGGTCGGGGTTGTCGGCCGACGACGTCAGCACGTCCAGCCGGTGCAGTCGCTCGGCGAGTTCGGCCCGCAGCGCGTTGACCTGGCGCACGTGCTCGTCGATGCGGCGCGACAGGCTGGAGATGACCGCGACCTCGCTGGTGATGCCCCACACCAGTTCGCGCAGGCCGTACGTCAGCGTCGTCGCCGCAGGCTGGTCAGGCACGAATCCTCCAAGGGCTCCGAGCAGACGCTAGGTGAATGGGCCCTCTGTCGGGCGCAACTCGACCGCGTTTCCCCCGGCAACATTATTCGGCGCCGCCGAGCCGTACCGGCGGTCTCGGGCGGCATAGACCTCGACCGCCCGCCACAGCTCGCGCCGGTCGACGTCCGGCCAGAGCGTGTCCAGGAAGACCAACTCGGCGTAGGCGGACTGCCAGAGCAGGAAGTTCGAGGTGCGCTGCTCGCCCGAGGTGCGCACGAACAGGTCCACGTCGGGCATGTCCGGCTCGTCCAGATAGCGCGCCAGCAGCCGTTCGTCGACCTTCTCGGGGTCCAGCCGGCCGGCCGCCACGTCCCGCGCCACCGACCTTGCCGCGTCGGCGATCTCGGCCCGTCCGCCGTAGTTCACGCACATCGTCAGGGTACAGACGGCGTTGTCGCGGGTGAGCTCCTCGGCCTGCTCCAACTCACGGATCACCGACCGCCACAACTTGGGCCGCCGACCGGCCCAGCGAACGCGTACGCCCAGTTCGTGCATCTCGTCGCGCCGCCGCCGGATCACGTCGCGGTTGAAGCCCATCAGGAAGCGGACCTCGTCGGGAGAGCGCTTCCAGTTCTCGGTGGAGAAGGCGTACGCCGACACCCAGCCGATGCCGAGCTCGATCGCTCCCTCGACGACGTCGAACAGCGAGGACTCGCCGGCTTCGTGTCCCGCGGTGCGCGGCAGCCCGCGGTCCTTCGCCCAGCGCCCGTTGCCGTCCATGACGATCGCCACGTGCCGCGGCACCAGCTCCGGCGGCAGGACCGGTGGACCGGCTCCGGACGGGTGCGGCGTCGGCGGCCGAACGGGGCGGCGGACCGGCGCCGCGCGCCGCCTCATCCGCGGCCCGCCCTCATGAGCGCTCGACCAGGGGCAGGCTGCGCAGTCCCCGCTCGAGATGCCATTGCAGGTGGGCCGACACCAGCCCGCTGGCCTGCTGGCGCGCGCTCGGGTCAGCGCGCTCCACGGCCTCCCAGTCGCCGGTGAGCAGGTCCACCATCAGCGTCAGTGCGGCCGGAGCGGGCGAGGCGGCGCCGGCCGGGCGGCAGGTCGGACAGACGGTGCCGCCGGCGGGGATCGAGAAGGCGCGGTGTGGACCGGCCGACCCACAGCGGGCGCAGTCGGTCAGCGCCGGCGCGTAGCCGGCCACCGTCATCGCGCGCAGCAGGAACGCATCGAGCACCGAGGACGGATCGCGGGCCGGGACGTCGTTGCGTCCGCCTCCGGTGAGTGCCCGCAGGGCCCCGACGACGAGCAGGAACAGCCGCAGGGAGGGCTCGCGCTCCTCGGCGGTCAACCGCTCCGCCGTCTCCAGCACCGCAGTGCCCGCGGTGTAGCGGCCGTAGTGCGTGACGAGCTCCCCGCCGTACGCGGTGAGGCTTTCGGCCTGCACGACGATGTCCAGGCTGCGTCCCGCGTAGAGCTGCAGGTCCACGTGGCTGAACGGCTCGACAGTCGCGCCGAACTTCGAGCGGGTCCGACGCACCCCCTTGGCGACGGCGCGCACCCGGCCGTGCCGGCGGGTCAGGACGGTGATGATCCGATCGGCCTCACCGAGCTTCTGCACCCGCAGGACGACGCCTTCGTCGCGGTAGAGGCTCACCGTTGAAAGGTACTGCGGCGCGCCAGGATCCGACGCGCGCCGAGCGGGGCGGCCTGGGCGCGCTCAGAAACCCAGCTTGCGCAGCTGCTTCGGGTCCTTCTGCCAGTCCTTGGCCACCGACACGTGCAGGTGCAGGAACACCCGCATGCCGAGCAGCGACTCGATCTGGTGCCGGGCAGTCGTGCCGACCCCTTTCAGGCGCGCGCCACCCGTACCGAGGATGATGGCCTTCTGGCTGTCGCGCTCGACGTAGACGGTCGCGTAGACATCCACCAGCGGCTTGTCCTCGGGTCGCTCCTCGCGCAGGTTCACCTCGTCGACGGTGACCGCGAGCGAGTGCGGTAGCTCGTCGCGGACCCCTTCCAGAGCGGCCTCCCTGATGAACTCGCCGATCAGCACCTGCTCCGGCTCGTCGGTCAGCTCCCCGTCGGGGTAGAGCGCCGGACCTTCGGGAAGTCGGGCCAGCAGCAGGTCGGTGAGCAGACTCACCTGGAAGTCCGAGACCGCGCTGACCGGGACGATCTCGGCCCAGTCGGCGAGCTGGGAGACCGCGAGCAGCTGCTCCCCGACGGCTTGCTTGCTGCTCACCTTGTCGGTCTTGGTGACCACCGCGATGACCGGGGTGCTGACCTGCGCCAGCTCGGCAGCGATGAAGCGGTCACCCGGGCCGATCTTGTCGTCGGCGGTGACGCAGAAACAGATCAAGTCGACACTGGCGTAGGTCTCCCGGACGATCTCGTTGAGCCGCGAGCCGAGCAGGGTGCGCGGCTTGTGCAGGCCCGGGGTGTCGACCAGCACCAACTGTGCGTCCGGGCGGTGCACGATGCCACGCACCGCATGCCGGGTGGTCTGCGGCCGGCTGCTCGTGATGGCCACCTTGGTACCGGTCAGCGCATTGGTCAGGGTGCTCTTCCCGGCATTGGGACGCCCGACGAAGCAGGCGAAGCCGGACCGGAAAGTCGCCGGGGATGCAGTCACGGTAGGGCAGTCTCCCAGGTGGGCGGCTGGCCGGTCACGTCGTGACGGTGTGGTGCACCCGGCCGTCGTCCCCGGCGAGCAGCAGCGGCACACCGACACCGAACTCCCGCAGCACCGCGAGGTCCGCGCCGCTGACCAGGATGCCGCCGACGACGGCTGCCGCCTCGAACGACCGGACACCGCTCGAGGCGGCGGCGGCCACGGCAGCGCGCAGGGCCGAGGTCGTCAGCGCGGGATCGGCGTTCTCCACTGTCGCCGCCGCGTAGGTGCGTCCGTCGCTGTCGCGGACCGCCGCGCCCTCACTGATCCCGGAATGCGGGGCATATGCCCGCAGCCGTACGCGCGATGCCAGGGTGACCAGCTTGGCGTCCTCGGGGTCGAGCTCAGGCACGGTCCTGTCCTTCGTCGCCGATTCTTACGACCAGGCGCGGCCGGCACCTTGTGCAGCCGCATCGTACGGCTCCACAGCCCCGACATCCCCACGGAGTTGACAATCATAATCAACAACCACTAGGGTCAGTCGCATCCGAGGGGCGCCGGCCTACAGGGCGAGACGTCCGCCCGGCGCGAAACGCACCGACTGCTGGGAGTTGTCATTCCTGATCGATGGCACCGTCGGATCGCACCTCTCGTCGTCGCCGCTACGTTGTCCCTGTCGGCCTGTGCGAGCGAGCCGGTGTCGGACCGCGAAGGGGCTGCGCCGGGATCGATCCGGGTTGCTGCGTCGACAGACGTCTACGGAGCGATCGTCCAGGCCGTGGGGGGTGACCGGGTGAGCGTCACGTCGTTCATCGACAATCCGGAGACCGACCCGGGGGCCTACGAGAGCACTCCCGGGGACGCCGTCACGACTGCCGCCGCCCAACTCGTGATCGGTAACGGCGGGGGGTACGACGACTTCCTGTTCCAGCTTGCCGAGAGCGCCGGTGGCGAACGCATCGTCCTGGACGTCTCTGAGTTCTCCGAGTTGGAGCGGGAGGGAGAGGAGTTCAACGAGCACCTCTGGTTCAACCTGGCGGCAATGCAGCGACTGGCCGGCCGAATTGCCCAGGACCTGGGCGAACTGGCACCTGATGACGCGGACGCCTTCGATGCGAACGCGACGCAGTTCAACGAAGGAGTGGACGAACTGCTGGCCCGGGTCGAGTCGATCGCGACGGACTTCCGTGGCGCGCGGGTTGCCGCGACCGAGCCGCTACCGCTCTACCTCGTCGTGGACGCCGGCCTGGTCAACGTCACCCCGGAGAAGTTCATGGCGGCCAGCGAGGCAGGCACCGACGCGCCGGCCGCCGTGGTGCAGCAAACCCTGGACCTGCTGACCGGCCCCGATCCGGTGAAGGTGGTGCTGCTCAACGCCCAGACACAGACACCGGCCACCGACCGGCTGCGGGCGGCAGCAAAGAAAGCGGGTGTTCCGGAAATCTCGGTGAACGAAACGCTGTCGGAAGGTTTTACTGACTACCTGCCGTGGATCGGCGCACAGATCGAGGCGCTGGCACAGGGCCTACAGGCGGGCGCCTGACGTGCTGGAGAGCTCCGCAGTGTCGCTGCGTTCGGCGTCGATGTCCTTCGGCGACCGGGTGCTCTGGAGCGGGCTCGACCTGGAGATCCGCCCGGGTGAGTTCTTGGCTGTCCTCGGCCCGAACGGCTCGGGCAAATCGACCCTGTTGCGGGTGCTCCTGGGCCTGACCCCGCTGACCGGCGGCTCCGTGCGCATCGCCGGCCGACCCGTACGCCGGGGCAATTGCGATGTCGGCTTCATCCCCCAGCACACTTCCAGCGACCCGCAACTGACCCTGCGAGGCCGGGACCTGGTGGCACTCGGTCTCGACGGCCACCGCCTAGGCCTGGGGTTGCAGCGGCGCGCGGCCCGACGACGCGCCGTCGCCGCGACGCTCGAGCAGGTCGGCGCCACCAGCTATGCCGACGCCCCGGTGGGTCAACTTTCCGGCGGGGAGTTGCAACGGCTGCGGGTCGCGCAGGCGCTGGTAGGCGATCCTTCGGTGCTGATGTGCGACGAGCCCCTGTTGTCGTTGGACCTCGCCAACCAGCGGATGGTCAGCCGGCTCATCGACAGCCGTCGGCAGTCCGCCGGCACAGCAGTGCTGTTCGTCACCCATGAGATCAACCCGATCCTGCCGATGGTCGACCGAGTGCTCTATCTCGTCGGTGGCGAGTTCCGCATCGGAACGCCCGACGAGGTGATGACGTCGCAGGTCTTGTCCGGGCTGTACCAGACCGAGGTGGAGGTGCTCCGCGTCCGCGGTCGGCTGGTGGTCGTCGGCGTCGAGGAGGCGGTGGTGCCCGGTCCCGACTACTCACCCCACCACACGCACGACCCCGTTCCGGGACGACAGTGATGGAGGCCCTCAGTCGGCTGTTCACCTTCGACGGCACCGGGACGCTGCTGGGTCTGCCGTTCGTCCGCAGCGCTCTGCTCGCCGCTGCGGTCCTCGGCCTGGTCGCCGGGCTGCTCGCCCCCCTGATCGTGGCCCGGGGCATGGCCTTCGCCGTGCACGGCACCAGCGAGCTCGCCTTCACCGGCGGCGCCGCCGCACTGCTCTTCGGGGTGAGCGTGAACCTCGGCGCGATCGTGGGTGCCGTGCTCGCGGCGCTGGTGTTCGGGGTGTTGGGACTGCGGCAACGCGAGCGGGACTCGGTGATCGGGGTCGTCCTGGCCTTCGGACTCGGGCTGGGCGTGCTCTTCCTCGCGCTGTACGACGGCCGGGCTGCCAACAAGTTCGGCTTGCTCACCGGCTCGATCGTGTCGGTGGACTCGACGAACCTCGTCGTCCTGGCAGCGACGGCGCTGCTCGTGCTCGGAACACTCGCCGTCTTCTACCGACCGCTGCTGTTTTCCAGCATGGACCCCGACGTGGCGGCGGCGCGCGGGGTGCCGGTGCGTCTGCTCGCTCCCCTGTTCGCCGTCCTGGTCGGGCTGACCACGGCGTTGGCAGTTCCCGTCGTCGGGGCCATCCTGGTTCTCGCCGTGATGGTCACGCCGGGCGCCGCCGCCGCGCAGATCACGGCCAACCCCGCCAGAGCCACCTTCCTGTCAATCTTCTTCGCCGAGTCGGCGCTGCTCGGTGGGATCGTTCTCTCACTCGGCCCCGGCCTGCCCATCTCCGGCTACGTCGCGACGATCGTCTTCCTCTGGTATGTGCTGTGCCGGCTGATCGCCCGTTTCCGGCCGACCACCTCCTGCCGTCCGCGACCTGGCACGGGATCCGGCTCCGACGCCGTCGGCGTGGCTACGCTGAACAGCGCACCGGCCGCTGCTCGAGGAGTTGACCCGTGACCGACACCACCTCGCCGCTTCCCGGTGTGCGCACCACCCGTCAGCGCACGGCGGTGGCCGAGGTCCTGGACCGGGTGGACGGCTTCCGCAGCGCGCAGGACCTGCACGACCTGCTCCGTCAGGACGGCGCCTCCGTCGGGCTCACCACGGTCTACCGGCACCTGCAGTCCCTGACGGACTCCGGGCAGATCGACATGCTGCGTACCGACGGCGGCGAGGCCGTCTACCGGCGCTGCCCGACCGCCTCGCACCACCACCACCTGGTCTGCCGCGGCTGCGGTCGGAGCGTGGAAGTCGAGGGAGCGGAGGTCGAGACCTGGGCTGCTTCGGTGGCCGCTCAGCACGGGTTCACCGACGGCAGCCACACCGTCGAGGTGTTCGGCACCTGCGCGACCTGCGCGAAGAAGGGGCGATCTCGCCGGCGCTGAGCTCCCGCCTGCTGCATGCGGGGCGGACCACCGAGGGTCGCGGTCAGCTCACCCAGCCTGCAGGTATGTGTCGAGCAGCGTGATCAGGTCGCGCCCCCGGGCGTACCCGCGGTCGACAACCAGCCGAACCGCCGCCGCTGCTGCCTCCTGGTCGCCGACCGTCAGCACCGGCCGCAGCGCGATGAGGTCGGCGTGGTCCTGCGGGCGGGTCTGGTCGTCACGGGCGAGCAGCTTCAGCACGACCAGATGGCCGGCGATCGCTACCGGCACGGACAGGCCAGGCAGGATCACCACCATCCCGGAGTCCGGCTTCGCCGCCACGGAGAGCCGGACGGTCGCGAGCCGATGCACCGCATCCTGCTCGACGAGGGTGTGGACCCGATAGCCGGCGTTGATCAGGTCGCCTACGAGACGCTCGGCGGCGGCATCATCACGGGCGAGGACGCAAGCGTCGACGTCGCGGGTGAAGCGGGGTTCGGAGCGTGCGGACACGGCAAACCCGCCGACCAGCGCCCAGGCCACCCCCGTGCTGTCGAGCCGAGAAGCGACCCGCCGCAGCGCAGCCTCGACCGGATTGGTCACCGGCCGCCCAGGCGTCGCTTAGACGCCGGACCGGGGAAGTCACCGAACTCTGCCCCCGGGCGTCGCTGCAGCCACGCCTGGATCTCGCCATCAATCTCGGCTGGCTGGGCGTCCGGGCGCTCTCGGCGCAGCCGCTGGCGCAGCATCGACTCTCCGGTCGCGTACAGGTCCAGGGCCGCGCGTAGGCGAGCGGCGGCGGACTCGGCGGACACCCGACCAGCGTACGGCGCCGCCGGCCCCGACCAGTGCAGCGCAACACACGACTCGCTAGGCACGCCCGTAAGTTCGTCGCCTCGCACTCGACCGCCACCATCCGACGGGCGGCCTTGTGCCCGCCACGCCATGTCAAGAGCCATGGGTCAGCTTGTGGACAACTTCTCGTTGTGCAGCAAGCACTTTCGCTCTTGCCAACATCGCGGCGATATGGCATAATCGAACACATGAGCGACAGTGCGGGTGGGGATG
>JBBSUR010000007.1:0-27239 GCA_038234255.1 Mycobacteriales bacterium | reverse complement strand
GGTCAGGCGCATGAGCACCGGCAGCAGCAGTAGCCGGATCAGGGCGGCGTCGAGCAGCACGGCGATGCCGAGCACGACGCCCATCTCCTTGGGCGGCAGCGGGCCGGACAGGGCGAAGGTGAAGAAGACCGCGACCATGACGCCGGCGGCGGCGAAGATGACCCGCCCGGAGTGCGCGATGCCGCCGATCATGGCTTCCTTCGGGTCACCGGAGATCTCCCAGTGCTCCTTGGCGCTGGCGAGCAGGAAGACCGTGTAGTCCATCCCGATTGCGAAGATCATGGCGAAGAAGAACACCGGGGCCCAGGCGTCCAGGAAGCCCTGGGACTCGAAGCCGAACAGGGAGGCGCCGATGCCGTCCTGGAAGATCAGTTTGGCCGCGCCGAACGCGGCACCGGTGGCGAGCAGATTGGTCAGCACGCCCATCGCGGCGAGCAGGGGGGCCTGTAGGGCGACGAGCAGCAAGGCGAAGCCCAGCGCGAGCACGATGCCCACGACCAGGGGCGTCTTGTCGGAAAGGACCGTCTCTAGGTCGTGGTTCTCTGCGGCGGTCCCGCCGACCAGGGTGCCGGCCGGCAGCGTGTCGCGCAGCCGGTCGATGGTGTCACCGGTCGCGGTGGACGACGGGTCGCTGGCGGGGACGACCTGCACCAGGGAGGTGACGCCGTCGGCGCCGGGCATCGCGGGGAAGACCCTGGCCACGCCGGGGTCGGCCTCGGCGGTGCTGGTCACGGCGGCAGCGTCGGCGGGGGTTGTGAGGACCTGCAGGGTGCCGGGCGCGCCGGGTCCGAAGGCCTGCTGGACGAGGTCGTAGCCGACGCGGCTGCTGTCCTGGCTGGGGACGACCTTGATGCTCGGCATGCCGGTCTGCAGGCCCAGCACCGGCAGCGCCAGGGCGACCAGCGTGACCAGCGCGACGCCGCCGTAGAGCAGCGGACGGCGCCAGAGCCGCTCGCCCCACGCGGCGAACCGGGCGGAGCGGTGTTCGCCCGGCGAGATGCCGGGGATCGACAGGCCGTTGACGCGTTCGCCGAGGCGGGCCAGGACAGCCGGCAGCAGGGTGAGGGTCGCGGCCAGGATGAACACGACGGCGATCATGATGCCCAGCGCCATGGACCGGAACGCCGGGGACGGCACGAGCAGGACGGCGGACAGCGAGATGAGCACGGTGACGCCGGAGAACAGCACCGCCTTGCCGGCGGTGTCCATGGTGACGGCGGCGGCCTGCGCTGAGCTCAGGCCGCCGGCTCTGGCGGCCCGGAAGCGGACCACCAGGAACAGCGCGTAGTCGATGCCGAGGGCGAGCGCGAACATCAGCGCGAAATTCAGCGCCCAGATGCTGATGTCGGCGAACTGCGCGCCGAGGTAGAGCGTCCCGGCAGCCGAGACCAGACCCAGGATGGTGAGCATCAGCGGCAGCCCGGCGGCGACCAGCGAGCCGAACGCCAGGACCATGATGGTGAGGGTCACCGGCCAGCTGAACAGCTCGCTCTTGAGCATGGCGTTGAGGTTGGCCTCGTTGAAGTCGCTCCACAGCCCGGACGAGCCGGTCAACGCGACGGTGACGCCGTCGCCGGACAGCTCCCGCAGCGGTTCCTTGAGATCGTCCGCCGCGCGGACCATCTCATTCATGTTTGTCGTGGCGGCGCCGGCCTGCAGCACGCCGGTACGGCCGTCCTGTGAGATCGACAGCCCCGGTGTGGGCGCGACGATGGTGGACAGCCGGTCATCGGCCTGCAGCAGCGCGGTGGCCTCGCGCACGACCTCGGCGCCGCGGCCGGTGGCCAGGCCGCTGTCGGCGCGGACGACGACCTGCAGCGCCGCGCTGGACAGGCCGCCGAACTGCTGCTGCACCAGGTCGCGGGCCTGCACCGACTCCGACCCCGAGGCCTCCCAGCCGGCCCCGGCCAGGGCGCCCTCGACCCGGGGCGCGAACGCTCCCAGGCCGACAACGACGACCGCCCACACGATCAGCAGCGCCTTGAAGTGCGACGCGGTCCACAACCCGAGGCGACCCAGCGGACCGTACGAAGTGGGGGGAGAGGCCGAGAGGGTCGGCCCCGGGGTGATCGTGCTGACGGCCATGTCTGCTCCTAGAATTCGTGTCGTACACACCCATGGGGGTATGGCGAGGTCCAGAGTGAGACTACACATGTACCCCCGGGGGTACCAGCAGCAAGGAAGCGCTACGAAGGGAACGCCTGTGCGCGGGACTGGCGGCTCAGCCATGACGGTCACGACCCGGCGGTTCGCGCTGTCGAAGGCGGAGTACGCCACGACCGCCGTCGCTGCTGTCGTGTCCAGCGCGGCGTACGTCACCGGTGGCTTCCCCTACCTGGCAAGGGGAGTCGTGGGGGACCTCGCCGGCTTCCTCCTGCTGGGTGCGGCCGGCCTGGCCGTCCGCGCACGCGTCAGGCACGAGGCCGCCCTCTGCCTTTCCCTCATCGGGGCCGTGCTGTTGGCCGGTCCCGACTGGCCACTGCGGCTCGCCGAGCCCGCCTGGTGGGCACTGTTCAGCACGGGGCTGGCGGCGTACGTCGTCGTCCGCCGACGGATCTGCGACTGAGAGGACATCCCCATGAAGATTCGACGGACACCGCGGTCACGCACGCAGGACCCGCGCAGCGTGCCGTAGGAGATCGAGGGTGAGACCGAGGTCGTCGCCGTCGACACCACCTGGGGCCAGCTGCAGCCGCTGGAGGTTGCGCCGGGCGTACGGACCGTCGGGGAGCTCGAACTCCTGGACCTGCTCGACGGAGGCGCCCGGCTGGTGGACAGCCGTACCTCCGGGTCCTTCAGCGGCCGCACGATCTCGGGAGCGGTCAACATCCCCCATGACCAGACGGTCGCGCGACAGGCCGAGTTGACCCGCGACGGGCTGAACGTGCTGTTCTGCAACGGCCCGCAGTGCCCACAGTCACCCGACGCCATCGGGCAACTCATCGCCGACGGGTTCCCGGCCGACGCCTTGGCCTACTACCGCGGGGGTATGCACGACTGGGTGACCCTGGCCCTCCCCACGCAGGGCCTCTGACGAGTGGCTGTTACCCCCCGGGGTAGCGTGTCCTCACCACGAGATGAGGAGGCAGTCATGGCCGTCGAGGTCAGCATCGAGCAGCTCAAGCAGGCACGGCAGGACGGCGCGATGGTTGTCGATGTCCGCAACGACGACGAGTACGCCGCGGGGCACGTCGCCGGGGCAGCCTCGCTCCCACTGCCGGAGGTCGAGGCGCGGATGCAGGAGTTGCCGAAGGACCAGACCATCTACTTCATCTGCCAGGGTGGCGGACGCAGCGGCAAGGCGGCTGACCTGCTCGGCGCAGCCGGTTACGACGTGCGGTCGGTCGCGGCCGGCACCAGCGCCTGGGTCGAGGCTGGCGGCGAGGTCACGACCGGCTCCGGGCAGGGCTGACATGCAGCTCGAGGACGACGCCGTGAAGACCGCGGTGAACCGGCTGCGGCGGGCCGAGGGCCAGATCGCCGGCGTCATCCGCATGCTCGAGTCCGGCCGTGATTGCGAGGAGGTCGTCACGCAGCTCGCGGCGGTCTCCCGCGCGCTGGACAAGGCGGGGTTCAGCATCGTGGCCAGCGGTCTGCGTCAGTGCCTGGCACCCGAGAACGCCGACCACGCCGTGATCGACACCGCCAAGCTGGAGAAGCTCTTCCTGTCCTTGGCCTGACGAGGCTCGGTCGGCCCTCGCGCACCGCCTGCAGGACCTGCTCGGGTGGTAGCGCGCTCACGACTCCTTCAGCAGTTGCAGGGCTGCCGCCTTGCCGCTGCTGCCGGCGATGCCCCCGACCGGCGCGGTCGACGCACCGCAGGTGAAAAGCCCCCGCACGCCGGGGACGGTGTGCCCGGACAGCTTCCGGGTCGGCCGCAGGAACGCGAGCTGATCCAGGCTGACGTCGAGGTACATCGGGTGCGCCCCGGGCCAGCGCAGCTCCTCGGCCATCAGGGTCGGCGTGCGGACGGTGCGGGCCAGGATGCTGTCGCGGAAGCCGGGCGCGTGCTGCTCGACCTGCTCGACCATCGCGTCGGCGAAGGACTCGGCGTGGCTGTCCCAGCCGCCGTCGACCTCGTACGGCGCGCTCGGGCAGGCCAGGTAGACCGTGTGGTGCCCGGCCGGGGCCAGGCTGTAGTCGTACACGCTCGGGGTGAAGCAGTAGGTCGGCGGCGGGTCGGGCAGCCGCCGCGCCTCGGCGGCCAGGAACCCCTTGGTGAGCTGGGGCATGTGGTCGACGTGGGACTGCAGGCCGTTCCAGTCGCCCTCGCGCGCCTCAGGGTAGGGCGGCAGCTTGTCGGTCGCCAGGTGCACGACCAGCTGCACGGCGTTACCGCGGTGCGCCGCCGACAGATCCCGGCCCAGCTCACCCGCCAGCGGCGGGTCGAGCAGGTCCAGCAGCGCGGTCTGCACGTCGGTCGCGGTGATCACGGCGGCGGCCTCGATCCGCTCGCCGCCGGCGAGCACGACCGCCCGGGCGCGGCCACCGGCGGCGTCGATGCGCGCGACGACCGCACCGGTGCGGGTCTGGCCGCCCCAGCCGGTGAGCCGACGCTCGAGCGCATCCGTAAGGGCCTGCGACCCGCCGCGTGGGTGCCACTGCCCGTACAGGTGATAGGCGGCCTGCCAGTACACGAAGAACGCACCGCCGGGCTGGTGCGGACCGGCTGAGCTGTGGCTGGCGAACGACGAGATCGGAGCCCGGGTGAGGTCGGATCGCAGCACCCGCTCGAGCAGCGAGCCGTACGGCGTGACCAGGTCGTGCGCCAGACCGATAGGACCGCCGGACCGCTTCACCCCCTGCAGCAACGGCCAGAGTTTGCTGCCGGCCGCCTTGAGCACGCCGCCGGCACTCGAACCGCTCTCCAGCCCAGTGACGGCGGTCTTCACCAGCGGGACGGCCTTGTGCATGAACGCCCGGTAGGCCTCGGCGTCGGCCTTGTCGTGCTCGGCGATGGAGGCGACCGTCTGCTCGATGTCGCGGTGGAAGCGCACGATCCGGCCGTCGCGGAAGAAGCCGGTCGCGAACGGCTCCATCGGGATGTAGTCGAGTCCCGCTCCGGCCAGGTCGAGCTCGGCCGGGATCGACGTCATGTTGATGATGTTGTGCGCGGCAGCGTGGGTGTTGAAGCGGTAACCCGGGATGGTCTCCTCGGTACGCGACCCGCCGCCGAGCTTGTCGCTCGCCTCGAGCACCAGGACCCGCCGACCGGCCTTGGCCAAGTAGCAGCCGGCGACCAAGCCGTTGTGACCGCCGCCGACGATCACGACGGGGGCACTGCCCGAGGGTGCGGTCACTGCGCGGTCTCCTTGTCCAGAGGGGGTCAGAGCTGGCCGGCTTCGCGGCGCTGCGCCCGCTGCTCGCGGAACGCCTTACCACGCAGCGGTCCGTGCACCAGCGGGCCCAGCAGGCAGACGTCTGCTGCGCCCGCCGCGAGCGGCACGACGCCGGCCGCGGCGGCGGCACGCCCTCGGCCGTCGCCGCGACGTAGCCCCCAGCCGATCACCGCGCTGCCGACGACGACGCGCAGCACCCGCCCGGGCTGGCTGCCGATGACATCGACCGGCTTCACGAGCTGGCCACGGCGTTCAGCGCGGCACCCAGCCGCGCTGCGGCCTCGTCGGCGACCGGCTGCAGCTCCGGTCGCCCGGGCAGGCTGACCATGACCTGGGGGTCCAGTGCCTGCACCAGGGTTGCGTCGCCGCTGCGGCGGACCACGACGTTGCAGGGCAGCAGCAGTCCGATGTCGCGCTCGACGTCCAGCGCCTGGTGGGCGAGTTGGGGGTTGCACGCGCCGAGGATCAGGTATTGCTCCATGTCCTGGTCGAGCTTGCTCTTCAGCGTTGCCTGCACGTCGATCTCGGTCAGCACGCCGAAGCCCTGCTCCTGGAGCGCCTCCCGGGTGCGGGCGACCGCGTCGTCGAAGCTCAGGTCCGTGGTGACGGTGGTGCCGTAGTCCATCTTCGGTCTCCTCGTCTGCTGCGGTCTGTGTCCGCAGGTCCCTTGCCCCGCGGGCGCGGAGCCAAGCAGCGGCTCCGGCCGCTTGTGGACGGGCTTGCCTGCTGTGACCGACCGCACCGTTGTGGCGCTCGCCATAATGTACGTACATCATAGGTGAGAGGCGCGAGATGTCCACTTCGGGACAGCGCCGCAGGCACCACCAGCGGAAGGGTCCGGGATGTGCAGTCAGGCGACGTGCCGCACGTGCGGCAGGACGACGTGGTCCGGGTGCGGACGGCACGTCGAGCAGGTCATGCGCGGTGTCCCCGCGGCGCGGCGGTGCACCTGCGGCGTGGCGACGGAGCATTCGGCGACCTCGGGGTCGCCGAAGCGCCGAGGGCTGCTGTCGCTGTTGCGCCGCTGACGGATCAGCGACCCGGCGTCAGCCCCGACGGGCGAGTAGCAGCGTGTCCACTGCGGTGCGCTCGCCGACCGGTCGCTCCACCTGCTCCAGCCGCTGCAGGTCGAGCCCTTCGGCGCCGGCTCGCAGCAGGGACGTGTCGTACAGCAGGTCCCGGTCCTGAGGACCGCCGACCCCGCGCTCCAGGTTGTCCTGGTCGTGGCCCAGGACGAGCAACCGGCCACCGGGCGCCACTGAGGCGGCGGCCCGCGACAGCACGCCGGGCAGCTGCGTACGCGGCAGGTGCAGGTAGAGCACGAGCACCAGGTCGTAGATCTGCTGCCCGAGCTCGACGGTGGTCGCGTCCGCGACCTGCCAGTCGACGTCCACGCCGAGCTCAGTCGCCCGCGCCTTGCCCCGCTCCAGCCCGACGACGGAGAAGTCCAGGGCCGTGACCCGCCAACCACGGGCGCCGAGCCACAGCGCCATCCGTCCTTCACCGGCTGCGAGGTCCAGAGCGCGCCCCGGGGGCACGTTGACCAGGAGCGTCGCGGCCAGCGCGTTCGGCTCGTCCGACCACTGCTGCGCGGCGGCGTACCGGCTGTTCCAGTCCTGGGCGGTCATGGGTCTCCTGAGGTCAGGGCCGAGCCGTGCCGCGCACGACCGGTCGCACGAACGGCACGGGCACCGGCAGGACGTCCGACCGGACGTCGCTGACGTCGAAACCGGCAGCGGCGAGCACGTCCCGCGTCGACCGCAGGACCGAGCAGCCACCGGCGAGACGGGACCAGGCCGGCGCGACGACGCCCTGCGCGCGGCGCAGGACGCTGCCGGGTTCTGCGGCGACGTGCTCGACCAGGTGCAGCCGCCCACCCGGCCGCAGGACGCGGCGCACCTCGGCCAGTGCGCGGTCGAGGCTGCGGACCGAGCACAGCACCAGGGTGCTGACCACCGCGTCGACACTGCTGTCGGCCAGCGGCAGGCGGGACGCGGACGCGGCGAGCACGACGTTGCGCGACCGGTCCGCCGACGCCCGCGCCGCGAGGCGGGCGCGCATCGCCTGGTCCGGCTCGACCAGCAGCAGCCGCGAAACCGCCGGGCCGTAGACGTCGAGGTTCGCACCCGTCCCGGCTCCGATCTCCAGCACGGTCCCGGAGACGTCCCGCAGCAGCTCGCGGCGCCAGGCGCCCAGCGCCCGCCGCTCCGCGCCGGCGAGCGCCAGGTCGTACAGCCGGGCGCTCAGCACGCGAGGCTGGTCCGGCTCGTCCGGAGGGCCGTCACGGCTGGATGATCCGGAGGCCTGCCTTCTCGGCGTTGGCGTACTCGTCGTCGATGTGGACGACCTCGTGCCCGGCCCGGTCCAAGATGCTGGCCGCGATGCTGGCACGGAACCCGCTGGCGCAGTGCACCCAGACCTTGCCGTGCGGCACCTCGTGCATCCGGTCGACCAAGCAGGGCAGCGGAATGTGCTTCGCGCCGTCGATGCGGCCGTCTTTGACTTCGTCCTCGCGGCGTACGTCCAGGACGACGGCGTCCCCGGCGGCGGCCACGTCTTCGAACGTCGCCTGCGGGTAGGAGCGCACCGGTACGTCGGGAGCGATTTTATCGAGCTTGCCGGTCGCGCTGCCGGCGAGGTGGTCGATGCCGATGCGCACCAGTTGCCGCTGTGCGTCGGCGACCTGCTCCGGGTTCTCGCCGATCAGCGTGATCGGCGCCCCCCACGGGATGACCCAGCCGGCGTAGGTGGAGAACTGCTTGCCGATCATGATCGAGACGGTGCCGGCGAGGTGGCGACCGGCGTAGGCGGAGCGGTCGCGAAGGTCGACCACCCATTCCCCGGTGCGGATCCGGGCAGCCAGCTCGCCCGGGTCCACCGTCTTGACGGGACTGAGGTCGGGCGCGTCGGGGCCCTGGGCGTTCAGCGGCATCATGTGCGCGTAATAGGCCGGGTAGCCGGTCAGTCCGGCGACGAGGCGGTCGACGAAGTGCTGCTCGTCGTCGTCGAGCAGCGCGTCGTTGCGCGTCTTCTCCAAGCCGATGGTGCTCTCGCTCCCGCCGCTCGCGCCGCCAGAGGAGCAGAAGGACCCGAAACCGTGCGTGGGGTACAGCGCCGCCTCCTCGGGCAGCACCTCGGCCAGCTTGCGGGCCGAGCGCCACTGCTTGCGCGTCAGGTCGTCGGTGCGGTCCTCGCCGAGCAGGTCGGTCCGCCCGACGCTGCCGTACAGCAACGACCCGCCGCTGAACACCGCCGGCGCCTCGCCGCTGTGGTCGCTGACGACGTAGGTGAGGTGGTTGTCGGTGTGTCCGGGGGTCTCCAGGACGCGCACCGTCATGGACCCCACACTGAACTCGTCGCCGCCGTGCGCCGAGCACCGTTCGAAGCCGACGTCATCGCGGCCCGAGACGACGTAGGTGGCGCCGGACCGGCGGGCGAGCGCGTGGCCGCCCGTCACGTAGTCGTTGTGCAGATGGGTCTCGAGGACCATCGTCGCCGGGACGCCCAGGCGCTCCAGCAGCGCTTCGACCCGGTCGACATCGCGCTGTGGGTCGATCACGACCGCGCTGGTGCCGTCGCTGACGACGTAGCTGCGGTCACCCAGGTCCGGGGTCTCGATGACATCGACGCGCATGCTGCCTCCTGGGGCTTGTCCCCCTGCTTGTTTGTCCGTACATTAGGCGAGTGATGTCTCTGCGGCAAGGGCTCCCGGCGACGCGGCTGCTCCGCGCGACCGGCGTGCCGCTGTGGCAGCAGCTGCTGAGCGACCTGCGGGCGCGGCTGGCCGCCGGCGAGTTCACCTCCGACTTCCCCGGTGAGCTCGAGCTGGTCGAGCAGTACTCCGTCAGCAGGCACACCGTGCGCGAGGCGCTGCGGCACCTGCGCACCGAAGGCGTGGTGAGCGCGGCGCGCGGGCGCCGTCCGCGCCTTGCGCCGGTCGAGGTCGAGCAGCCGCTCGGCGCGCTGGCCAGCCTGTTCGCGGCGGTCCAGTCGCGCGGACTGGAGCAGCGCAGCGTCGTGCGCGCTCTGGATGTCCGCGCGGACGGCGTGGTCGCGGTCAGGCTGGGTTTGGAGGAATCGACCCTGCTGGTCTACCTCGAGCGCCTGCGCCTGGCCGGCGACGAACCCCTCGCGCTGGACCGGGCGTGGCTCCCCGCCCAGGTGGCGCACCCGCTGCTCGAGGCCGACTTCACCCACACGGCGCTGTACGACGAGCTTGCCGACCACTGCGGCATCCGGTTGACCGGCGGGCGTGAGCAGGTCCGTGCCGTCCAGCCGACCCGTGGCGAGCGCGACCTGCTGCGCATGCCCGCTACGGCGGCCCTGCTCATGGTCGAGCGCACCGGCTGCCTGCACGGACGACCGCTGGAGTTCCGCTACACCCTGGTCCGGGGGGACCGCTACGCGGTCACCGCCTCTTTCGACAGCCGCGGATATCAGGTGAGCGCCGGACCACCGCCTCCGATCCCTTCGCGCGTCAGGAACACCCCATGACCAAGCCCGCCCCTGTCGTCGACGTCGGTCCCGCCGAGGCTGCGCACCTGGCCGATGCCGGTCAGGCCCTGTTGCTCGACGTCCGCGAGGACGTCCGCAACCTCGCCGGCGGGATGACGGCGTGGGCCGCTGCGGGGCTGCCGGTCGTCCGCGGGGACGGCACACCGGGCGAGATCGCCTGATGCTGCCCGCCGCCCTGGGGCTGGGCCTGCTCATCGGCCTGGTCATGGGGGCGCTCGGCGGCGGCGGCTCCGTCCTCACCGTGCCCGCGCTGGTCTTCGTTCTCGGGCTGAGCGCCCAGGAAGCCACCACGGGCAGCCTCGTCATCGTCGGGATCACCGCCGTCTTCGCCAGCGTCGGACACGCGCGAAGCGGCAACACCCGATGGAAGACCGGGCTGCTGCTCGGAGCCGCGGGGGTGCCGGCCTCGGTGCTGGGCACCCGCCTGAACCGCCTCGTAGACGAGAACGTCCTGCTGCTGTCGTTCGCCGCGCTGATGCTGGTCGCCGCCGCCGGGATGCTCCTTCGGTCCCACTCGCACGCCCCCGACCCCGCCGACGACCAGGACACCGGCTCCCGGACGAGCGGCGGCACCGCCACGGCTGCCCGCCCCGCCCCCACGATCACCGGTTCCAAGGCGGCTCTACGACTTGTCGCCGCCGGTCTGCTCATCGGCTTCCTCACCGGCTTCCTCGGCGTGGGCGGCGGCTTCGTCATCGTCCCGGTCCTGGCGATCGCGCTCGGCTTCTCCATGCCCGTCGCCGTCGGGACCTCGCTGCTCGTCATCGCGCTCAACTCCGCCGTGGCCCTCGTGGCGCGCGTGGGCAACAGCACCTTCGCCTGGGACGTCATCGTCCCGTTCACAGTCGCGGCCATCATCGGCTCGCTGCTCGGCAAGAAGGTCGCCGACCGGGTCGCCAGCCACACCCTTACCCGGGCCTTCGCGGTCTTGCTCGTCGCGGTCGCCGTCTACGTCGCCACCCGCGCTGTGCTCGCCCTGTCCTGACCGCCCCCTCCCCCAGGTGGGAGAGGCCCTCGAGCAGGAGAAGCACACCGGGGGCCGTTCATCAGCCTGGCCGCCGACTGGCGCGAGCTGCTGTTCCCTGACGCGGACGAGGACCAATTCGCCGACGGCTACGCCCAGACGTCACCTTCGCGCTGCTGCTCGCCCGCGTCGAACGGATCGACTTCACCGGCCAGCCGATCAGCGAGATCGCCCGCCAGCTCGGCGGCTCGGCAAAGGCCGCCGGGCACCCGACGATCTCGTGGCAGCGCTGTTCGACAGCACGACAGCGCTTCCGCCGCAGCCAGTGACCAGCACGGTGCAGGGCATCACCGGCCACGCACCACGGTCGATCCGGCAGTGGGCACTCGACCATGCTGACGCGTTCCGTAGCTGAGCCCGAGATGTTGCCGACCTACCGCCGCAGGCTCGCCAGAAATCGCCCCGTCACCATCGACGAGACGCGAGAACCATCACCTCCCGGTACCAGGTCGGCCCAGCTGCCCGACCGAGTCGAGATCCACCGGCGCGGCAGAGCCGGGGTCCGACCCGCGAGACGCCTTAGGCCACGCCAGACGGGCCGATCACCGCGATGAGCGTAGTGGGAGTGGGTCACCCCGTTGCGAGCCGGCCGGGCCGCCCCGGTCAGGTCGCCCGGTCAGGCCGGCAGCTCCACGGCCTGCGTCCCGCCTCCCCAACCGTTGGCCTGGTCGCGCCCCTCAACCACCACGTTGGTGGCGCCGGCCGGGATCTGCACCCCGGACAGCGAGCGGGTGAAGGGCTGCTCGCTCGCGTGGTCGTGGGTCAGCTCCCTCACCCCGTAGACGGTGCCGTCCTCGGCCCGCACACGGAAAGCGTCGGCGTAGCGCTGCGCGGTGTCGTACGGGGAGCTCACCGTCACGGCGAAGGTGTACTCGGAGCCGCTTCGGGAAACCTCGACCCCGACGATGTCGGGAAACCGCTGGTCCGCTGCCGCCGTCGCCTCCGGCCCGGCCGGGCCGGAGGCGGCCTGCGGCGCGGGCGCGTCCGGGCCGCTCGAGCAGCCCACCAGCAGCCCGACGGACAGGGCGATCAACGCAACGATGCGACGCATCCCTCGACCCTGCCACAACGGTCGGTCCGGGCGGCGATACCGCGGCTCGGCCCGCTCGACGATGCGCCGGAGGCAGCCCGGTCCCCGTCGCTGTGGCGACTACCCGTCGGCATCGGCCGGCGGCACTGCGTGTCGCACTTCTACCCCCCGCCAAGCGCGCCCGCGGGCGCGACCGCGACCGCGACCGCGACCGAGACCGCGACCGCGACCGCGAAGGTCACACGGCTCCCCGGACCACTGCGCCCGGCATGCGACTCGGCGTGACTCGGGGGCCCTGGCCACGAGGTTCACGGCCTCAGGCGGCCCTCACGTCGGGTCCGCTTCGACGGTGAGCCGCGCGCAGGCCCAGGAGTTGTTGGCGTAGCCCTTGGGGTTCCACAGGTCGTCCGCGTGCTCGGGTTGCAGCGCGCCGGTGGTGTCCCAGGCCCGGGCGAGGATCTGGACGGCGCCCAGCGGTAGGTCGGCGTCTAGGCGCCAGTGCTGCCAGGTCCACGGCCCGTCGGGAGCATCTAGCTGCGCCTGCATCCAGGTGGCGCCGGCGTCGAGGGAGACGTCGACGCGGGCCACGGCGCGGTCCTGGCCGGCGTAGGCGTACCCCGTGATCGTCGTCGGGCCGGGCGCGATCCGCTGTCCGTCACCGGGGCTGAGGACCTCGCAGTTGTGGGCTACCGGGCCCAGGGACAACCCATCTCCGGGGCCGGCGCTGTCGGGGTCGGCGTCGGGCGGCAGGAGCCGGTAGGCGGTCGCCTGGAAGTAGTTGTCCGAGGGCTGGGTGGTCACGGTGATCCGGGTCAGCCACTTCACGCTGCGGGCCCCGACC
This sequence comes from Mycobacteriales bacterium, assembly GCA_038234255.1. GTDB lineage: Bacteria > Actinomycetota > Actinomycetes > Mycobacteriales > SCTD01 > SCTD01. The sequence goes on along the minus strand of JBBSUR010000007.1, from coordinate 14,490 downwards.
CATCCCGGGACCACGACCCGCAGCGGCGCGCCGTGGACGCGGGGCAGCGGCTGCCCGTTCATCGCCCAGGCCAGCAGCACCTCCGCAGAGCTGGCCTTGGCCACCGGCACCGAGCCGCCGTAGGGCTGCGGCGGATCAGCGAGGGAGGTGACGTCTGGCGCGGCGAAGCACACATGCGCGGCGTCCTCGGCCAGCCCCGCAGCCGCCAGGACGTCACCCAGGCGTACCCCCGTCCACGTGGCGGTCGAGGTGGCACCGCCCTGCCAAGGATCCTCTCCGGGGATGTCCCGGACGGCGATCAGCCCCGAGCGCCGGTTGCCCGCGCACTGCAGGGTCGCGGACAGGGTGCGCTCGGCGAAGCGAGCCGCCAGATCGGCCAGCGACAGCTCCAGCGGCGTGTGCACCAGGCCGTCCACCACCAGGCGCCAGGCGTCGGAATCGATGTCAGGGACGGGGCCGTGGTTGCGGCTGTAGAAAGTGTCGGTGGCGGTCACCGGCTGCCCGGCCAGGGCGGCCAGGGGCGGCTCGGCGTTGTAGGGGTCGCTCTCGTGCTCGAGCATGTCTGCCCGCTTGCCCCACAAGCTCATGGAGTCCCCCTGGCGTCATCACCCCTCTTGAGGCGGTGGTCCGCGATCGAGGCCGCGGTACCCGCCCCGGCGCCACACTATCCACCCCGGCGGTGCCCACGGCCGTGGACCGCCAGCAGGTTGGCCGCAAATGGTGGCACGACCCGACGGGTGGCGACGCTGGAGCACCCCCTGCCCTCGGCGCCGGGCGTGGGCGACCTATCCGCAGGTGCTCAGGGGCACCGGCTGCGACTGTGGGACCCGCCTGTCCACCAGGGGCGAGGACGTGCTCACCCCACGGACCGGTTCTACCTGCGCCAGCACAGCCTCATCGCGCAAACGATCCTCCACGAGACGCCGTCCGCCGGGTCGGAGTACTGAGTCTGAGCAACCGTCTGGCGACTCGCGTCCGTGAACTACGGCACGTGAGGCACCTACGCGACACGTCGGCGTCCGCCCGGGCGCTCCATCTGCCGGGCGAACGCCTATGCGGTTCCGCCAGTGGCTGCGCGTCCCCGATGTGGCCTTCGCCGTTCAACGACTCGACCGGCTGCCCGTCGACCAGTTCCTGTCCTACGCACTCAGTCTCCGATCAGGTGCTGAGCATGCGGGCGCGCTACACCGACTCGCCGCGTGACAGCACCATCGACCAGAGCGCCCCCCCAGGAGGCCTACAGCCGCGCCCACGGCGCAGCCCAGAACCCACTCCAGCGAGCGAACCGGGCCGCCTACCCGCTACCGCTGGATCAGACGCTCCAACAACCCGCACCTCCCCCTTCTCATCCGACGGCCTGAACGCCACGGCTGAGCGACCCTCCCGCCGGGAGGCGTCTGTGACGGCCGACACCAGCAGGATGCGGACAAGCCCGCCTTTGAGATCACCGCCGCCCAGCGGGATTGTCCCGGACTGGCGCGCGTTGGGGGTGCGTCGGCAGCGTGGCTGACAGCGGTGTCGGCTGGTCGGTGATGCGCTGCCCGAGCAGGGCGCGCAGTTGGCCGCTGGCGGCGCCAGCGTGACTACGGGCAGCCGCCAGTGCCCGCTTGGAGGGGTCGACCTCGCCGTCGTGGTGCCCTCCTACATCGTCCAGCGCTACCCGGACCGCAGGACCCAGGCGTGACGCGGCCCTGGCCAGTTCCTCGGCGCGCTGCTGCACCGCTGGTGGCCCCTCGCGAGCCGGGTTCATGTACGGCGATACCCATTGCGCCGACAGCGGGTTCCGCTCCGACGGTCGGCCGGGCACCAGCATCGACCCGGTTCGCAGGGACTCCCGGACGGCGACGTGCACCTGCTGGGTCAGCACCGAGGCGCCCGCGGCGAACTCCAGCGCAGGAGCGGCGAGTCGTCGTAGGTCCTGATCCGATGCGCCGTCGGGTAGCCGCCCAGCCAGCTCGCGCAGCGCCTCCATCCGCTTACCGATCTCGCCCACCCCCCGGACAACGTCCAGGTGCGCCATGCTCGGCGACCGGACCGCACTGTCCCGCAGCGCCCCGGCCAGCCGGGGCAGCGCCGTCAGCCCGAAGACCACGTCTGCGGCGCCGCCGACAGCGGCGGAGCTGCGTTCCAGGACGTGGACAGCGTCGTGCGCGCCGAACTCGAGCAGTCGGGCTACAGCCCGCAAATCAGAGACGGACAGCTGGTCGGCTCGGGCAGCCACAGCCCGCGCATAACCGTTCATCGCCTTGGCCAGACCGCCGCCGGTCAGGCGGCCGGCGACCGCAGCAGCCGGCCTGACGGGGCGCTCAGGGGCGGGGATGCGCGTCCGGATCTCCCCCGCGGTGATCCGCACCGCGTCGTGGCCAGCGATCAGCTGCCGGTAGGCAACGGTGAGGTCCTCGCCGGTCTTCAGCGCTGGCAGGATCGCCTCGGCCAGGTCGTGGTCCAGATAGGACATCGCCGCGGCGACGTCGCCCAACTCCCGCAGCACCCCCCATGCCTGGTGGCCGGGCAGTTCGCTCAGACCTGGCAGGGAGCCCTCCAACCCGATCATCGCGTGGGCCGCGCGGTACCAGTGCTGCTCGTAGTCCGCCAGGGTCAGGTCGATCGCACCGCTGAGCTGTGCGGTCCCGAACGCCACTGCACGCGGGAGCTCGGCCAGCGCCTGGTACAGGGCTGTTGAGCGGCAGTACAGGGCTTGCCCCGGTCGCTGGACGACGTCGAAGACGGTGAGCTCCCGGACCAGGCCGGCCCGGGGGGCCTGGACCAGCGCTCTCACGAGCTCGCGCAGCCCGACGAGCACAGCGTCGCGCGCCGCGAGTGTGGCGGGCAGGTCCCTCATCGGCTCGGTTCGGACCGGGCCATCGGCCAGCAGAGCGGCCGTTGCCGCTGCCAAGTCCGCCATGTCCTGGTCCCAGGCCCTCACAGCACACTGCCGTCGTCATACACCAACGGCGGCGGCGGGCCGGCGAGCCACGGCTGGCGGTTGACCGCCTCGCGCCACAACGAGTCCGCCAACCCGGCAGGGTCGCGCTGGCAGCGGATCGCCAGGTTCAGTTCACGTCCGATACGCGCCAGCTCGAACTTGGCCGCCACCCCCGCGACGGCCTGGATGCGGCGGGACAACCGACCCGAGATCTGTTCCAGCGCCTTAAGGTGATCACAGTCCGCCCCGGCCGCCGGGACAGCAGGGTCCGGCCATGGTCCTCCCCCCGCGGTCCACTCCAGCAGCGCGCCGACGACGTAGCCGGTGCACCGCCGAGAAAGCCGATCGGAGCACTGCAGCCAGGCAAGCTCAGCAAGATCGTCCTCGAACGGAGGCAGCGCGTCGGTCGGCTGCTCCGGCCGGTTGCGGGACACGTTGTTGTCGGTCACAGAGGTCTCCTTGGGCGTTCGGCGTCGTGGTGACAGGCCCGGACGGGCTCGACTCCACGGTGTGGGCCCACACCCCGTCCGAGACGCCCAGCACCGCAAGTTGGGCACAGGCGCCGTTGTCCACACACCCCGGACGGACCGCAGCGTCGGACGCTCGACGCACCCGCAGTCCCGGCCGTCACCCCTGATAGGTGCGGTGATCCCGGTCGTGTGACATCAGCGCGCAGCAGACACACCCTGAACGGCGTGGACTGGTGGCGCGACAACCGCGCGGGCGGGGCCTTGACCGAGCTGGCCGGCGGTCAAGAAGACGCCCGGCTCCACCACCAAGCAGACTCCCGGCCATGATCTGCTTCCTGGCGGTCATCGACCTGGCAACAGGCGCGTACCTCTTCCTGTACGCGCACCGCCGCGAGCGCCGGGACAGGCCCGGGGTGCTGGCGGTCGGGGTGAGCCTGGTCGTGTGCGCCGTGCTGCTCGGCGGGCTCGGGACCTGGCTGGCTGTCCAGGAACCTGCGGAGCCGATCGCTCCTAGCTCACCGGACGTGCCGGCGCGGACGGTGTGAACGGTTGCGCCGGAAGAGACCAAGTCCGCCTACCGGCAAGCTTCGATGGAGTTGCCCGAGACCGGTGCCGGCCGCTGCTTCTCGCTGCCAAGTCAGCACGGGGCCTCACGCGGCGGTGGCGAAATCTTCTGGAATGAGTCTGGAATGATCTTGAAAGCAGTCAGGGCCTTGATGGTGATCAATGCCCTGACCTGCACTTCTTCTGTAGCGGGGGCAGGATTTGAACCTGCGACCTCTGGGTTATGAGCCCAGCGAGCTACCGAGCTGCTCCACCCCGCGTTGCTGTGACATCAGTGTAGGTGACCGGCGAACCGCCCGGCAAACTCCTGACCATGACCGAGGTGGCCGGCTGGCCGAACCCCCGCTGCAGCAAGTGCCGCGGCGCCGAGGGGCTGTTGGCCGACCGCGGAATCCGGGCCCACGAGCCGGAGCGGCTGCCCGAGCCGCTCGAGTGCCCGCGCCGAGCCTGCGCTCAGCCCGTCGGACTCGGCGCCGGCACCGTGGCCGCGCCCCCGCCAGCGCCTCCGCCAGACCCCCCGCTGGTCGCGAGCCGGTCGAGCGCCGCGCGGAGCCGGTCCTGCGCCCGCCCGTACGCCGCGAAGTCCCCTGCCCGCAAAGCCGTCTCGCCCTCGCGGAAGGCGGCGTCGGCCTCCGCGATCAACGCAGCGGTGTCGCCAGCCGGGACGGGAGCCGGGGACGCTGTCGACGATGGCCCGGGCGACGGCCCGGGCGACGCACCCGGTGACGCCCCCGGCGTCGGGGTGACGGCCGGGGCCGGCTCACCGAACAAATCCGCCAGCGAACGGGCCAACGTGGTGTTGGCCGCGACGTCGTTGCCGAAGCTGACCAGCACCCGCTGCAGCGTCGGGAAACTCTCCCCACCCTGGGCCCGTACGAAGACCGGCTGCACGTAGAGCAGTCCGTCGCCGGCCGGCAAGGTGAGCAGGTTGCCGAAGGTGACCTCGGCGCGGTTCTGCCGGAACGGGAACAGCGCATCCGCGACGACCTGTTCGGACAGGAACTGGTTAGCCACCTGGCCCGGCCCGTTGGGCGGGTTGCTGCGCGGCAGCTCCAGCACCTGGATCTGCCCGTAGTCCTCGGGGTCGGACGACACCGACGCGAAGGCCGCCAGGTTGGGCCGGTTCAGGCCGGTGAACGACGTGGACAGCCGGAAACTCGGTTCCCGCTCGCCGGGGAACCGCAGCAACGAGTAGTACGGCGGTTGGTCCGGGCCACTGGCTGCCACCGCGTCGACGAAGGGCCGCTGACCTCCGGGCACCGGCGGCGGCGCGTTGCTGGTGGCGCCGTTGACGGCCGCGGCCGGGTCGGCCGGGATCTCCCAGAAGTTCTCACGGAGGAAGAACTCCTCCGCGTCGGTGACGTGATACTGCGTGAGCAGCTGCCGCTGCACCTTGAACAGGTCCTCGGGATAGCGCAGGTGTGCCCGCAGGCTCTCGCTGATCGCGCTCTCTGGCTGCAGGAGGTCCCCGCCGAACGCCTTGTTCCAGGACTGCAGCACCGGGTCGGGCCGGCCGAACTCGTACAGCGTGACCGTGCCGTCGTAGGCGTCGACGGTCGCCTTCACCGAGTTGCGGATGTAGTTGACCTGCTCCTGCGGCAGCCGTCGGTTGGTGCTCTGGCTGTCCGCCGTGGCGTTGCCGAGCACGGTGCGCTGGGAGTAGGGATAGCCCGCGCTGGTGGTGTAGCCGTCGACGATCCAGACGATCCGGCCGTCGACCGCGGCCGGATACGGGTCGGAGTCCAGCTCCAGGAACGGCGCGACCTTCTGCACCCGCTCACGCGGCTCCCGGATGTACATCAGCCGGCTGTCGTCGCGGATCGCGTCGGACAGCAGCAGGTTCACCTCGCGGTACTTCGCGGCGTACGCCAGCTTGCGGCCCAGGTTCGACAGCTGGACCCCACCGTCGCCGTCGTAGCTGAAGGTGGCCTGCTCGGCGTCCAGGTCGGGGCCCCCAGGAGCCTGACCCTGGGTCAGCCCCCGCGGGCCGTCGACCTCCGGCTGGTTGGTGCTGACGATCGAGTAGTCCGGCGACAGCTCGCCGTAGTAGATGCGGGTCTGGTCCAGCTCGATGGCCGCCACAGCGGGATCCTCGAACAGCGGACGCCCCTCTCCGTCCACCCGGTCCGCGGGCGCGGCGATGAGGCCGTTGCCGTGCGTGTAGGCCAGCCGCTCGTTGATCCAGCTGCGCTGGGTGCCGGACAGGTTGGAGATGTCGATCTCGCGCGCCGCCACGACGAAGGCCTGCAACTCGCCGTCGAACTCGTAGCGGTCGATGTCGAGCTGGTTACTGACACCGAAGTAGAAGGTGAGCCGCTGCAACTGCTCGAAGGTGGGGGCGAGCACGTTCGGGTCGAGCAGCCGCGCGGTGTCGACGCTGGCAGCCTGGGCCTGGAGCTGCTCGGGGTCGACGTCCTGCGAGGCCCGGTACGGCGTGATCTCGGTGTCGGCGATGCCGTACGCCGCCCGCGTCGCCTCGATGTTGCGCTGGATGAAGGGTGCCTCGCGCGCGATCTCGTTCGGCTTGACCCGGAACTGCTGGGTGTAGGCGGGATAGATGCCGCCGATGACGACCGCGCTGACGACGAGCAGTCCCAGCGCGCCCGCCGGGAGCATGATGTTGCGTACGACGATGTTGGCGAAGAACAGCAGGGCGCAGATGACGGCGATGCCGATCAGGATGTTCTTCGCGGGCAGCACCGCATTGACGTCGGTGAAGCCCGGCCCCTGCACCCGGCCGCGGTCGGAGAAAGCCAGCCCGAACCGGTCCAGGTAGTACGCGTAGCCCTTGAGCAGGATGACCGTCCCGAGCAGCACCGAGAGATGGGCCCGGGCGGCGGGGCTGACCTTCTCCCCGGGGGTCTGCAGCCGTACCCCGCCGTACAGGTAGTGCGTGGCTGCAGCCGCGATCAGCGCCAGGATCACTGCGGTCAGCAGGAAGCCGAGCACGAACCGCTGGAAGGGGTAGGTGAAGGCGAAGTAGGAGATGTCCCGGCCGAACTGGGCGTCGACCTGGCCGAAAGGCGTGCCGTTTCGCCAGAGCAGCCAGGTCTCCCACCGGGCGGCGGCCGACAGGCCGGCGAACAGCCCGAAGACGGCGCTGCCCAGCAACAGCACCCCGCGCAGGAACGGTTCGACCGCGACCCGGTAGCGCTCGAGGTTCTGCTGTTCCAGCGACATCGGCCGGAACGGGGGACGCACCCGGTAGGCGATGGCGACGTTCGCGCCGACCACCAGCATCATCAGCAGCCCGAACAGCACGAACAGCAGCAGCTTGGTGCCCAGCACCGTGGTGAACACGGTGCTGAACTCGACGCTGCGGAACCACAGCAGATCGGTGTACAGCGACACACCGACCCCGCCGAGCACCAGCAGGACCGCCAGCACGGCGAGCACCGGGACGAGCAGTCGCGGGCGGGCAGGCAGACCCGCCCCGGGAGCGCGGACGGACACTGTCTACCTTCTTCCACTGCTGGGGGCCCTGTGCCTTCTGGGGGTCCTGTGCAGTCAACCCCACCGCAGCACTGGTGGTTCCTTCGCGCCCCCGACGAGCCCGCCGGCAGGACCGGCGAGGATGGCTCCATGACACGTCCGGGAGAAGCACTCTCCCCCGCGCTGCAGGCCGTCGTCGGTGAGGTGGAGGGCCACGTCGCCGAAGCCGGGTGGGACCAGCCGGCGCAGTTGTTCGCACTCGTCCAGACCGAGCAGCTCCTACGGGCCGAGCCTGGGCTGGCCCGGACGATGGGGTTGGTCGCCGGGGACCCGGCCGCGCTCACCCCGATCGCCCAGGAACCGCTCGGCGACGGCCCGTTGGATGAGCAGCTGGCGTCGCTGGTGTTCGGCGCCGAGGTCCTCGGGGTGATCCTGGTGCACGAGGTGCTCGTCCTGCCGCCCGCAGCCGAGGCGGCGCTGGAGGACGCCGACGACCCGACGGCCACGGCGGCGGCCCACCCGCAGCGACGCGAGGTCCGGATGGGGGTCGGCGTGACGCGCGGCGGCGCACGCGCCAGCGTGCTGCGGCTGCGCGGTCAGGACAGCTCAGGCATCCTCGGCCCGGACGAGCTCGTCACCGGTCCGGATCTCACGCCCGCGCTGTCCACCGCGCTGCTGGCCACCCTGGACGACTGACAGCCGCTCAGTGCGCCAGCCGGGCCCTGCCGGGCCGGCGCGGCGCGGGGACGTCCACGACCGGCAGGTCCAACGCGAACTCGGCCCCCTTGCCCAGGGCCGAGGTGACCGTCAGCGGGAGGCCGGTGTCCTGGGCGAGCCGCCGGACGAACGACAGTCCGAGTCCCAGCCCACCGACCCGCCGGGTGGCCGAGCCGTCGACCTGCTCGAAGGAGGTGAACAGCGATTCGCGGTCCCCCTCGGCGATACCGGGACCGGTGTCGCGCACCGCCACGCGTACGCGCCGGCCGTTCTCGACCAACGACGCCGTCAACAAGATGGCGGTCCCGACCGGGGTGTACTTGATCGCGTTGTCGATCAGCTCGTCGAACGCCTTGGCGAGCCAGACCGGATCGACGTACACCTCCGGGAGCCGGGAGCCGACCCGGCGCTTGAGGTCGGCGGCCCGCTCGGGCACGCGCTCGCGCCAGACGGCCAGCCGGCCGTCGACCAGCGCCGCGGGGGCGACCGGTCGTGGCGAGACGCTGACCCGTCCCGCCTCGATCGCCGCCACGTCGACCAGCAGGTCCACGACCCGGTTCATCTTGATGCTCTCGTCGCGGATCGTCGTGGCGAACCGCTCCACCTTGTCCGCGGACAGGCCGGGCTTGGCGAGCAGGATCTCGGCATAGCCGCGGATCGGGGTCAGTGGGGTGCGCAGCTCGTGGCTGACATTGGACAGGAACTCGGTCTTCATCCGCTCGACCTCGCGCTCGCGGGTCGTGTCGCGCAGCACCAGGACGATGCCCTCGCCGTCGTCCAGCGGGGCGATCGCCGCGCGTACGGGGACGGTGCTGCCGTCCGCCCGGTGCACCTCGGCAGCCGTATCCGCCCGCTCACCGGCGGAGAGCGGGAGGGGTTCCTCCCCGACCCGGACGTCGAGCACCTGCCACAGGGGCGAACCCAGCGCCTCGGCCGGGTCCGCCAGACCGACCATGGCCAGCGCCGACCGGTTGATGCTCGTCACCAGACCGGCGGCGTCTGCGGCCACCAACCCGTCCGACATCGACGACAGCACCGTCTCCAGTCGCGCGGCCGAGGCGCGCAGGTCCCCGGTCAGCCGCGAGACCGATCCGCTCATGGCATCGAAACTGCGCGACAGCGTGCCGACCTCGTCCCGGCCGCCGACCCCCGTCGTGGCGCTGAGGTCGCCGGCGGCCATGCGGCGGACCGCGGCGGTCAGGCGCTGCACCGGCTCGACGGTGCGCCGGCCGAGCAGCAGGGCGAGCCCGCCGACCAGCGCCGTCGTGACCAGGGCCGTCACCAGCAGCGCCCGCAGCGCGCCCTGCTGCGCATCCAGTGCCGCCTGCGCCTTGCGGGACAGCGCCAGCGTGCCGACGGGCGCACCGTCCAGCGCGGTGATCGTCCGGAAGTGGACCGTCGGGCTGCTGCCCTCGGCCGGCACCGTGAGCCCGCTGTCCGCCACCCCGGCAGAGACCCGGGCGGCGGCCGCGATGCGCTCCAACCGCTCCCGCTCCGGGCCGGTCAGGTTGGACGAGACGATCTGTCCGTCGACCAGCAGGGAGAACCCGAAATCGCCGGATTCGAAGTCGCGCCCGGCGTAGCGCTCGTCCAACCGCACCCCGTAGACGAAGGCGGAGTCCGGCTCGGACTCCGGGGTCGGACGTCCGGACGGGACCACGACGACCAGGGCAAGACCGGGCTCCTTGCCGACGAGCCGGACCTTCGTGGGCAGCCCCTCGTCGGGCACCCGACCCAGCCGGCCGTCCAGCGCGTTCTGCACGGCGCTGCTCTCCGAAAGCGCCACGACCGCAGCCGGATCCAGCGGCACACTTCCGCCGAGGGACTGCGCCGTACCGTTCAGCGGCACCCGTACGGCGAAGGTGGACAACCCCGGCGGCGACAGTTGCTCCAGGATGGCTGTGCAGGACGCGGGCCGCTGGCTGCAGGCCTGCGCCGCGAGCGCCGCAACGACCCGCGCGTTGTCCAGCGTCTGGCCGAGCAGCTCGAGCCGCCCGTCGGCCGCCTCGCTCACCAGGCTCGCCTGCTCCCGGTCGTAACCGCTGGCCACCACGGTGCCGACGACCCCGACGGCGGCGGTGGCCATGGCGAGGACGCCAGCCAGGATCGCCGCCACCACCTTGCCTAGCAGGCTGATCTGCGCCAGCATCGCCAGGGCCGTCAGCAGCAGCAGCGCCGATAGCCCGCGCAGCAACAACACCACCAGCGCCCCGGTCGCACCGTCGGCCACGGGGGCGAGCCCGACCGCCGCCGTCGCGAGCAGCAGGCCGCCGGCCAGGAGCCGCCCCGGACCGTCCCGCCGGGAGCGCAGAATACCGAGGACGGCGGCCAAACCGGCCACCACGGCCAGTCCGGCCGGGCCGGGCAGCGCTGCCAGCGGTACGACGACACCCGGCGCGACCGGCACTCCCGCCGCCGCGGCCGACCGGCCGACCGGCCGGCGCGACAGTGCGCCCAGCCAGAGCCCGCCGGCCAACAGCAGCAGCCCGGCGGCCCGGCCGAGCACCAGCGGATCCGACGACGACTGACCGAAGCTGGTGGCCGTGACCGTCTCGACGGCGGCGAGGGTCAGCGCACCGAGGACGAGCACCAGGGCCGGCATCCGCCGCCCGGACCCCCAGCCGGCGAACGCCAGCGCCGCGGCCGCCATCCCGACCCAGGCGGACACCGCCAGGAGCACCACGGCCCCCAGGAGCGCGAACGGGACTCCGGGCTCCATGGCGGAAGTCTAGGAGCCGGGGGCCCGGCGCGTGGGCGTTGTGCGTCGGCCCGGCGCGTGGGCGTGGTGCGTGGGCGTGGTGCGCGGTTCTGCCGGGCGGTCGGTCTGCTGGACCGGGTGGTGCTCAGCTGCCGCAGAGCACCGGCATCGAACCGGCCCGCAACGCCGCCAGACCGGCAAGCGCATCCGACAGCGTCTCCACCCGGAGCAGGGGCAGTCCCGCCGGTGCCTGCCGGCTCGCCTCGGCGCAGTTTTCCGCGGGAACGAGGAACGCCTGCGCCCCCTTGGCCTTGGCGGCGACCAGTTTCTGGCTGATGCCGCCGATCGGTCCGACCGTGCCGTCTGGGGAGATCTCACCGGTGCCCGCGATGTACTTGCCGGCGGTCAGCGACGGCTGGCCGAGCTTGTCGAGGATGCCCAAGGTAAACAGCAACCCGGCACTGGGTCCGCCGACCTCCTGCAGACTGATCATCACCTCGAAGGGCGCGTCGACCGGCGTCTCCTTGGTGACGATCCCGATGACCGGACGCGGTGGACCGTCGCCGCCGGAGGCGACGGTGGGGATCTCGACACTGCCTGCCCGGCCCATGCGCCGGTAGTCGACCTGGACCGACTGGCCGATCTGCTTGCGCCCGATCACCGCCCGCAGCTCGGCGGCGTCGCGCAGCATCGTGCCGTCCACGCTGACCAGGACGTCACCGACCTGCAACCGGCCGGTGGCCGGGGCGCCCGGCGCGACCTCGGCCACGGTGATCTCCGCGATGCGCAGGCCGAGCTGCCGGGCGGCCGCCCGGGTGGCGTTGTCCTGAGACTCGCGCATGGATTCGGTGTTCATCTGCTCGACCTGCTGGTCGGTGCGGCCGGGCGGGTAGACGACCTCGCGGGGCACGACCGCCAGGTCGCGGTCGAACCAGCCGCGCAGGGCGCCGAACAGGGTCAGCCGCGATTGCACGCCCACCGTGGTGAGGTCCAGGTGCCCGTCGGTCGGGAAGGTCTGCCGGCCGTCGATGGCGATCACGGGCGTGCCGTCGACCTCGCCGAGGGTGTTGAACGTCGGGCCCGGACCCAGCGCCACATACGGGACCCGGGCCTGGACGGCGCCGGCGGTGAGGCCGATGGCGAGCAGGGTGGCGAGCAGCAGGGTCAGGGTGCGCCGGGACACCGGTTCAGCCTAGGTCAGGCGAAGAACCCCAAGCTGTTGGCGCCGTCGCGGGCAGGCACCGGGCTGCTCACTCGCTCCGGTGCCGGCTCCCCGGCCTGGACCGGCAGGCTCTCCACGAGGGCGAGCGCGGGAACCGGCGTGACCGGCTCGGGCTCGGGCTCCGGCTCGAGAAGGACAGCCGCGAGGGTGGCCGGTTCGGGAGCGACCGGCTCGGGAGCGACCAGGTGCGCTACCTCGACCCCGGGCATCTCCACCCGGTAGTAGGCACGGAACGCCAACGGGACCGCCGTCAGCGCGTGCACGCTCACCTCGAACACCCCCTCGACGTTGCGCAGGTGCTCCACCAGGCGTACCGCCTCCTCGACGGACGGGACCCGGCGAAAGGCCGGCGTCCCGTCGGAGGCGGGGAAGAAGACGACGTGCTCCACGGCTGTGCCCTTCGCTCTGAAGCGGACCTGCGCGCCCACCTGCGTCCCCGAGATTGTCGGCACGGGACCGCCCCGACCTGAAGGTCAGGTCAGCGAGGCTTGCGGGGAGCGGGCCGCGGCGGGCGCAACGAACGCGCCGGGGCGGCCAGCGCGGCCCGAAACCGCTCGTGCTCGCGGATCGACTGCGCCGGCTGCTGGGGCCGGCGGGTGCGCGAGCTCCACGCCGCCCAGCCGATCGCCGCACCGGTCGCCAGCGGCAGCGGCAGCAGCCAGAGGAGCCAGTCGGGGACAGACACCGGCTGATGCTAACCAAGCGGGTAGTACCGCGCACCGCCCGGTCAGGGCGTGCCGACCCACTCCTGCTCCCCGTCGCGGAAGACCTGTCGCTTCCAGACCGGCACCGTCGCCTTGAGGTCGTCGATCAGCCGTCGCGCCGCCTCGAAGGCCTGCCCCCGGTGGGCGGCCGACGCGGCGACCACCACGGCCAGGTCTCCCACCTGCAGCAGTCCGGTGCGGTGCACGGCCGCGAGCCCGTGCACCGGCAGCTCGGCCGCGACCCGCTCGGCCACGGTGCGCAGGGCGGCCAGCGCATCGGGGTGCGCGACGTACTCCAGTTCCCGCACCGCCCTGCCCCCGTCGCTGTCACGGACGATCCCGGTGAACGACACGACCCCGCCGGCCCCCGGATCCTCCACCGCGCTCAGCAGTTCGGCCACATCCAGCGGGGTATCGCGCAGGTCGAGCAACCGGATGACGCTCATGGGGCGACGGTACGTCGGTCCCGCCTACGCACGGGTTCAGCGGCGGGTTCAGCGGCGCCGCTGCCGGGCCCGGCGCACGAGCGCGGCCGCACCCACCATCGCCACCGTTGCGCCGGCCGCGGTGTAGCTGCCGGTCCGCACGGGAGCCACCGGCCGGCTGGCGAGGTGCGCCGCCAGCGCCCCGGCATTCGTCCAGGCCGGCGTCCAGCCGGCGGCGTGCAGCCGGCGCGGCTCGACGACGAGCGGGAACAGCAACCGGTTCAGCTCCCTGGGCGAGCCGGTGGTCGCGCCGATCCGGTGCAGCCGCTCCGCGGTCGACAGGGCGAACGCGGCCGGCAGCTCCAGGCGCCGCCGCCCCGCGAGGTGCTCGACCTCGCGCTGACTCAGCCATCCGTCGCAGCCGACCGTCAGGGCGCCGCACACTTGCCCGAGCGCCGCCAGCTCCAGCGCGCTCAACAGGTCATCGGTGTGGCACAGCTGCCACAGCGGCTCCACCCCTCGCACGGCCAGCAGCCGGGCGCCGGCCAGCGAGTGGATCTGCGTGCCGTCGTACGCCGGACCGAGCGCTCCTCCCACCAGGGTGGCCGGACGCAGCACGACGATGTCCAACCCGGTACGGGTGGCGTGGCTCGCGAGCCGCTCGATCTCGACGAGGTCGCCGGTCAGCGAGTCGTCCGGCTCCGCCCGCAACGGGGCGTCCTCCGGCAGCGGCACCGCGGTGCCCTGCAGCGCGCCGTAGACCTCGACGCCGGTCACCAGCACCACCCGGTCGACGCCCGCCCGCCGCGCCGCGTCGAGCAGGGCGGCGGTGCCACGGATGTTGAGTTCACGTCGGGCGCGGGGCGCGGCCGCCGGATCGAAGCTCAGGCCGAGGTGGACGACGGTCGACAGTCCCTGCAGCCGGCTGACCAGCGGTGGGCTGGCGCTGTCGATCCCGACCAGACGCTCCAGGTCGGTACGCAGGGACAGCCGCTCGAGCAGCGCCCGACCGAGCCCGCCGCTGCCTCCGGTGACGCCCACGCCCGAGGTGGCCCGTGTTCGCCGACGGCGGATCACGGCGACAGTTCCGCACCGGCGGCCGGGCGTAGCGTGGACGCCATGGAACTGAGCGTGCGGCCATGACCCGGCCACCATTCGGCTTCGGGAGCCCGGACCGGCCCGACGAGCCCGAGGGCGGCGGCGACCCGTTCGGGCTGTCGGCGATGTTCGGCGGAGCGGGCGGGCCGTTCGCCGGTGGGATGGGCGATGTCTTCGGCCAGCTGCAGAAACTGATGAGTTGGCAGGGCGGGCCGGTCAACTGGGACCTGGCCG
>JBBSUR010000006.1:0-27362 GCA_038234255.1 Mycobacteriales bacterium | reverse complement strand
GCCCAGAAGGCCCTCTCCGACGCGCTCGCGACAGCCGACGCCGAGAGCGGTAGCGCCACGGTGCTGGACGTGCAGACCGGCGAGATCCTGGCGCTGGCCTCCGTACCGACGTTCGATGCCGACGATCCCGGAGCCTCCGACGCGTCGCTGCGGGGCAACCGCGCCATCACCGACGTCTTCGAGCCGGGCAGCATCGGCAAGGTGATCACCATGGCGGCGGCGCTCGAGTCCGGGAAGTTCACCCCCGACACGGTGCTGAGCGTCCCGGACACGATCCAGATCTCCAACAAACGGTTCAGGGACTCGCACTCCCACCCGGTCGAGCGGATGACGCTGACCGGGGTCCTGGTCGAGTCCAGCAACGTCGGGACGATCATGACCGCCCAGAAGGTCGGTGGGCCCAAGCTGTACGAGATGCTGCAGCGCTTCGGCATCGGCTCGCGTACCGGCCTCGGGCTGCCGGGGGAGAGCGCCGGGATCCTGCGGGACGAGAAGGACTGGGCCGGCACCGATTACGGCACCCACCCGATCGGTCAGGGTTACTCGGTCAACGGGGTCCAGATGGCCTCGGTCTACGCGACCGTCGCCAACGACGGGATCCGGGTGACCCCGACGATCCACAAGTCGACGACCGAGCCCGGCGGGGAGGTCGTCCCGGCGCCACCGCCCGCGCAGACCCGGGTCATCTCCTCCGAGATCGCCGCCCAGCTGCGTGGCATGCTCGAAGGGGTGACCAACGAGGGCGGCACGGCGGTCAGCGCCGCCATCCCGGGCTATCGGGTCGCCGGCAAGACCGGCACCGCCCAGCGGGTCGTCGACGGCCGCTACGACGGCAGCTACACCGCCAGCTTCGTCGGGTTCGCGCCCGCCGACGCCCCCCGGCTGGCGGTCTCGGTATCGATCCAGGCGCCCAAGAACGGCTACTACGGTGGCGCCGTCGCCGGGCCGGTCTTCCGGGACATCATGAGCTTCGCACTGCTCAGCATGCGGGTGCCGCCCACGGGGGCGGTCAGCCCGACGCTGCGCCTGCGGGCGCCCTAGCGGCCTGTCCTTCGTGCTACGCCCGGACGCCTCGCCGCCCCGCCCCCTCTCCCAGCTGCTCGAACGCCTGCCGACGCTGCGCGCCGACCGGCCGGTCACCGCTCGGACCGTACGCGGCTGCACGCTGGACTCGCGGTCCGTTCGGGCCGGTGACCTCTACGCGGCGCTGCCTGGCGCGTCCGCCCACGGTGCCGACTTCGCCGGTCAGGCGGTGGCCGCCGGCGCCGCCGCGGTGCTGACCGACCCCTCCGGCGCGCCGCGCTGCTCGGTCTACGACGTCCCAGTGCTGGTCGCCGACGAGCCGAGGGCGGTGCTCGGCGAAGTCGCCCGCTGGGTGTACGACGACCCGGCCGCCGCGATGCTGCTGTTCGGGATCACCGGCACCAACGGCAAGACCACGACGGCCTTCCTGCTGGAGGCCGGCCTGCGGGCGGCCGGGCACCGCACCGGACTGCTCGGCACCGTACTCACCCGGATCGGCGACGACGTCCTGCCCAGCGTCCGCACCACCCCGGAAGCGCCGGAGCTGCAGGCGCTGTTGGCGGTGATGAGGGAGCGGGGCACGACCGCCGTCGCCGCGGAGGTCAGCAGCCATGCGCTCGCGCTCGGGCGGGTCGACGGCGTCCGGTTCGACGTCGCCGCTTACACCCAGCTCAGTCAGGACCACCTGGACTTCCACGCCACCATGGACGAGTACGAAGCGGCCAAGGCAGCCCTGTTCACCCCCGCGCACGCGCACCGCGCGGTGCTCAACACCGACGACCCGGCCGCCCGGCGCGTCGCACGGTCCACCGCCCTGCCGGTCACCACCTACGGCGAGGACGCCGACTGGCGGGCCCGCGAGGTCGACCTGCGCCAGGACGGCAGCACCTTCCGGCTGCTCGGGCCGGGGGTCGACGTGCGGGCCTCGGTGCGCCTGCCGGGGCCCTTCAACGTGACCAACGCCCTGGCGGCGCTGGCCTGCCTGGCCACGGCGGGAGTGCCGATCGCCGACGCCGTACGCGGGGTCGCCGAACTGCCCGGCGTGCCCGGGCGCATGGAGCGCATCGATGCGGGGCAGCCGTTCCTGACCGTCGTCGACTATGCGCACACCCCCGACGCCGTGACCCGGCTGATCCATGCCGTGCGTACCCTCATCCGCGGCCGGGTGATCATCGTGCTCGGCTGCGGCGGCGACCGGGACCGGGCCAAGCGCCCCGGGATGGGAGCGGCGGCCGCGCTGGCCGACCTGGCCGTGCTGACCAGCGACAACCCCCGCAGCGAGGACCCGCTGGCGATCCTGGCCGCGATGGCGACGGGTGCCCCCGACGCGGTGCTCGAGCCGGACCGGCGCGCGGCGATCGCCTGGGCGGTCCGGGCCGCCCAGCCGGGAGATGCTGTGGTGGTGGCGGGCAAGGGACACGAGATCGCGCAGGAGAGCGCCGGGCAGGTCATCGCGTTCGACGACCGCCAGGTCCTGCGTGAGCTGCTCGGCACATGATCCCCACCAGTGTCGGCGACGTCGTCCGGATCACCGGGGCGGCGGTGGTCGGGCAGCCCACGGACATCCTGGTGTCCGCCGACGTCGAGGTCGACAGCCGGCTCGTCCGGCCCGGCGGGCTGTTCGTGGCCCTGCCGGGCGAGCGCAGCGACGGCCACGACCACGCCGCTGCGGCGATCGCCGCCGGCGCCGTCGCGGTGCTCGCCGCTCGCCCCGTGGCCGGCGTGCCCTGCCTGGTCGTGAACGACCCGCTGGTCGCGATGCAGGCGCTGGCGCGCGAGCTGTACGTCGTCGGCATCGAGCCGCTGACCTTCGGGATCACCGGCAGCAGCGGCAAGACCTCCACCAAGGACCTGCTGGCCACGGTGCTGTCCGCGCTGGGCCCCACGCTGTCCCCGGTCGGCTCGTACAACAACGAGATCGGGCTACCGCTCACGGCGCTGCGCCGCGAGGTCGATACCCGCTTCGCCGTGCTGGAGTACAGCGCCAGGGCACTCGGGCACATCACTTTCCTGCGCTCGATCGTGCAGCCGCACGCCGGCACCGTGCTCAACATCGGCACGGCCCACCTGGGGGAGTTCGGCAGCCGGGCCACCATCGCGCAGGCGAAGGGTGAGCTGCTGGATCCGGAGCCGGACGGGACCGCCTGCGCCCTGAACGTCCTCAACGCCGACGACCCGTTGGTGCTCGGCCTGGCCGCGCGGACGCCCGAGCAGATCGTGACCTTCGGGGTGAGCCCGGACGCCGAATACCGGGCCGAGGGGGTCGAGCTCGACGACCAGGGACGGGCCCGCTTCACCCTGGTCACCAAGCAGATGGGCAGCGCCCCGGTCAGCCTTCAACTGCGCGGGGAGCACGCGGTGTCCAACGCCCTCGCCGTCGCGGCCAACGTGCTCGCGATGGGGCTGTGGCGCAGCGCCGAGCACGTCGCCGACCTGCTGTCGGCGGCCCGGCCAGTGAGCCGGTGGCGGATGGAGGTGACCGAGGCGCCGAACGGGGTGACCGTGATCAACGACGCCTACAACGCCAACCCGGAGTCCATGCGGGCGGCGCTGAAGACGCTGGCGGTGATGAGCGCGGGCAAGCGCCGCCGCACCGTGGCCGTGCTCGGCCTGATGGCCGAGCTGGGCGAGGACACTGAGCAGGCGCACCAGGAGTTGGGTCGCCTCGTCGTGCGCCTGGACATCCGCCGCCTGGTGGTCGTCGGTCCGCAGGCCGGCGGAATCCACGCCGGGGCGGTGCTCGAGGGCTCCTGGGGCGCGGAGTCGGTGCACGTCCCCGACGTCCAGGCCGCCGTGGAACTGCTGCGCGCCGAGCTCGGCCCGGGTGATGTGGTGCTGGTCAAGGCATCACGCAGTGCTGGCCTGGAGCGCGTCGCTGCTGCGCTCCTGGACCCTCCCCTGGAAGGATCGGGCCCATGAGGCCCGCCGGATGAGGTCCGTGCTCGTCGCGGCCATGACGGCACTGTTGGTCTCGCTGCTGTGCACGCCTGCCGTCGTCCGGCTGTTCCGCCGCCGCGGCTACGGGCAGGAGATCCGCGAGGACGGGCCCAGCAGCCACGCGACCAAGCGCGGCACCCCCACCATGGGCGGGGTCGTCATCATCGTGGCGACCGTCATCGGCTACACCGTGGCCCACCTGCTGGTGCTCAACCAGCACGACCGCGGCCCGACGGCCAGCGCCGTGCTGGTGTTGGCGCTGATGGTGGGCCTGGGCGTGGTCGGCTTCCTCGACGACTTCATCAAGATCCGCAAGCAGCGCTCGCTGGGCCTGAACGCGGCGGCGAAGTTCATCGGGCAGTTCGTCGTCGGGGTCGCCTTCGCCGTCGCCGCCCTGCAGTTCCGCAACGGCGACGGGCTCAGTCCCGCCTCGGACAAGCTGTCCTTCGTCCGGGACTACGCCGCGACCGGGCTCGGCACGGTCGGCTTCGTGATCTTCGCCTACCTGGTCATCACCGCCACCTCCAACGCCGTCAACCTGACCGACGGGCTCGACGGGCTGGCCGCCGGCTCGTCGATCATGGTGTTCGCGGCCTACGTCGTGATCGGCTTCTGGCAGTTCCGCAACTCCTGCGTGCTGCAGCCCGAGCTCGCCCAGTGCTACTCCGTCCGTGACCCGCTGGACATCGCGTTGGTCGCCGCCTCCGCGATGGGCGCGTGCTTCGGCTTCCTGTGGTGGAACGCCTCCCCGGCCAAGATTTTCATGGGTGACACCGGCTCGTTGGCGATCGGCGGCGCCTTCGCCGGCATCGCGATCGTCACCCGGACCGAGTTGCTGCTGATCGTGCTCGGTGGCCTGTTCGTCATCGAGACCATCTCGGTGATCCTGCAGATCGGAGTCTTCAAGATCACCAGCAGGCGGGTGTTCAACATGGCGCCGATCCATCACCACTTCGAGCTCGCCGGCTGGGTGGAGAACACCGTCATCGTCCGGTTCTGGATCATCGCCGGGCTGGCGGTGGCCTTCGGGCTCGGCGTCTTCTACGCCGAGTACCTCTCCGCCGGACCCTTGTTGTGACCGGCATGACCAGCGCGTACGAGGGGGCGCGCGTCCTGGTCGCCGGTGCCGGCCTCAGTGGGGCGGCCGCCGCGCGGGTCCTGCGCGAGCTCGGCGCATCGGTGACGGTGGCCGAGCGCGACCCCGGGCGGGCCGAGTCGCTGCGGGAGGCCGGCTTCCGGGTGACCGGCGGGGACGTCGTGCCGGCCGGGACAACGCTGGTGGTGACCTCCCCGGGCTGGCGCCCCGACGCGCCACTGCTGGTCTGCGCCGCCGCGGCGGGCCTGGAGGTGATCGGGGAGACCGAGCTGGCCTGGCGTATCCAGCAGCGGCTGCCGGCTTCTCGCCGGCCGGCCTGGCTCGCGGTGACGGGCACAAACGGCAAGACCACGACCGTAGGCATGCTGTCCGCGATCCTGTCCGCGGCCGGGCTCCGCACGCTCGCGGCGGGCAACATCGGCCTGCCGCTGCTGGACGCAGTCCTCGCCCCGGAGCCCTACGACGTGCTGGCCGTGGAGCTCTCCAGTTTCCAGTTGCACTGGTCCAGCACCGTCGCGCCGCACACCGCGGCCATCCTCAACGTCGCGCCTGACCACCTCGACTGGCACGGCTCACTGGCCGCTTACACCGCCGCCAAGGGCCGCATCCTCGCTCCGGGCACGGTGGCGGTCTACGCCCGGGAGGATCCGGCGACGGCACGCCTGGCCGAGCACTCGCGGGCGCGGGTCGGCGTCACGCTGGGCAGCCCGCGGTCCGGCGAGTTCGGGCTGGTCGAGGACCTGCTGGTGGACCGGGCGTTCCCCGACGTGCCGGGGGAGGCGACTGAGTTGGCGACGCTCAGCGACCTGACCGTCCCCGGGGCTCACAATGTCCGCAACGCCCTCGCCGCGGCGGCGCTCGCCCGCTCCTACGGCGTCCCGGGCTCGGCGGTGCGCGGCGGCCTGCGCTGCTTCGTGCCGGACGCACACCGCAACGCCCTGGTCGCCACCGTCGACGGCGTCGCCTGGGTCGACGACAGCAAGGCGACCAACCCGCACGCCGCGACGGCCAGCCTGGCGGCCTACGACTCGGTGGTCTGGCTGGCCGGGGGACTGCTCAAGGGCGCCGAGGTCGACGACCTCGTCCGTCAGGCGGTTCCGCGACTGCGCGCCGTGGTGCTGCTCGGCTCGGACCGGGCACCGTTCGTTGAGGCGCTGGCCCGACACGCCCCCGACGTCCCCGTCGTGGAGGTCGATCGGCTCGACACTGGGGCCATGTCCGATGCCGTCGCCCGCGCCCGCTCGCTCGCCGTTCCCGGAGACACCGTGCTGCTGGCTCCCGCCGCCGCCTCGATGGACTGCTTCCGCGACTACCGCGAGCGCGGTGAGCTGTTCGCCGCTCTGGTGCGCCGATGACGATCTCGACCACGAACCGCCTCGACCGGCCAGCTCCCGATCAGGGGGCGCTGCTGTCGCGCCCGCTGGCGTCCTATCACCTGCTGCTGGGCAGCACGCTGCTTCTGCTGGCGCTCGGGCTGGTCATGGTCTTCTCCGCTTCGATGGTGCGCGCCTACGCCGACACCGGGTCGGTGTTCTCCATCGGCCTGAAGCAGGGCGCCTACATCCTGCTCGGGCTGCCGGTGATGTTCGTGGCCTCCCGGCTGCCGGTGTGGGCCTTCCGGACGGCGGCCTACCCGTTGCTGCTGCTCACCTTCGCGCTGCTGGTGGCGGTGCTCCTGCCGGGGGTGGGCAAGAGCGTCAACGGTGCCACCAGCTGGATCCCGCTGCCGATGGGCTTCAACCTTCAGCCAGCCGAGCTGGCCAAGTTGGCCCTCGCGGTGTGGGGCGCCGACCTGCTCGTCCGCAAGCAGAAGCTGCTCGGCGAGCAACGCCACCTGCTCGTCCCGCTGCTGCCGGTTTGCGGTCTGGTGCTGTTCCTGGTCATGCTCCAGCCCGACTTCGGCACCTCCGTGTCGCTGATGTGCATCGTCGTCGCGCTGCTGTGGGTGGTCGGCATGCCGCTGCGCCTGTTCGGGCTGCTGTTGGCCGTCGGTGCGTCGGGGGCGGCGTTCATCGCCGTGTCCAGCCCGCACAGCCTCGAGCGACTGCTGTCGTTCCGCGACCCGTTCGCCGACGCCGGCGACACCGGCTACCAGGCCGTACAAGGCTTCTACGCGCTCTCCTCCGGTGGCTGGTTCGGGCTCGGGCTGGGGGCCAGCCGGGAGAAGTGGGCCGGCGGGCTGCCGGAGGCACACACCGACTACGTCTTCGCCATCCTCGGCGAGGAGCTCGGCCTGCTGGGCACGCTGACCATGCTCGTGCTGTTCACGGTGCTGATCTACACCGGGGTGCGCATCGCCCAGCGCTCCCGGGACCTGTTCGTGCGCCTGGCGGCCACCGGCGTCACCGCCTGGATCGCCTGCCAGACGATCCTCAACATGGGAGCGGTGGTCGGGCTGTTGCCGATCACCGGCATCCCCCTGCCCCTGGTCTCCTTCGGCGGCTCGGCGATGCTCGCGACGCTGGCGGCTATCGGCATGCTCCTGTCGTTTGCCCGCGCCGAGCCGGGGGCGGCCGAAGCGCTGCGCGCCCGGCCCGCGCTGTTCGCCCGGCTGCGCGGGCGCCCGGCGCCACCTGTCCGCCGGCGCACCGCCGAGCGCGCCCGGCCCGGTCCTGCCGGGGTCCGGCCCGGTCCTGCCGGGTTGCGCCAGCCGACCGGCCGGCGGTAGCCGGCTCGTGCCGTTCCCGCCGCTGTCGGTGGTGCTGGCCGGGGGCGGCACCGCCGGCCACGTGGAGCCGGCGCTGGCTCTTGCCGACGCACTGCGCCGCCGCGACCCGTCCACCGTGATCACCGCCCTCGGCACGGCCACCGGACTGGAGGCGCGGCTCGTCCCGGCCCGGGGCTACGTGCTGGCGCCGATCCCGCGGGTGCCCCTGCCGCGACGGCCCACCCCGGACCTGCTGCGAGTGCCCGGCCGGGTGGCCGCCGCCGTCCGGATCGTTCGGGCACACCTGGACCGGGTCGGGGCCGACGTCGTCGTCGGCTTCGGCGGCTACGTCGCGTTGCCGGCCTACCTGGCCGCCCGTCGCCGGGGCACGCCGTTCGTCGTCCACGAGGGCAACGCCCGGGCCGGACTGGCCAACCGGGTCGGTGCCCGGCTGACCCCGTACGTCGCCGCCGCGGTCGAGGGCAGCGGACTGAAGGGCGCCAGCGTCGTCGGCCTCCCGCTACGGCGTGCGGTCGCGGGGCTGGACCGCGCCGCGGTGCGGGCCCAGGCCCGGGCCGGCTTCGGGCTCGGACCGGGCCCCGTGTTGCTGGTCACCGGCGGATCTCAGGGAGCGCGTCACCTCAACACCACCGTCACCGGGGCTGCGGCGGCGCTGGCGGCCGCCGGGGTGCAGGTGCTGCACGTCGCCGGACCGAAGCAGGCCGACGACGTCCGGGCCGCACTCGGCCCCGCAGCGCCCGCCACCCACCACGTCCTGGACTACGTCGACCGGATGGAACTGGCTTATGCGGCAGCCGACCTGGTCGTCTGCCGGGCCGGGGCGATGACCTGCGCCGAGCTGGCCGCGGTCGGCCTGCCCGCGGTCTACGTTCCGCTGCCCATCGGCAACGGGGAGCAGGCGCTCAACGCCGCCCCCGCCGTCCGCGCCGGGGGCGGCCTGCTCGTCGAGGATGCCGCCTTCGACCCGGCGTACGTCCGGGCGAGCGTGCTGCCGCTGCTCGCCGACCCGGTGCGGCTCGCGGCGCTGGGGGTGGCGAGCGCCTCGCTCGGGCACCGCGACGCGGACGAGGCACTGGCCGATGTCGTCCTGCAGGCCGCCCGAGCGGTGCGCGTGGAGGGCAGCCGGTGAGCGAGCAGCTCGGCAGGGTGCACTTCGTCGGGATCGGCGGCGCGGGCATGAGCGGGATCGCCCGGGTGCTGCTGGCTCGCGGCTCGACCGTCTCGGGAAGCGACGCCAAGGACTCGCGCACCGTCGCCGCGCTGCGCGCGCTGGGCGCTACCGTGCACGTCGGCCACGACGCCGCCCAGATCGACCAGGCCGACACCGTGGTGGTCTCGACCGCGATCCGGGCCGACAACCCCGAGCTGGTTGCGGCACGCGCCCACGGGCTGCGGGTGCTGCTGCGGGCCGAGGCGCTCGCCGCCCTCATGGCCGGGCGGCAGGGGGTGGCCGTCGCGGGCACGCACGGCAAGACCACGACCACCTCGATGCTCACCGTCGCGATCCAGCACTGCGGCGTGGATCCCTCCTTCGCCATCGGCGGAGACCTCAACGAGGCCGCCAGCAACGCTCACCACGGCAGTGGATCGATGTTCGTGGTCGAGGCCGACGAGAGCGACGGGTCCTTCCTCGCCTATCGTCCGCACGCGGCCATCGTCACCAACGTGGAGGCCGAGCACCTGGACCACTACGCCGACGCCGAGGCGGTCGACCGGGCCTTCGCGGCCTTCGTCGGGACGGTCGAGCCGACCGGGTTCGTCGTGCTGTGCGCCGACGACGCCGGCACCCGCCGGCTGGCCGAGCCGGCCCGGGCCAGCGGGATCGACGTGCGCACCTACGGCACCTCCCTGGACGCCGACCTGTGCCTGCGCGCCTTGACGGTCAGCGGCACCACCAGCCGGTACGAGCCCGTCCTGCGCGGACGGCGGCTGGCGCCGGTCACCCTGGCCGTACCCGGACGGCATCTCGCGCTCAACTCGGCCGGCGCGCTGCTCATGGGGGTCGGACTCGGGCTGGACCCGGCGCTGCTGGTCGAAGGGCTCGGTGGTTTCACCGGGGTGCGCCGGCGCATGGAGCTCAAGGGCACGGTGATGGGCGTACGGGTCTACGACGACTACGCCCATCACCCCACCGAGCTGACCGCGCAGCTGACCGCCGCGCGGGAGGTCGTCGGCGCCGGCCGGCTGGTGGTCGCCTTCCAGCCACACCGCTACAGCCGAACGCTGGCTTTCGCCGAGCAGTTCGGGCGGGCCCTCGCCCTGGCCGACTCGGTCGTGGTGATGGAGGTGTACGCGGCGGGCGAGGATCCGGTCCCGGGGGCGACCGGTGCCACCGTCGCGGCGGCCGTGCCGCTGCCTGCCGGACGGGTGCGGTTCGAGCCCTCCTGGACCGCGGTGCCGGCCCTGCTCGCCGAGCGAGCGCGGCCCGGCGACCTCGTCCTCACCCTCGGGGCCGGCGACGTCACCGCCATCGGCCCCGAGGTGCTACGGCTGCTCGCCGGCGCCCAGCCGTGACCAACCCTGGCGACTGCAACCCTGGCGACTGCAACCCTGCCGACTGCAACCGTGCCGACCGCAACCGTGGAGGTTCTACATGACTACGACGACGCCCCGCCGCCGACCCCCGGCCGCCCGGCCCGAGCTGTCCCGACTGGAGGCCCGGACACGCGCACAACGCAGCGCCCGCCGCCGCCGCGGGGTGCGCCTGATCGGTCAGGCCCTGCTCGTGCTGCTGCCCCTGACCGCACTGGCGTGGGTGCTGCTGTTCTCCACCTGGCTGACGGTCGAGCGGGTCGTCGTGGTCGGCACCGGGCGGTTGTCGCCGGAACAGGTGACCCAGGTGGCGGCCATCGCTGCGGGCACACCGCTGGCCCGTCTCGATCCGGGCCGAATCGAGCGGGCCGTGGGCACGCTCGCACCGGTGGATCGGGTCCGGGTCCGTCGGTCCTGGCCGAACGGGGTACGTATCGAGGTCACCGAGCGGATTGCCGTTGCCGGCGTCGCGAGCCCGGAAGGTGTGCTGCTGCTGGACGACGAGGGGGTGCCGTTCGCCACTACTCCCGACCTGCCCGAGGGCGTGGTCCGGCTGGAGGTGGACCAGCCCGGTCCGCAGGACCCGGCCACCCTGGCGGCCCTCCAGGTCGTCCGGGAGCTGCCCCCCGCGCTGCGCGCAATGGTGCGCAGCGTTCGGGCCGGCACGCCATCCTCCGTCGTCCTGACGCTGCCCGAGGACCGGGAGGTGGTCTGGGGCGGCCCCGGCGACGCGGTGGCGAAGGCGGCAGCGACCGCGGCCCTGCTCGAGCTCCCGGCAGCGGTGATCGACGTGAGCGCGCCGGGCGTCGTCGTCCGCCGCTGAGGACCAACCCCCGGCCTGCCCCCAGGCCGTGATGAAGCTCGACCTCGACCGGAGCGTGAGCCGCATGTGCGCATAGCCGTCCAGGCGGTCAGCCACCGGAGCAGCGTGCCCGGAAGTCGCCGGGGCGACACGCCGGGGGCGCGGTTGACCGCTGGGAGGCGATGCCCGTACCGTCCGGCAGTGTCAGCCAGGTTGACATAACTCTAAGTATCTGGTTGAGGTACAGAGTTGCTTTCCGGGGGTGGCGCTCCGGAAGCGACCCTCCACCGTCCGGCCCATCCCTTGTACGTCGAGAGGCACCCCACCGTGGCAGCTCCGCAGAACTACCTGGCCGTGATCAAGGTGGTGGGCATCGGCGGAGGCGGTGTCAACGCCGTCAACCGCATGATCGAGGTGGGGCTCAAGGGCGTCGAGTTCATCGCGATCAACACCGACGCCCAGGCGCTGCTGATGAGCGATGCCGACGTCAAGCTCGACATCGGGCGCGAGTTGACCCGCGGGCTCGGCGCCGGTGCGCAGCCCGACGTCGGCCGGCAGGCGGCGCAGGACCATCAGGAGGAGATCGAGGAGGTCCTCAAGGGCGCCGACATGGTCTTCGTCACCGCCGGTGAGGGGGGCGGCACGGGCACCGGAGGTGCTCCGGTGGTCGCCAGCGTCGCCCGAGCCATCGGGGCCCTGACGATCGGTGTGGTCACCCGGCCGTTCTCGTTCGAAGGTCGGCGCCGCGCCCAGCAGGCCGAAGAGGGGATCGACGCCCTGCGTCAGGAGGTCGACACGCTCATCATCATCCCGAACGACCGCCTGCTGTCGATCAGCGACCGTTCGGTCAGTGTCATGGACGCGTTCAAGAGCGCCGACCAGGTGCTCCTGTCCGGGGTCCAGGGGATCACCGACCTGATCACGACCCCCGGCCTGATCAACCTGGACTTCGCCGACGTCAAGGCCGTCATGAGCGGCGCCGGGAGTGCGTTGATGGGCATCGGCAACGCCCGCGGTGACGACCGGGCGGCGGTGGCTGCCGAGATGGCCATCGCGAGCCCGCTGCTCGAAGCGAGCATGGACGGTGCGCACGGCGTCCTGCTGAACATCTCCGGAGGCAGCGACCTGGGACTGTTCGAGATCAACGAGGCCGCGCAGCTGGTGGCCGACGCCGCCCATCCCGAGGCCAACATCATCTTCGGAGCGGTCATCGACGACGCCCTCGGCGACGAGGTGCGGGTCACCGTCATTGCGGCCGGCTTCGACGCGGGCGCTCCGACACCGGTGCGCCGGGTCGAGACCAGGCGCGCCCCCGAACCGCCGCCGGAGCCGCCGGCTTCCCGGGTGACCAGCCCGTTCAGCCCGTCCGGTCTGCGCTCCCGCCCGCCGGCGCCCCAGCAGCAGCAGCCACCGTCCCCGCCCCGGCGCACCGTCGTGTTCGAGGACGACCTCGACATCCCCGACTTCTTGAAATAGCCGGTGCCGCTCGAACTGCTGTCGGCCGAGCTGCCGCCACCGGCGGTCGGCGCCTTCACGAGCCGGGCCGGTGGGAGCAGCTCCGGGCCGTACGCCGCGCTGAACCTGGCGCGCCATGTCGGTGACGCGCCGGCGACGGTCACGGCCAACCGGGCCGGCCTGGCGCACGCCCTCGGGGTCCCGGCTCACGCGCTGGTGTTCGCCGAGCAGGTCCACGGCGCCGGGGTGGCTGTCGTGGACGGTCCGGTTCCCGAGGACGTACGGGGGGTGGACGCTCTGGTGTGCGCCGAGCCGGGTCTGGCGCTGGTCGTGCTGGCGGCCGACTGCCTGCCCGTCGTGCTGGGTGACCCGCACGCCGGGGTCGTGGGAGCTGCGCACGTTGGGCGGCAGGGACTGGTCACCGGCGTCCTGGAGGCCACCGTCGCGGCGATGGTCGGGCTGGGCGCGACCGCCCCATCCATCACGGCGGTGCTCGGTCCGGCGGCGTGCGGCCGCTGTTACGAGCTGCCGATCGCGCTGGCCGACGAGGTGGGTCGACGGGTTCCGGGGGCTCGATCCACGACCCGGCAGGCCACCGCGTCGGTCGACCTGCTCGCCGGCGCGCGCAGCGCCCTGCACGCGGCCGACGTGGGTACGGTCCGCGCCGTGGGCGGGTGCACCATCGAGCAGCCGAAGCGTTGGTTCTCCTACCGGCGCGACGGCGTCACGGGGCGGCACGGCGCTGCCGTGCGACTGGCGTGACCGAGGCCGACGGCAGCACCGAGGTGACAAGCGCCCGCCGCACCGAACTCGCCACCGCGCTCGCGGCCGTCCAGCAGCGGCTCGCCGCCGCCTGCGCCGCCGCCGGCCGGAGCCGGACCGAGGTCGTCCTGGTCGCAGTCAGCAAGACCTGGCCAGCCGGCGACGTCGAGGCTCTTCGCCGGCTCGGCGTCGGCGACTTCGGCGAGAACCGGGACCGCGAGGCCAAGCACAAGGCGGCCGTGGTGCCGGCGGTGCGCTGGCACTTCGTCGGTGGGCTGCAGACCAACAAGGCGGCCAGTGTCGCGACCTATGCCGACGTGGTGCACTCGGTCGACCGACCGGCCCTGGTCACGGCGCTGTCGGCGGGCGCCGTGCGTTGCGGCCGTGAGCTCGACATCCTGCTTCAGGTGAGCCTCGATGCGGATCCGTCCCGCGGTGGTGCGCCGATCCCGCAGGTGCCGGCGCTTGCGGACCAGGTGGCCGCTACACCGGGACTGCACCTGCGGGGAGTGATGGCGATCGCGCCGCGACACGCCGAGCCGGCCGCCGCGTTCGCGGCCCTGCAGGCGGTGGCCCTGCAGGTGCGGCGCAGCCACCCGTACGCGCTCCACATGAGCGCCGGCATGACCGCCGACCTCGAACCGGCCGTCCAGGCCGGCGCAACTTATGTGCGTGTCGGAACCGCCCTGTTCGGCCGTCGGGAGCCTGTCCTCCGGTAGTCTGCGCCGCGAGAGAACCGGAATCCGACGGCCCTGTCTGTCAGCTCGCTCGCCGTACGAGTCAACTAACTCGTCCCCCCGAACCCGAGGAGCCCCGCATGTCCGGCGCAATGCGCAAGTTGGGCCTCTACCTGGGGCTGGTCGAAGATGACGAGGACGACCGTCGGCGCTACCCGAGCGGAAATTACACCGCGCCCGACGCGCCGTACGCGGCCGACGACGACGAGGACGAGGACGACGACGAGCCGGCGGCTCCCGTGGCGCCGCGGCGCTGGGCGGGCAGCGACGCCGGGGCGCGTACGGCGACGGTGCGCCGGCCACCGGTCGCCATCCCGACCAGCCGCGGCAGCGTGGCGGTGGACACCGCTGCGCGGGTCGCCGTGGCGCCCGCCGTCAAGGAGGCGTACCGCATCACCACCCTGCACCCGCGCACCTACAACGAGGCGCGCACGATCGGCGAGCACTTCCGCCAGGGCACTCCGGTGATCATGAATTTGACCGAGATGGACGACGGAGACGCCAAGCGGCTCGTCGACTTCGCCGCTGGCTTGATCTTCGGCCTGCGGGGCAGTATAGAACGGGTCACCAACAAGGTGTTCCTGCTCTCGCCGGAGCATGTGCGGGTCACCGCCGAGGATAAGGCGCGCATCGCCGAGGGTGGCTTCTTCAACCAGTCCTGACCTGCAGGTCCGGGTGGTCCGCCCGCCGACCGCCGCCTTGCCACGGGCCCTCCGGGTCCCTTCCCCAGAGCCAGGAGTCCGTTCTCCCGTGACAGTTGTCGCGTCCGCCGTCTATTACGTGTTGCTGGTATTCCTGCTGCTCCTGGTCTTTCGTCTGGTCATGGAGTACGTCTTCCTGCTGGCCCGCTCCTACAAGCCGACCGGTGTGGTGGCGATCGCGCTGGAGGTGGCCTACTCCGTCACCGATCCGCCGCTGAACCTCCTGCGCCGGATCCTGCCCCCGTTGCGCATCGGTCAGGTCAACCTGGACCTCGGCTTCATCGTGTTGTTCATCGTGGTCCGCATACTGATGGGTGTGGTGGGCGACTACCGTAATGGGTGATTGGCGATGACAGCGCCACACCGTCTTGGAATGTCGAGGGGGAGTTGATCTCGTGCCGCTGACACCGACCGATGTCGCCAACAAGCAGTTCCGGATCGCTTTCCGCGGCTACTCCCTCGACGAGGTCGACGCATTCCTGGACGAGGTCGAGAGCGAGCTCAGTCGGCTGCTGCGCGACAACTCCGACCTGAAGAGCCGGACGGCGCCGGCAGCGGCTCTCGTCCCGGCTCCAGCACCAGCAACCGCTCCGGCACCGGCGCCACCCGAGTACGAGCCCCTGCGCGGGCTGGAAGGCCAGGAAGCAGCGCTGCGCACGCTGCTGCTGGCGCAGCGCACTGCCGACGAGGCCATCGCCGAGGCGCGGGCCGAGGCCGAGCAGATGCGTGAGGCAGCGCGGAAGGAAGCCGAGAGCACGGTGGCCGCCGCACAGCACGAGGCACAGGCCGTGGTCACGGCGGCCCGGGGTGAGGCAGCGGACGCCCTCGCCGCTTCTAAGAGTCGCGCCGCCCGGCTGGACGCCGAAGTGGCCGCGCAGATCTCGGCCGCTACGGGCAACCTCGACGAGCGGCGCCGCTCCCTGGAAGCGCGGATTGAGGAGCTTCGCGCCTTCGAGCGCGAGTACCGCACCCGCCTGCAGGCCTATCTCGAGACGCAACTGCGCGATCTGGGCAGCCGGGGCGGCGGCGAGAACGACGCAAGTGCCCGCGTGCCGGTCGGCCCCCGCCCGGCAGCGGACGGTGCTCCTGACGCCGGCACGGCCGGGCGTCCGCTCGCCGCGGCGCCGGTCACGGCGCCCGGCGGACCGCCGCGTGAGCCGCTGTCACCAGGGTTGCAGTTGCAGTCCGTGTCCCGGTTGCCTGCAGCCCCCTCTCCGCGGCCCGTCGGACCGTTCCGCCCGGCGAGCCGGGGCGGGCCGGGTGTCGGACAAGGGGAGCCGCCGCCCCCGGCATAAGGCCTCATGTCGGACCTCCGTAATGTCCGGTATGAGTGCCGAGTAGTCTCACGCGCGCCGCCGCTAGGCTGCAAGCGCTCATGCCCTTGACCGTGCCGGAGGACCCACAGCGTGATCGTCATCAGCGGGGCACTTGTCCTCGTCGCACTCGTTCTGCTCGTGCTTGGCGTCACGATGCAGAGCCTCGACTTCGTCTACGCCTCCATCGGGGTCAGCCTGGTGTCGCTGATCTTCCTCGTCATCGGCATCCTGCAGCGGCGCGGTGGCTCCCGGGCCCCCAGCCGGCCGAGGCCGGCACCGACCCCGGAGCCGGTCATGCAGGCGCCGCCGGCGCGGGTGCCCCCCCGTTCCATGTCGCCGGTGCCGGCGACCGCCGGGCGCGGGCCGGGCGGGGTCGCCGCTCAGTCGGCGCGTGGCGTCCCGGCCAAGGTCGGGGCAACCGGTCGGGGCGCTTCGGTGCCGTCGTCCTCGGTCGCCCTGCTGGACGAGGACGCCCTGCCCGACGAGGACGCTCTGCCCGACGAGGACGGGGGCGGCTTCGTGTTGATCGTCGCCGGTCGTCCGCGGTACCACATCGACGGTTGCCGTTACCTGTCCGGCAAGGCGGCGGAGGAGCTCGACGTGCTCGACGCCCGGGAGGAGGGCTTCTCACCATGTGGTGTCTGCCGTCCGGATGACGCACTGGCCGCGGCTGCCGGCATTGACGAGGATGCGCAGGCCGAGGACGAGGACTTCGACGTCGAGGACGACCAGGACGCGCCTGCCGTCGCGGCGACCTCCCGTCGCACGGCGACGACCCGCCGGGTGAGCGAGGCCGACGATACGGCCGTCTTCGCACGCCCCGCCATGGGCAAGCCCGGCGCCAGCAAGCCCGGTGCCGGCAAGCCCGGTGCCGGCAAGCCCGGTGCCAGCAAGCCCGGTGCCACCAAGCCCGCACCGGTGAAGGCCGACTCCTTCCTCAAGGCCTCTCCCGGCGTGAGCTCGCCCACGATGAGCGGACCCGGAACGGCGAATGCGCGCCCCGGCAAGCCGGCGGTGGCCGGTAAGCCCGCCGTTGCGGGCAAGCCGGCGGTGTCCGGTAAGCCTGCCGTTGCGGGCAAGCCGGCGGTGTCCGGTAAGCCTGCCGTTGCGGGCAAGCCGGCGGTGTCCGGTAAGCCCGCCGTTGCGGGCAAGACCGCCGTCGGCAAGCCCATCCCGGGTAAGACCAGCCCCGGCAAGCCGGCGGCGCGCAGGAGCGAATCCGAGGACGAGACTGGGCTGTCCAGAACCACTGCGTCCGCTCGGACCACGGCTCCTACCCGGACTACGGCTCCCGACCGGCCGGCGGCGGCGCCTCGTCGCACGCCGCCGGTTCGGCCCACGGCGCCGCCCAGGTTCGCCGCGGGCACGTCGGTGCGCTCGTTCCCCGGAGCCGCCCCGCCGACCGGTCGATCCCTCGCGCAGAGCGGCCCGGATGCCAAGATCGCCGCGGCCATGGCAGGCAGAGGTAAGCCTGGTGCGAGCAAGCCGGCGGTCCGCAAGGCCGACTCCTTCCCCGACCCTGCGCCGGGCATCAGCTCCACGCCGGCCAAGGCGTCGCCAGCCCGGTCGAGAGCGGCCTCGTCGGCGGGAGCCGCCGAGTCGGCCGCCGCCACCGCGCGCAAGCCACGGTCGACGGCCGCCGGCACGCCAGCGTCGTCGAGCCGGACCGGCTCGGTCGTGGTCATCC
This sequence comes from Mycobacteriales bacterium, assembly GCA_038234255.1. GTDB lineage: Bacteria > Actinomycetota > Actinomycetes > Mycobacteriales > SCTD01 > SCTD01. The sequence continues at coordinate 9,646 of JBBSUR010000006.1, read as the reverse complement.
CCGATCGCAACCGCTACCACCGTGACGAGTGCCGCTTCGTGCGTGACTCCGCGGACGCTCAGACGCTGACGAAGGCGCAGGCAACCAAGCAGGGCTACGCGCCGTGCGGGGTCTGCAAGCCCTGAGCCACCGACCGCCCTGAGCCAGATTCGCGAAAGTGGCCCCGACGCCGCCCCGACCGCACCATCAGACCCGCTCCCGCCGCCGGCCCACGCGGAACGGGTCGCGGGGCGGCGGGGTGGCCAGGGTCAGTAGGTCGCAGGATGCCACGACCCCAGCGAGGTCCAGCACCTCCTGCAACACGTCGCTCGCGGTCAGTCCCTCGGCAACGCCGGCACCGGTCACCAGCACTCGATAGACGGTGATGAAGTGCCGGTTGGGCGTGTCGTAGGACCAGTCCACCGAGCCGTGGTGCTCCGCGCTGCCGCGGCTGCCGATCGGCCCGTCCCACGGGGCGCTCCATAGCTGTACCCCGGCCGGCCCGGCGGAGAACCGACCGCCACAGGAGACGTCGGCCACGGCGGCAGCCCGCAGCAGGGCGCGCGCTTCGCGGTCCGGCAGGACGATCGCGGGACGGACCTGACTGGCCACGGCCCGTCCTGCCGGCCGGGTCAGCCGGAAGGACCGGTGGCCCGGCTGCGACTCAGGACAGGCGGCGGAGATGCTCACCGATACCTCCGGGGGTCAGAGCTGCTCCGGGTGGAGCAGAACGCGCTGCTCTGAATCTCATCGGTCCTGCCCGGCCCGAACTGACGGGGCCAGTCGGGTGACGTGGCGCCCGCCTCAGCTTCCGGCGACGCGCAGCCAGAAGCGCAGTCCCAGCCCGGGCTCGTCGTGCGCGGCCAGGTCGGCGGTCGGCGGGCCGGGCCGGACGGTCACCGCCAGCACCTCCTCGGCCAGCTGGTCGGCCCCCTCGGTCAGCGCCTCCGCCAACTCGCCGTCGGCGGACCACCACAACTCGATCCGGTCGCTGATCTGCAGGCCGCTGGTCTTGCGCGCCTCCTGCACCAGGCGTACGACGTCGCGGACCAGTCCAGCGCGGCGCAGCGCAGGAGTGATCTCCAGGTCGAGCGCCACCGTCAGCCCGCCTGCGCTCGCGACCGCCCAGCCCGAACGCGGCGTCTCCGTGAGCAGCACCTCCTCGGCGGACAGGGCAACCCACTGCCCGTCGACCTCGACGGCGGCGGTCCCAGCCCGCAGCCCGGCAGCGAGACCGTCCGCGTCGGCCTCGGCGACCGCCCGGGCGACCGCCTGGACGCCCGGGCCGAACCGTCGGCCCAGCACCCGGAAGTTGGCCTTGGCACGGACGTCGACCAGCTCGCCGGACACCGGTTCCAGGTCCGCGACGTTGAGTTCGGTGGAGACGAGGTCCCGCAGCGATTCCGGCAGCGCAGTCCAGCCGGGCGCCGACACCAGGGCGCGACCGAGCGGCTGGCGGGTCTTGACCTTGGACTCGGCGCGCGCCTGGCGACCCAGGTCCACGAGCCGGCGGACCAGCGCCATCTGATCGTCCAGCCCTCCGTCGACCGCAGCCGGGCGGACCTGCTCCGTGCCGACCCGCGGCCAACGGGCCAGGTGGACCGACTCGGGCAGCGGGGCGCCAGCCCCGGTGGGATCCTGCCCGGCGAACAGCGCCTCCCACACCTCGTCGGTCACGAACGGCGTGAACGGCGCCATCAGCAGCGTGAGGACGTACAGGCACTCGTGCAGCGTGGCGAGCGCGGCCGGATCGCCGCCCCAGAACCGGCGGCGGGAGCTGCGTACGTACCAGTTGGACAGGTCATCGATGCAGGTGGCCAGCCGGCGGCCGGCCCGCTGGGAATCGAAGTCGGTCAGTGCCGCCGTCACCTCCCGTGCCGTGGCGCTGACCTGAGACAGCGCCCAGCGGTCCAGCAACGGCCGGTCCGGCACCGGCGGCGCCGGCGTGCCCGAGGTCCAGCAGTTGACGCCCGCGTAGAGGGTGTGGAAGGCGGCGGTGTTCCAAAAGGTGAGCAGGACCTTGCGCACGACCTCCTCGACCTGCTCGTGCCCGACCCGGCGGGCCGACCACGGGCTGCCGCCGCAGAGCATGTACCAGCGCACCGCGTCCGCGCCGTGCCACTCGAACAGCTCGAACGGGTCCAGCACGTTGCCCAGGTGCTTGCTCATCTTGCGGCCCTCGCCGTCCAGGATGTGCCCCAGGCAGAGCACCGTCTCGTACGAGGAGCGGTCGAACACCAGGGTCCCGACCGTCATCAGGGTGTAGAACCAGCCGCGGGTCTGGTCGATCGCTTCGCAGATGAACTGCGCCGGGTAGGCCGGTTCGATTCCGGACCATGGGTAGCCGACCTGGGCGAACGGCATGGCGCCCGAGTCGTACCAGCCGTCGATCACCTCCGGCACGCGCCGGGCCTCGGCGCCGCAGCGGGCGCAGGGGACCGTGACGTCATCGACGTACGGACGGTGCGGGTCCAACGCCGAGAGGTCCTGCTCGGCAGCCTCTCCCAGCTCGGCCAGCGAGCCGAAGACGCGCCAGTGCGCGGCGTCCGCGGTGCAGCGCCAGACCGGCAGCGGGGTGCCCCAGTAGCGGTTGCGCGACAGCGCCCAGTCGACGTTGTTGTCCAGCCAGTCGCCGTACCGGCCGTGCTTGATCGTCTCCGGGTGCCAGTCGGTCTTCTCGTTCTCCTGGACCAGCCGGTCCTTGATGGCGGTCGTGCGGATGTACCAGCTGGGCAGCGCGTAGTAGAGCAGCGCGGTGTCGCAGCGCCAGCAGTGCGGATAGCTGTGCTCGTACGCCAGCTCGCGGTAGAGCAGGCCGCGGACGCGCAGATCCTGGACCAGCGCACGGTCGGCGCTCTTGAAGAACTGCCCGCCGACCAGCGGCAGGTCGGCCAGGAAGGTGCCGTCCGGCCGGACCGGGTTGACGATCGGCAGGCCGTAGCGCTTGGCGACCGCCATGTCGTCGGCACCGAAGGCCGGGGACTGGTGCACCAGGCCGGTGCCGCTGTCGGTGGTGACGTAGTCGGCCAGGGCGACGAAGCAGGTGGGCGCGCCGGCCTCGAAGGCCAGCAGATCGAAGGGACGGGCGTACGTCGTGTGCTCGAGCGCACTGCCCGGGAAGCGGTCGAGCACCTCGGCGTCCTCACCCAGCACCGACAGCAGGGGCTCGGCGACGACGAGCACCTCCGCCCCCGCCCGCGCGGCGACGTAAGTGACCTGCGGGTGCACGGCCACGGCGGTGTTGGACACCAGCGTCCACGGGGTGGTCGTCCAGACCAGGAGCGCGGCGCCGAGCTCGGCCAGTGGGCCCGAGGTGACCGGGAAGCGGACGTACACGCTCGGGTCGACGACGTCCTGGTAGCCCTGCGCCACCTCGTGGTCACTCAGTGCCGTCTCGCAGCGGGGGCAGTACGGCGCGACCCGGTGGTCCTCGACGAGCAGCCCCTGCTCGGCGACCCGCTGCAGCGACCACCAGACGCTCTCGATGTAGTTCGCGTCCATCGTGCGATAGGCGGTGCTCATGTCGACCCAGTAGCCCATCCGCCGGGTCATCCGCTCGAACTCGTCGACGTGGCGGGTCACGCTCTCGCGGCACCGCGCGTTGAACTCGGCGACGCCGTACGCCTCGATGTCGCGCTTGCCGGTGAAGCCGAGCTCCTTCTCCACGGCGAGCTCGACCGGCAGCCCGTGGCAGTCCCACCCGGCCCGCCGGGGGACCGACCGGCCCTGCATGGTCTGGAAGCGGGGGAACAGGTCCTTGAACACCCGCGCCTCGACGTGGTGGGTGCCGGGCTTGCCGTTGGCGGTCGGCGGCCCCTCGTAGAACACCCACGGCTCACCGCCCGCGGTCTGCTCGAGGCTGCGCTCGAAGACCCGGTCGCGCTCCCAGCGCTCGAGCACGGCGCGTTCGAGGGCGGGCAGGTCGACCTGGGCGGGCAGTCGCTTCATCGTGGCCTCCGTCGTGGTCGTGCTCCGACGGAGGGACGAAGCCGGGGCTCCGCGGTACCACCCTCCTTGGGGCCTGCCCGGGACTTCGGGTCCGGCCCCCGCTCTGGTTCGTGCGCAGCGCTGGAACTCTTGCTCGGGGCTGATGTTCACGGGCGGGCACGCCCCCGGGCTTGCACCGTCCCCGGTTCGCTGCTGGGCTGCGTCCGCCGCTACTGATCCCCGCCAGTGCGACAGCGCCCAGTCTAGTCCAGGGGTCGGCCGTCGCCGCCAGGGTTTCCCCGGAGCGTTCCGGTCATGACCACCCCTCGGCAAGATCTTCGGGGAGTACACAGGGTGGGCACCCTGTGTACTCCCCGAAGTTCTTGCTGGGCCCGAGGGGTGTTCTGTGCTGGGGACACCAGACCGGGGCGCGGCGCGTGGCGCGTTGTATCTCCCCGGACCGCTCACGTATCCTGCGCCCCGAACGAGATCGTGCCCGCTGCGGGCATGGCGGGCGTCGAGAGGGCGGAATGGCGAGCTTGGGCAAAAAGGTTCGCGACGCGCTGCGTGCCGCCCCGGCCCCCGCCCCCGCACGTTCGGCCGCGGCGCCGGGCAAGGGCGGGACCAAGGTCGTTGCTGCGAGAAGCGGTCCGGTCAGGGATGCGCCGGTCACGGCTGCGCCGGGAAAGGCTGCGCCGGGAAAGGCTGCGCCGGGAAAGGCTGCGCCGGGAAAGGCGACCGCGACCGTGCGGGGAGCCGCCATCAAGGCAGGCAAAGTGGCCGCGCCCGGCAAGTCGGTGGTGCGGCCGGCGAAGACAGCACCGGCGAAGGCCGCCCCGCCGAAGGCCGCCCCGGCGAAGGCGGCACCGGCCAAGGCGGCACCGGCCAAGGCGGCACCGGCGAAAGCGGCACCGGCGAAAGCGGCCGCGGCGAAGGCAGGGCGCGCCAAGGCGCCTGCTCCGAAGGCCGCCTCCGCCCGCTCAGCGCCCGCCGCCCCGCCACCGCCCGCGACCCCGACCCGGCCGCCGGCGACCAAGCATGCGGCTCGAGCGGCCAAGGTCGTTCCGGCGGTGATCCCGAGCGGTCCGCTGACCGGCAGCGATGCCTGGACGGGCGCCGAGCTCCAGGGGCTGCGCACTGAGCTCGAGCAGCAGGCCGCGGAGCTCCGAGGCGAGATCGACACCGCTGAGGCCGCCAGCGAGAACCGCAAGCGCGACCAGAGCAGCGAGGGTTCGGGCGACGAGGCCGACGCGGGCACCAAGACCTTCGAGCGTGAGCACGAGATGTCGCTGGCCAACAACAGCCGTGACCTGCTGGTGCAGGTCGAACGGGCGCTCGGCCGGCTCGCGGAGGGCACGTACGGTCGGTGTGAGAACTGCGGCAACCCGATTCCCAAGCCGCGCCTGCAGGCCTTCCCGCGGGCGACGTTATGTGTGTCCTGCAAGCAGCGGGAGGAGCGGCGCTGAGCGAGCCGGCTCCGCCGACGACGGCATCCGCCGCGGCGCCGCGCCGGCGCGTCCGGCTGCTGGCGGTCGTCGCCGCTCTGGTCCTTGCCCTGGACGTCGTCACCAAGGTCTGGGTGGTCGCCGAGCTGGAGGGCCGGCGCACCCTCGAGCTGTTCGGTGGCCAGTTGCTGATCCGGGTGACGCGCAACTCGGGGGCGGCGTTCTCGTTCGCGGAGGGCTACACGATCCTGTTCACCGCCGTGGCGCTCGCGGTCATGGTCGTGATCGTGCGCATCTCCCGCCGGCTCTACAGCGGGGCCTGGGCGCTCAGCCTCGGGCTGCTGCTCGGTGGCGCTAGCGGCAACCTGCTGGACCGCCTGCTGCGCAGCCCCGGCCCCGGCCGGGGAGCGGTGGTCGACTTCATCGACTTCCAGGTGTGGCCGAGCTTCAACCTGGCCGACAGCGCCATCGTCGTCGGCGGCCTGCTGGCCGTACTCCTGTCGTTTCGCGGTCTGGAGGTCGACGGCAGCCGAACAAGCCGCGGGCAACCGTCATGATGTACGGGTGACGCACCGTTCCCTGCCGGTGCCCGAGGGCCTGGACGGCATGCGGCTGGATGCGGCGATCAGCCGGCTGTTCGGGCTGTCGAGGACGGCCGCGGCCGACCTCGTCGGGGCCGGCGCAGCCAGCCTGGACGGGCAGCCGAGCAGCAAGAGCGAGCGGGTCACCGCCGGCGCCCGGCTCGACGTCGACCTACCCGATCCGGCCCGCGCCGAGCGGCCGGTCCCGACGGTGGTCGACGGCCTGCGGGTCGTTCACGAGGACGACGACCTGGTGGTCGTGGACAAGCCGGTCGGGGTCGCGGCGCATCCGAGCCCCGGCTGGGAGGGACCGACGGTCATCGGCGGCCTGGCCGCTGCCGGCCACCGAGTCAGCACCAGCGGCGCCGAGGAGCGGCAGGGCGTCGTGCACCGCCTCGACGTGGGTACCAGCGGGCTGATGGTCGTCGCGAAGAGCGAGCGGGCCTACACCGTGCTCAAGGACGCGTTCCGCCAACGGACCGTCGACAAGCGTTACCACGCCCTGGTCCAGGGCCACCCCGACCCGCTGTCAGGCACCGTCGACGCCCCGATCGACCGGCATCCGAGCTCGCCGTACCGCTTCGCGGTCGTCGCCGGTGGGCGCGACAGCGTGACCCACTACGAGACGATCGAGGCGTTCCGCCACGCGGCGCTGCTGGAGATCCATCTGGAGACGGGGCGCACCCACCAGATCCGGGTGCACATGGCGGCGCTGAAGCATCCCTGCGTTGGCGACCTGACCTACGGCGCCGACCCCGTCCTGGCCAAGCGGCTGCGGTTGGAGCGCCAGTGGCTGCACGCCGTGCGGCTTTCTTTCGCTCATCCCGACGACGGCCGATGGGTCAGCTTCGACAGCGACTACCCGGCGGACCTGGAGCAGGCGCTGGGACGGGTCGCGGCCGCGGACGGGGGTCGGCGGTGAGGCTGCGAGAGCTTGACGACCGCTTCGCCTCGTCCGGGCCGCTCGGCCTGGTGCGCGACGTACCGCAACTGGGCCTGCTGCTGGTGGTGACGGTCTTCCTCGCGGGGGTTCTGGTCGCCCGCAGCAGCGACGAGGCGCAGAGCGCGCGGCAGCGGGGGGATGCGGGTTCCGTGGTGCTCGGTCCGGCGGTCGGCGAGTCGATCGACGAGCACTTCTCGACGGCACGCGAGCGCGCCGTGGAGGTGGCGGCCACCGACCCTGAGGCTCGCTTCACGGCGCTGATCAGCCTGTCCGACGAGCGGACCCCGGCGCAGGTGCAGCAGCTGTTGGCGGCGAACGAGCTGACCGCCCGACGGATCTACTTGCGCGTCCCGGACAGCGGCGAGCTGTCGGAGATCCTGCCGGTCCAGACGCCCGGCGACGTGGTGGCCGCGGCCGGGGGCGTCTACGAGCAGACCGCCCGCCGCAAGCTCGAGGAGCAGCGGGAGTTCGAGTCGCTGGCCTCCTCGATCGAGCCGGTCACCGACGAGGAGGCCGGTTTCAAGACCTTCTACGAGGCGGCCGCCCGGTCGGCCGGAGCGGAGGCCGCGGCCTATGGCAGAGGGTGCTCGTGCGTGTTCGCCATGGTGGTCGAAGGCCCCGCCGGCCGGTTGGCCGAGCTGACCGGGTCTGCGGGCATACGCGGGGTGGACCTCGCTGCCCGCGGCGCCAGACTGTCGGATCTGGACGTCTTTCCGCTGCCGCCGGACGCGACCGGCTTCGTCGAGGCGCCTGCCCCGACCCCGGGCAGGTAGTGGCGCTCCTGGTGCGCTTGGCCGGGCCGGCCGATTTTCCCGCTCTATTCGCGCTGCGCCACGACGTCTTCGTCATCGGTCAGTGCGTGCCGGTGGAGCTCGAGCGCGATGCCCTCGATGCCGGCGCCGACCATGCCCTGGCGCTGCTGGAGGGCCGGGTTGTCGGGACGGGCCGGCTGATCGACGGACGCACCGACGCGGCCGGCAGCCTCGTGCCGGAGACGGCGGGGACCGTGGGCACCATCGGGCGGATGGCCGTGGCGGCGCCGGCCCGGGGCGGCGGGATCGGTCGGGCGGTGCTTGATCTGCTCGTGGCGCGGGCCGTCGAGCGCGGCCTTGCGGTGGTCGAGTTGCACGCTCAGCTGCATGCACGGAACTTCTACGAGCGGGCCGGGTTCTGCGCTCACGGGGACGTCTACCTCGAAGCCGGCATCGAGCACGTCGGCATGCGGCGGGCGCTGGGGAGCTGACGGCCCGTCCCATACACCATGGATTGACGTCCGGGACCGGTCCAGCCGTGACGCCGAACTGCATCGTGTCGCGGCCGCGCTGGAACAGCGTCTGCTCGTGCTCGACATCCTCGTCGTCCGGGCCGTGCGTTGGCGCTCGCTCGCATGCGCCGACCGGGTCTGCTGCCCGGAGGCGGGTCACCTTCTGCCCGAGAAGTCCGACATCGCCCTCGGCGGCCCATAGGCTGATGCCGTGGGCACCACCATCACCAACCCGGTGATCAACGGTCCCTACGACGAGCCGCCCCCGGCACTTCCGGTTCGACGACGACGGCATCACCGACCAGGTGCTTCTGTGAGGGTGGTGGTGTGAGCATCGACTTCGAGGACCTGAGGCCGCAGCTGGCTGCGCTCTGTCAGAAGTACGGAATTGCCGAGCTTTCTGTCTTCGGTTCCGTGGCCCGCGGCGATGACCGACCCGACAGCGATGTGGACTTTTTGTACGTACGTGGAGCCGACAGCGTCCTGGGCATGGCGTTCTTCGGGATGCAGGAAGAGCTGGAGGAACTTCTCGGACGAAAGGTCGATCTCGTTCCGAAGGACAACCTCCACTGGGTCATCAAGGACCGCGTGCTCGCCGATGCCAGGGCCGTCTATGCCGCGTGACGACCAGTACCTCCTGGAGATGGTGGAGGCGGCGGACCGCATCGGCTCCTGGCTGACCGATGTCTCGGTGGATGTATGGGCTGATGATGAGAAGCTTCGTCGAGCGATACTTCAACTGCTGACCGTGGTCGGTCGGAGAAGCGGCACGAGGCATCGAGCCGGGGGTCAAGGGGCGGCATCCCGGCATCCCGGCGTGCCGTGGCGCCGAGTGGTCGACTTCCGCAACGTCGCCGTTCACGAGTACTTCGCGGTGGAGTGGCCGACGGTATGGCACCTCGCTCGCCACGATCTACCCGCCCTGCGCACGCAGTTAGCTGCGGTTCTCGCGGCCGGGTACCCGGACGTGGCCCGTACCTACGAGCAGCGAGGCTGACGTGGCCGACACGAAGCCGACCGGAACCACGCCGGTGGAGGCGATTCCCCACGGCGACAAGCGGGTCAACATCCCGACCGGCGCCGCGTAGGACTTCGTCGACGTCGGCCTGTTCACCATCTTCGGCGAACCCGACATCTCCGAACCGCAGTGGACCGACGCCGGCTGGGTCGTCACGATCCACGGCTTCGACGTCTACAACCCGGTCACCGGCGAGGTGCGTGCCGGCACCCAGGAGAGATCGCCATGTGGATGATCGACATCGACTACGACGAGAAGTCCTGCTTCGTCCGGCACGCCTACTTCCTCGGCGCCATCCCGTACGAACGGCTCAAGCGGGCGCTCAAGGCCATCAACCACTACGGCGATGAGCTGCTCACCGTGCTCGACCTGCCGACACCGTCGAGAGGCTGACGCGCGGACCTGGCCGCGTCGTCCACACCTGGTCCGAGCGAGACACGAGGGTGACGCCGACGCGGGCAAGGTGTCACCATGAGCCTGGCCGAGGAG
>JBBSUR010000005.1:0-28584 GCA_038234255.1 Mycobacteriales bacterium | reverse complement strand
GGAGTAGGTCCCAAGGGTTGGGCTGTTCGCCCATTAAAGTGGCACGCGAGCTGGGTTTAGAACGTCGTGAGACAGTTCGGTCCCTATCCTCTGCGCGCGCAAGAGACTTGAGAAGAGCTGTCCCTAGTACGAGAGGACCGGGACGGACGAACCTCTGGTGTGACAGTTGTCGTGCCAACGGCACTGCTGTTTAGCTACGTTCGGCAGGGATAACCGCTGAAAGCATCTAAGCGGGAAGCTCGCTTCAAGATGAGGTCTCTCACAGGGTCAACCTGGTAAGGCCCCCGACTAGACCATCGGGTTGATAGGCCGGAAGTGGAAGCCTCGCAAGAGGTGCAGCTGACCGGTACTAATAGGCCGAGGGCTTGACCACAAACTGCTGCTCTTCCAGCGTGCTGGAAGACAACGCGTCCACTGTGCGGTTCCCGAGATACGGTCGGGAGCCGACGACCATCGGGAGAGCAATCCTGCTCCCGATCAGGTCGTGCACCACCGACATCTCCATAGAGTTACGGCGACCATGGCGAAAGGGAAACGCCCGGCTCCATTCCGAACCCGGAAGCTAAGCCTTTCAGCGCCGATGGTACTGCACGGGAGACTGTGTGGGAGAGTAGGACGTCGCCGGACATACTTTGACGAGGGTCATGCACATTGTGCATGGCCCTCGTCGCATTTCTCGTCGCATGGTGCGGGCCCCGTCGCGGGCCAGAGCGGAGCTGCAGATGCCCAAGCGCGAGGACGGCCCGATCTCCGGGCGCGAGGACGGCAAGGACACGCGCCGGTCAGCGGCCGGCAGGCCCCGCAAGGATCGCGCCCCGTCCGGCCAGACACCGTCCGGCCAGACACCGTCCGGGCGCGGGCGGGGGGACCAGGCTGTCCGGGGTGATGTCCCGGCGGGGCACGGCCAGGACCGGGGGGCGCGACAAGCACGACAGTTCGGGAACCGCCCGCGATGGGACCCGCCCGCCCGCTCGGTCCGAGCACCGGCGAGCGCCACGTCGGACGGTGGTGCCGCCGCGCGCTCCGCGCCGCCCGGCGCGACGCGCTCCGCGCCGCCCGGCGCGACCAAGCCGCCCGCCTCGCTGGGTGGGCGCTCCGATGACCGGCGAGCGGAGATCGAGCGACGCGAGTACGACCCCCGTCGCGAGGAACGGCGCAGAGCCGCGCGGGTCGCGCTGCCCGACGACGTAGACGGATCACAGCTGCCCGCCGATGCCCGCCGTGAACTGCGTTCGCTGCCAAAGCAGACCGCCGAGCTCGTCGCCCAGCACCTGGTGGTCGCCGGGCAGCTGCTGGAGGAAAACCCGGAGCAGGCCCTGCGGCACGCCCGGGCCGCGCGGGCCCTGGCTGGACGGGTCGGTGTGGTGCGCGAGGCGTGCGGGCTCGCCGCATACGCCGCTGCTCGGTGGACCGAGGCGCTCGCCGAACTGCGGGCTGCCCGTAGGATCACCGGCCGTCCGGAGCACCTGGCGGTGCTGGCGGACTGCGAGCGGGCGCTGGGCCGCCCGGAGCGCGCCCTGGCCTACGCCGACGACCCGGACGTGCGCGGACTGCCGCAAGACGAACGGATCGAACTGGTCATCGTGCTCGCCGGCGCGCGCGCCGACCTCGGTCAACACGACGCGGCCGTCCTCACGCTGCAGGATCCGGCCAGGCGGACCACGGACGCGCGGCCATGGGCTGTTCGGCTGTGGTACGCCTACGCCGACGTGCTCCTGGGTGCCGGACGTCCCGAGGCCCGCGAGTGGTTCTCGCGGGTGGCACAGGTCGATGTCCAGGAGGCCACCGACGCCGCCGATCGAGTGCTCGAGCTCGACGGTGTGGTGTTCGACGCGTCCGAGCCGGACAGCCCCGGGCCGGACAGCCCCGGGCCGGACAGCAAGGACCCGCACAGCCCGGAGCCGGGCGAGACACCGCCGGACGAGGAGCTTGGGGCCTACCTCCGCCAGAAGTACTTCCGACCGTCGACGCCGCCGGCCCGGTCATGAGGCCGGCCCGGCCGCTGGGCGGCGGCTCCGTCGTCATCCACAGGTTGCCGGTATCGGGGACACCCGCCAGCTTCGGTGAGGCATCGTCGCCTCGTACGGGCGACCGGGCCCGCCGGACAGTGAGGGACGATTCGATGACAACCGCTGACGCCGCTCCCACGGCCCCCACAGCCCCGCCCGGCCGCAACGAGGTGTTCCTGGTGGGCCGGGTGTCCGGTGCACCACAGGAACGCGAACTGCCCAGTGGTGACGCCATCGTGGTGTGGCGCGTGGTGGTGGACCGACCGGCCCCGCGGCGTACTCGAAGGACGCAGACCGGTCCGCTCCGCCCGGCGACCGTCGACACGTTCGACTGCGTGGCCTGGACCGGCGCCGTGCGCCGTTCGGCCCGCGCACTGACCGACGGCGATGTCATCGACGTCCAGGGTGCGCTGCGCCGCCGGTTCTGGCGAGCCGGAGCCGGAGCGGTCAGCCGGTGCGAACTCGAGGTCTCCAGCGTACGCCGGCTGCGCCGCTCAACCTGACCCGGACTGCCCGATCCGATCCAGGACTGCCTGATCCGCACTGCCTGATCCGACACCGGGCTCTGCGTCCCGGAAGTCTCGGATCACGATCCCGCTGCGCGGCTTGGGCGTGAACAGCGTCGACTTGCGGGGCATCCGCTCCCCGGCACCAGATACCGCCGCCACCGCCTCGACCGGGGTCGGGTTCAGCAGGACGGCGGTGCCGTCGGTCCGCGCCGCTGCCGCCAGGGCGGCGGGGATGTCGTGCTCGTAGCCCACGTGCTCGACATCGTCGGGGATCGCCCACAACTCGGCGACCACGTAGGCGTGCAGGACGTTGACGTCGAGCCGGGACCACGCGGCCGAGCGTCCGGGTGGGACCGCCCGTTCGAGCTGGGCCGCGTCCGGACGGGTCAACAGGTTGAGGATTGTGCCGTCCCCGGAGGCGAGCAGGAAAGCCGGGCCGTCCCGGCCGGCCTCGGCCAGGGCCACCAGGCCGTCCGCCACCGAGGTCTCGAGCTGGGCTACCGCCATGCCGGAGCCGACCCGGCGGGCCAGCTCTTCGGCGTCAAGGCCGGGAATCACCCGGTGGATCGGGTGCACCTGGGGTCCGAAGCTCGTGGCATCCACCAGCAGGCACAGCCCCCGGTCCCACGGACCCGCCCCGTCGCCGGCACCGTGCCGCAGCGCCTGGCGGCGCAGATAGGTGGCATACCGGTGGTGGCCGTCGGCGATCAGAGCCGATCTGGGCGCCAGGTCAGCAGCGATCGCGGCGAGCAGTCCCGGCTCGGTCAGTGCCCAGAGCCGGTGTCGCAACCCGTCCGCCAGCACGGTGTCCACCAGCGGCGTGTCCACCAGCGGCGTGTCGACCAGCGGCGTGTCGACCAGCGGCGGGTGCGTCTGCGCGTCCGCCGAGTCGCCCACCGAGGCGACCGCCCGGCTGGCGGCGCCGCCCCCTTCGTACACCAGGAAGATCGGTTCGAGATCGGCGCCGACCGCCGTGTACAAGGCCAGCCGGTCGTCGACCGGTCCCGCCATGGTGTTCTCGTGCGGCAGCACGATGCCGTCCTCGGCTGGGCTCAGGCACAGCGCGCCGAGCAGCCCGCGTTGCACGTGCCCTCCCGGCTCTGCCTGCTCGTAGACGTACAGCGCCGGCTCCGGATCCGGTGCGAGAACGCCCGCCCGACGCCAGGCCTCCAGCACGGCAGCGGCGCCGGCGTACCTGCCCTGTCCGGCGACCGCGCCGTCACGTGGAAGGATGAGACGGACGACGTTGTGCTCGCTGCTCGATTCCAGCTCGGTCACCGCGTCGTTGTCGACGACGTCGTACGGCGGGCAGGTCAGCACCGACAGGTCGCCGGCCACGGCCGGATCGAAGCGCAGGGCACGGAACGGGAGCAGAACGAGTCCACGAGGACGCGGGACGGAGGCGAGCGGCGAGCTTGGGCCGGTGTCGGCAGTCATGCGGCGACACTAGAGGTGCCGGTTCGCCCTCTTGGGACCGGACGACGAGGAGGGACCAGCGTGTCTGAGAGTCGGTACGACCCCCGGTACGACCCGCGCGCGCCGGATGAGGAGCGGCCGCGGCCGTTCTCGGATCTGCCCCCGCCGCCACCGGACGTGGTGCCCTCCGGAGAGATGTACGACTGGTTCATCCGCGGCGTGGACCTGCTCGACAGCGGTGACACCAACGCCGCCGTTCAGCTGCTCCAGCACTGCGCCTCGGCGGAGCCGGAGTCCCGGCAGGTGCGCGAGGCGCTGGCCCGGGCCCAGTTCGACGTCGGGATGTACGACGAGGCGCGGGAGAACTTCACGTGGATCATCACGGTCAACCCGGCGGACGACTACGCCCAGTTCGGGCTCGGCCTTGCCGCGACCAAGGCCGGTGACCTGGTCAGCGCTGTTGAGCACCTGGCCCTCGCGGCCGCCATGCGCCCGGACATCGCCTATTACTCGACGGCCTTGCGGGGCGCCCGCGCCGCGCTGACCGCCGCACAGCGCTGAGCGCGGCCCGCGGGCTGCATCTGGGCAGCTCGGATACCCCGCTGGTCGAGACCTACGACGCGGCCCTGTTCGACCTCGACGGCGTCCTCTACCTCGGGGACGACTCGATCCCGCATGCCGCCGACACGGTGCGCGCCGCCCGCGCTGCCAAGATGCGCGTCGCGTTCGTCACCAACAACGCCTCACGCCGACCATCGACGGTGGCCGAGCGGCTCGCGGCGGTCGACATCCCGGCCACCGCCGACGAGATTGTTACCAGCGCCCAGGCCGCGGTGCGGACCGTCGTGGCGCGGGTGCCACCGGGCTCGGTGGTCCTGGTCCTCGGCACCTCGGCCCTGTCGGAGGAGGTGGCCGAGGCCGGGCTGCGTCCGGTGCGCACGATGGCGGAGGCCGGCTCGGAGCCGGTGGCCGCCGTCGTGCAGGGGCTGTCGTCCGAAACCTGTCAGGCCGATCTGGCCGAGGCCACCGTGGCGCTGCGGGCCGGGGCGTTGTGGGTGGCCGGCAACGCCGATGCGACCCTGCCCAGTTCGCGCGGGCCGCTCCCGGGTAACGGCGCCTTCGTGGCGGCGCTCCGGCTGGTCACCGGACTGGAACCGCTCGTGGCCGGCAAACCCGACCCGACGCTGCACCTTCAGTCCGTGCAACGGGTGGGTGCCCAGCATCCCCTGGTCATCGGCGACCGGCTGGACACCGACGTCCTGGGCGCGGTGCGGGGGGGAGCGGACAGCCTGTTGGTCCTCACCGGTGTGGTGGACCTGCCCGAACTGATGCGCGCCCCGGCGGGCAGCCGACCCACCTTCGTCTCCAGCGACCTGCGCGGACTCCTCCAGACTCACCCAGCGGTGATCGTGGAGGGCGACAAGGCCCGGTGCGGCACAGTCACGGCGAGCTACGTCGACGGAGTCATTCGCGTAGCGTCGCCCGCGGACGGCGGGAGTGAGGACGCCGACGATGCGATCCGCGTCCAGGCGGCCCTGGCGTGGGCCTGTGCGGACGCCGACAAGCCACTGTCGGGCTGAGCCAGCTCAGGTCAGAGCAGCGCCCGCAGCCTGAGCAGGTCCAGCACGCTGGCCTCGATCTTCAGCTTTCCCGTCGCCCAGGCGACAGCCGGCGACAGGCGACCGTGCAGGAGATCCACCAGGTCGTCGCTGGACGCCGCAAGGCGCACCTGAGCGCCGTCGTCGTCCGTCCCGGGAAGGCAGCGCAGGTCGCGGATGGTGTCGCCGTCGATCCTGGCCAGGAAGACGACATCGAGGTCGGGTACGCGGCAGGCGAGCGTTCGGGCCAGGGCATTCCGGCTGCGCGTCTCGGCATCCAGGGCCGCATACCGCTCCACGAAAGCGCGCAGGGCCTGCTCGCACTCGGCCTGCGTCGTCACCCCGAGGACGCTACTGCCGTTCCGGATCACCGGCGCGGTAGCGTGCCCCCGTGCAATCGAAGACTGAGTTCGACCATGCGTGACGCCCTGAAGGGCTACCTGGCGCTGGCCAGCGGTGTGACGGACCTGACCCGACAGCGGGCCGTAGCCGCGGCAAAGGCGCTGGCGAGCCAGGGTGAGGCCACCGCCGAGCAGGTAGGGGCGCTGGCCGAGGACCTGTTGGCCCAGAGCAAGCAGAACCGCGAGGCGATCGTGTCGCTGGTGGTGTTCGAGGTGGACCGGGCGCTGGCGAGAGTGGGATTGGCGCCGGCCGACGAGGTCGTCCAGCTGACCAAGCGGGTGCACACCCTCGAGGCCGAACTCCGCGAGCTTCGGGAAGCGCGCGCCGACGGTGCGGCGCCCGCCAAAAAGGCGGCGGCTAAGAAGGCGCCCGCTAAGAAGGCGCCCGCTAAGAAGGCATCCGCCAAAGAGACCGGGCAGACGGAAGCCCCGGGCACGGGCCGGTGACCGAATCCGCGGCGCCGGCCCTGCCGACTCTGCCGGCGCAGTTGGCCCGAACCGGTGCACTGCTCGCCGAACTCGACGGCCGGCCGGTACCCGCGCACGTCGAGGTGTTCGACACCGTCCACCGCCTGCTCCAGGACGCCCTCGCCACCCTCGACGAGGCGTGAGCTGGCCCGCCGGGCCCGACTGGACGCCGAGCTGGTGCGCCGCGGCCTGGCGCGCAGCCGGGAGCACGCTGCCGAGCTCGTCACCTCGGGCCTGGTGACCGTCGCCGGACAGGTGGCCATGAAGGGCGCGACCGCCGTCGAGGCGACCACCGCGCTCCAGGTCCAGCTCCCGGCGGGCCCCTCGTACGCCTCTCGCGGAGGCCACAAGCTGGCCGGAGCCCTGGACGCCTTCGGTTACGACCCTTGCGGCCAGCGGGCGCTGGACGCCGGCGCCTCGACCGGCGGGTTCACCGATGTCCTGCTCCGGCGCGGCGCCCGCCACGTGCTCGCCGTCGACGTCGGGTACGGACAGCTGGCCTGGTCGCTGCAGACCGACGAGCGGGTGACCGTGCTGGACCGCACGAACGTCCGAGCGCTGACTCCGGAGCAGGTCGGGGTCCCGGTTGGCCTCGTGGTGGCTGACCTGTCGTTCATCCCGCTCGCGGTCGTGCTGCCCGCACTCGTGCGCTGCGCTGCGCCGGAAGCGGACCTGCTGCTGATGGTCAAGCCGCAGTTCGAGGTGGGGCGCAGTCGGCTCCCTCGGGGCGGGGTCGTGCGCGACCCGGGGCTGCGGGCCGACACGGTCCGAACAGTGGCACGGCATGCGGCGCGGCTCGGACGCGGCGTCCGCGGGATCACCGCGAGCCCGTTGCCCGGTCCGAGCGGCAACGTGGAGTACTTCCTCTGGCTCCGCGCCGGCGCTGCGCCGCTGGACGAGGAGCTGCTCGCCAGCGCGGTGTCGACCGGGCCCCAGTGAAGCCGGTCGAACCGGGCGCCGCCAGTCCCCGCCGTCCCCGCGTCCACACCGGGACGGTGACAGGCTGTCGGTGTGACGAACCGTTCGGTCCTGCTGCTGGCGCACACCGGCCGGGCGGCGATCCTCGACGCGGCCCGGCATGCTGCCTCCCGACTCCAGGCAGCCGGGGTGGAGGTGCGGGTGCTGGCCCCCGAAGCGCAGGACGTCGGCCTGACGGCGGCCTCGCTGCACAACGAGGGGCCCGGGGCGGCCCGCGACGCCGAACTCGTGCTCGTGCTGGGCGGGGACGGGACCATTCTTCGGGCTGCCGAACTCGCCCGGGCGGCATCGGTTCCTCTGCTGGGCGTCAACCTGGGCCGCGTCGGCTTCCTCGCCGAGGTCGAGTCAGAAGACCTGGACATCACCCTCGACCGAGTGCTGAGCCGGGACTACACCATCGAGGAACGCCTCACCCTCGACGTGCGGGTCGCCGTGGACTCCTCGACCGTCTACACCGGCTGGGCGCTCAACGAGTGCAGTGTCGAGAAGGCGGCCCGAGAGCGGATGCTCGAGCTGGTCGTCGAGATCGACGGCCGTCCGCTGTCCCGGTGGGGCGGGGACGGGGTCGTGGTGGCCACGCCGACCGGTTCCACGGCCTATGCCTTCTCCGCCGGCGGCCCCGTCGTGTGGCCGTCCGTCGAGGCCCTGCTGGTCGTACCGATCAGCGCCCATGCCCTGTTCGCCCGTCCGTTGGTCGTCGCTCCGTCCTCGGTGGTGGCCGTCGAGGTGCTGGCCAGCGGAACCACCGGGATGCTGGCCTGCGACGGACGGCGTACGCATCCGCTGCCCCACGGCGCGCGGGTCGAGCTCCGGCACGGGGCGGACCCGGTGCTGCTGGCGCGGACGCAGGACCGGCCGTTCACCGACACCCTGGTCCGCAAGTTCAGCCTGCCCGTGGAGGGCTGGCGCGGCGTGAGGGACTGACGGGGCCACCTAGGCTCGTGGCGTGCTCGAGGAGATGCGCATCCGTGGGCTCGGCGTCATCGACGACGCGGTGCTCCCGCTGGGGCCCGGACTGACCGTCGTCACCGGGGAGACCGGAGCGGGCAAGACGATGGTGGTACAGGGGCTGACCTTGCTGTTCGGCGGGCGCTCCGACGCCGGTCGGGTCCGTCCTGGGGCCACCCGGGCCCTGGTCGAAGGGCGCCTCGCCCTGCCCGCAGGGCACGCCGCGCTCGACCGGGCGTCCGATGCCGGCGCGGAACTGGACGACGGGACGCTGCTGCTCAGCCGCAGCGTCGGGGCGGACGGCCGGTCACGGGCTCACCTGGGCGGGCGCAGCGTGCCCGTGGGTGTGCTCGCCGAACTCGCCGAGCACGTGCTGGTGGTGCACGGTCAGAGCGATCAGCAGCGCCTGCTCCAGCCGGGTCAACAGCGGGCAGCGCTGGACCGCTACGCCGGCCCCGAGGTGCTGGCGCTGCGCGACCGCTTCGCCGCCGGCTGGACGCGCCGTACCGACATCCGGTCAACCCTTGATGAGCTCCGGTCCGCCGCGGCGGAGCGCCGCCGCGAAGCCGAACTGCTGGGCCTGGGCCTGGCCGAGGTCGAGGCGGTCGGACCGATGTCGGGGGAGGACGTCCGGCTGACGACGGAGATCGACCGGCTGGCCAACGCCGACGACCTACGCGCGGCCTCCGCCCGGGCACAGCAGGCGCTCACCGGCGATGAACTCGCCCCGGACGCTACCGACGCGCTGGAGCTGGTGGTTGCCGCCCGGCGGGCGCTCGAATCGGTCGCCGATTCCGACCCCGAACTGCGGGACCTGGCCGCTCGGCTGGCCGAGGTCGGTCACCTGATGAGCGACGTCGCCGGTGAGTTGGCTACCTACCTGGCCTCGATCGACGCCGATCCGCAGCGGCTGGCCGCAGCCCAGGAACGGCTCGCGGGGCTCACCGCGCTGATGCGCCGCTACGGCACGCCGGACGCCGACGGGGTGCTCGCCTGGGCGCGGACAGCCTCCGACCGGCTGCTCGAACTCGACGGCGCAGACGACCAGATTGCGGCCCTGGACGAGCAAGACATCGCCCTGGAGACCGAGCTCGGCGCGCTTGCGGCGGACCTGTCCGCTGGTCGGTCCGCAGCGGCGCAGCGGTTCGGAGCAGCTGTCACCGCCGAGCTGACCGAGCTGGCCATGCCGCACGCGGCCTTCACAGCGGTGGTCGCACAGTCCGAGTGCTCCGACGGGCTGCCCGTCGACGGCCGGCTGCTGCGGGCTACTGGGGACGGCGTCGACGACGTGGAGCTGTTGCTGGTGCCGCATCCGGGAGCGACGGCGCGGGCTGTCCAGAAGGGCGCATCGGGCGGGGAGCTGTCCCGGATCATGCTGGCCGTCGAGGTGGTCCTCGCCGAATCCGACCCGGTGCCGCTGATGGTCTTCGACGAGGTCGACGCCGGAGTCGGGGGCCGGGCCGCGGTCGAAGTGGGTCGCCGGCTGGCTCGGCTGGGCCGGTCCCACCAGGTGGTGGTCGTGACCCACCTGCCCCAGGTGGCGGCCTTCGCCGACCGGCACCTGCTGGTGGTCAAGGCCGACGACGGCTCCGTCACCCGCAGCGGCGTCCTGGCCGTGGACGGTGCCGAACGGGTCGCCGAGCTCTCGCGCATGCTCGCCGGCGTGGACACCGGGTTGGCCCGAGGTCACGCCGAGGAACTGCTCGCCGTCGCGGCCGCAGACCGGGCCGCAGGGCACTGAGCCGGCGGAACGCGCCGCATCACCTGCCCGCCATGCACCCCGCGATCTGGCAGACTCGGATCGATGAGACTGCGGCGGAGAAGGGGCGCCGAGCCCTTGCCCGGCATCCTTGGAACTGCCCGCCTGGACCGCCGGACCAAGCGGCTCACGGGACGTCTGCATCCGGGCGACATCGCGGTCATCGACCATGTCGACATCGACCGGGTCAGCGCGGACGCCCTGGTGACAGCCAAGGTGGCCGCCGTCGTGAACGCCGCGCCGAGCACGAGCGGCCGCTACCCCAACCTCGGTCCGGAGATCCTGCTGGCCGCCGGGATCCCCCTGCTCGACGCGGTCGGGGACACGGTGTTCGGCGAGGTCACCGACGGGGAGACGGTCCGCCTCGACGGCGACACGCTGTACTCCGGGGAGCGAGCGATCGCGGTCGGCACCCAGCAGGACGAGGAGAGCATCAGCGCGTCGATGGCCGAGGCCCGCGCCGGGCTGGCCACCCAGCTCGAGGCCTTCGCCGCCAACACCATGGAATACCTGCTCAAGGAACGGGACCTACTGCTCGACGGCGTCGGGGTCCCGGAGATCCGCACCAAGCTCGAGGGTCGGCACGCGCTGATCGTTGTCCGCGGCTACGACTACCGCGAGGACCTGCGGGTGCTGCGGCCCTACATTCGCGAGTACCGCCCCGTCCTGCTCGGGGTGGACGGCGGGGCCGATGCGCTGGTCGAGGCCGGCTACCGGCCCGATCTGATCGTCGGTGACATGGACTCCGTCAGCGACGAGGTGCTGCGCTGCGGTGCTGAGGTGGTGGTGCACGCCTACGCCGACGGCACGGCGCCCGGCCTGCAACGCGTCCAGGACCTCGGCGTCCACGCGATCACCTTCCCGGCCGCCGGCACCAGCGAGGACGTGGCGATGCTGCTGGCCGACGAGGCCGGTGCCGAACTCATCGTCGCCGTCGGCACCCACGCCACACTGGTCGAGTTCCTCGACAAGGGCCGGCAGGGCATGGCCTCGACGTTTCTCACCCGCCTGCGCGTCGGCGGCAAGCTGGTCGACGCCAAAGGGGTGAGCCGGCTCTACCGCAGCCGAATCTCCAGTTGGTCGTTGGTCGCCCTGGTGCTCGCCACGCTGGTCACCATGTCCGCGGCGATCTACGCCTCCTCGGCCGCCCAGGCCTACGGTGATCTGCTGGGCGACGCCTGGGCGAGCTTCTGGTTCTGGTTCCGCGACCTGTTCTGAGCGCCCGCTGCCCGCGCGTCCGCCACGACCTTGACCGCCGCCACGGCTACCGTCCTGAGAATGTTTGCCACCCCGCCGTACGCCGGTTGCTGCCTTGGTTGACTTCCGCTACCACCTCGTGTCGATCATCGCGGTGTTCCTCGCCCTGGCCGTCGGAATCGTGCTCGGTACGGCCGCGCTGAAGGGGCCGGTACTGGACGACCTGCGCGACAACATCAAACGGCTCAGCGCGGACAAGCGCATCCTGGAGGGCGACGTCGGCGAGCTGCGGGGCGAGGTGCAGGCGGCGGACGAGTTCGCCGCGGAACTCGGCCCCGGGCTGGTCGCCGAACGGCTGACCGACCAGCGGGTGCTGCTGGTCACCATGCCGGACACGCCCGCCGAGCTCGCCGACCGGGCGACGGTCCTGCTGGGACAGGCCGGAGCGCAGGTGACCGGGCAGTTGCGGCTGCTCCCGGCGCTGTCGGACCCGGCGCAGTCGCAGCTCGTCGACGACCTGGTTGCCGAGGTCATCCCGGCCGGTGTGGACCTTCCGGGCGGTGAGCCGGTGGTCCGGGCGACCGCCGAACTGGCCGCCGCGCTGAGCCGCCCGGCCCGCGGCAATGCCGTCGACGCCGCCGCGGCGCAGGCGGTGCTCTCGGCCTTCGAGGAGGCCGACCTGGTGCAGTTCGACAGCGACGGGGGCAGTCTGCAACAGGCGAGCGTCGCGGTCGTACTCGGCGGTCCGGCGCCGGTCGGGAACTCCGACGAGGAACGACAGACCGCCCAGGAGGCGATCCTGGCGCTCGCCACCGCTCTGGACAGCCGCAGCCGCGGCGTGGTCGTGGCCGGACCGGGCACCTCAGCCGCCGACGGAGGTCTCGTGAGCGCGCTGCGCTCGGACTCGAGTCTGGCCGCCAAGGTCTCCGGTGTGGACAACGCCGATCGAGGGGTCGGGTTGGTCGCGCTGGTGCTGGCGTTGGCGGAGCAGACCCGGGGAGCCGCCGGACAGTACGGCGCGGGACCGCGCGCATCCGGCCCGCTGCCCCGCCCGCTGCCCGGCCCGCGCATGTCGTGAGCCGGGGCCGTCCTCGGGCAGTCTCGGCCGCCCTCGGCGCCGCACTGGCCTGGACGGGCTCGCGGGCGCTGGCGACGTGCCCGCCCGGCGGCGCGGCCCGGTGGGAGCGCAGCAACTTCCGGGGTCGCCCCGTCAGCCTGCGCTCCGGACCCGCACTGGCGGTGGCGGTGGCCCTCAGCGCCGATCTGCCGCTGCGGGCCGCCGCCGTGGCGAGTCTGGGGTCCGCGGTGGTGGGCGCCTACGACGACAGTGTCCGGGGCAGGTCCGTCCGCGGCTTCCGGGGACACGTCGGCGCCCTGCGGCACGGCGAGATCACCAGCGGGGCGGTCAAGATCATCGGGATCGGCGGCGCCGGGCTCGTCGCCGCGGCGTTGACGGGTGGCCGCTGCCGGGACGTGCTGGTCGACGCGGTGGTCGACGGGTTGGTCGTCGCGGCCTCGGCGAACCTGCTCAACCTGCTCGATGTGCGCCCCGGCCGGGCACTCAAGACAGGCGCCGTGGCCGCCCTGATCCTGGCCCAGCCGGGTCCGGCCGCTGCGGCCGCCGCCCTGCTGCCTGCGGACCTCGGCGAGCAGACGATGCTCGGCGATGCCGGCGCCAACGCGCTCGGTGCCGTCCTCGGCCTGGCCCTGGTCCACCGGCACCCGAGCCGCGGCCGCGCCGCCCTGGCGGTCCTGGTGGCCGCAACGGCGGCGAGCGAGGTCGTGTCGTACACCACGGTCATCGAGGCGGTCCCCCCGCTGCGGTGGGTGGACGCGGTCGGTCGAGCGCCGTGAGGGCCTCCCGCATCGTGCTGGGAGCGGCGGGGGGGATCGCCCTGGTCACCCTCGCTGCCCGCGTCACCGGCTTCGGCCGGGTGGCGGTGCTGTCCCGGACCCTTGGCACCTCGTGCGTCGGCGACGTCTACTCCGCCGCCAACTACGTCCCGAACGTGGTCTTCGAGATCGTCGCGGGCGGTGCGCTGGCCTCCCTCGTGGTCCCGGTCCTGGCCGGCGCGATCGGGCAGGGCAACACCGCGGAGGTCTCCCGCACGGCCAGCGCCCTGCTGAGCTGGACCGTGGCCGCGCTCGTCCCGGTCGCGGTGCTGGGCGCTCTGACCGCGCCGCTGCTCATGCGACTGCTGCTCGGCAGCGACCCCACCTGCACCGGGGCGGTCGAGGTGGGCAGTCGCATGCTGGTCGTGTTCATGCCGCAGGTGGTGCTGTACGGGGTCGGCATCGTGGTCGCCGGGGTGCTGCAGGCCCATCGCCGCTTCCTCGGTCCGGCCCTCGCCCCGCTGCTGTCCAGCCTCGTGGTGATCACCGCCTACCTGCTGTACGCCGCCCGCGGCGCCGTCGTCGAGGTCGAGGACCTCTCCCGCGGCTCGGAGCTGGTGCTGTCGGTCGGGACCACGCTCGGCGTCGCGGTGCTCAGCCTCGGGTTGCTCGTCCCGTTGCGCCGTTGCGGGTTGCGGCTACGGCCGACCTTCGGCTTCCCGCCCGGAGTCGCGGTTCGCGTACGCCGGCTGGCACTGGCTGGAGTCGCCGGGCTGGCCGCGCAGCAAGTCGCGCTGGTCGTCGCGCTGCGGCTGGCTGCCGGCGAGCGGACTGCCGGGTCGATCCTCGTCTTCAGCGTGGCCACCGCCCTGTTCCTGTTGCCGTGGGCGGTGCTGGCGGTACCGGTAGCGACCAGCGCCTTCCCGGAGCTGACGGCCCGCGCCGCCGCGCACGACCCGACCGGTTATGCCGAGGTCGCCAGTCGCTCCGTCCGCTCGATACTGCTGGCGATGGCCTGCGCCGCAGCGGTTCTCGCGGTCATCGCGCTGCCGACCGCGCGCCTGCTCGTCCGCGGGGTACCCGGACCGGAGAGCTCGCAGGCGCTGGCGGCCGCCACCGTCGCCTTCGCCCCCGGCCTCGTCGGGTACGGCCTGCTGGCCCTGCTGACCCGCGCGCTCTACGCCCGCGGCACCGGCCGCACAGCGGCCACCGCGACCGTCGTCGGATGGTTGACCGTGGCCCTGGTCGACCTCGCGCTGGTGACTGCCCTGCCCGAGGTCGACCGGGTCGTGCTGCTCGGGGCGGGGAACACCATCGGCGTGAGTGTGGCGGGGGGGCTGCTGCTGATCGCCCTGCGCCGCGCCGCCGGACCCCTATCGCTGGCCGGGGCGGGGCGGTCCGGCGCGGTGGGGCTCGGCGCGGCGCTGCTGGCAGGCGCGGCCGGCTCCCTCGTCCCGCTGGGTGATCCGGGGCCCGGGGCGGACCTGCTGTCCGCCGCCGGCGCCGTTCTGGTGACCGGGGTGGTCTTCGTGTCCGCGGTGCGACTGTTCGATCCGTCCGGTCTGCGCGGGCTGCTGCGTGCCTGACCGGGAAGCGTTGGCGATGCGGGTCCTGCTGGTGCTCGCGACGAGCACCGGCGGGGTCGGCCGACACGTTCAGTCCCTGGCGGGTGGGCTGAGCGCGCGGGGGTTCCGGGTGACGGTGGCCGGCCCGGCATCGACGGGTCGGGTGTTCGCGTTCGCGTCGTACGCCCCGGTCGAGATCGGCTCCCGGCCGCACCCGGTCCGCGACCTGCGGGCGCTGGCGACGCTGCGGCGGCTGGCCGGTGAGGTCGACGTGGTGCACGCGCACGGGCTGCGGGCCGCCGCGCTGGCCGGGCTCGCCGCCGGACCGGTCGTGAGCACCTGGCACAACCCGACTGACGGGCGGGTCGGCGCGGTCCTGGAGCGCTTCGTGGCCCGGCGCGCCGACGTGGTGCTCGGGGCGAGCGCCGACCTGGAAGCGCGGGCGCGAGCGGCCGGCGGTCGGGACGTCCGGCCCGGCCCGGTGGCCGCACCGCCGCTGCGCAGGACGGGACGCGATCCCGGACTGGGCCACCCGCTGGTCCTGGCGGTCGGGCGGCTGCACCCGCAGAAGGGCTACGACACGTTGGTGGCGGCTCTTGCGCTGCTCGGCGCCGACGTCGTCGTGGCGGTGGCCGGCGCCGGGCCGCTGGAGTCGTCCCTGCGCGCGGCTGCTCCGCAGATCCGCTGGCTCGGCCGCCGCGAGGACGTCGCCGACCTGCTCGTCGCCGCCGACGTGGTGGTCCTGCCCTCGATCTGGGAGGCCCGTTCGCTGACGGCGCAGGAGGCACTGCGGTCGGGCACGCCGCTGGTAGCGACGGCCGTGGGAGGGGTGCCCGGTCTGGTCCGGGACGGGGCAGTCCTGGTGCCGCCGGGCGACCCGGTCGCGTTGGCCGCCGCAGTCCAGGGACTTCTCGACGACCCGGCCGCCGCGGCAGCCGTCGCCACGCGCGGGCTCGCGGTTGCGGCCACCTGGCCGACCGAGGACGACACCGTCGAGGCCGTCGCCGCGCTGTATCGGGAGCTGGTCGGATGAGGCGCCTGGTGCTGATGTTGCTCGCACTGCTGGTCCTGGCGCCGACCCCCGCCGCCGCCGCCGACGCCGAACTGGCCGGGGCGCTGGTTGTCGGGGTCGGCGGGCTGCGCTGGGACGACCTCGGTCCGGACACGCCGGCGCTCAACGCACTCGCGGCCACCGGCGCCGTCGGTGCGCTGTCGGTCAAGGCGCTGCCGCGGCTCACCTGCCCGGCTGACGGCTGGCTGACCCTGGGGGCCGGCGCGCGCGCCCAGGCCTACGCCACCCACCGCGAGCCCTGCGGACCCTCCCTGGCAGCCGACCCGGCCGACGCCGCCCGCAACACCCGGTCGCGGGACGGCGCCCGGCTCGGGGCGCTCGCCACCGCGCTGCAGGGCCGGGTGGAGGTCTCCGGACCGGGCGCCGTGCTCGCCATGAGCCCCGCCGCCGGGCCCGTGGCCCAGCCCGGTGGTCAGCCCACCACGTCTAGTCAGCCAGTCGTCGTGGTCGACGCCGGCAGCCTCACCGCCCCGGCAGCCGACCGGCCAGGCGACCGATCGGCAGCGCTGCGCCGGGTGGACGCGGTGGTGGCCGAGGCTGTCGCGATCAGGCCCCCCGCCGTCGACCTGATCGTGGTCGGGGTGTCGGAGGGTGTCGGTGGCCGGGCGGCGCACCTGCACGTCGCCATCGCCAGCGGGCCGTCCTTCCCCCGCGGCGCGCTCACCTCGGCCAGCACGCGACGGCCGCCGTACGTCCAACTCATCGACGTCGCCCCGACCGTGCTGGACGTGCTCGGCGTCGCAGTCCCGGAGGCGATGGACGGCCAGCCCTGGCGCGTCTCTGGTCCGGCGCCCACGATCGCCGAGTTGGTCGACCTCGACCGCCGGGCGCAGGGCCAACGCGCAGTGACGGTGCCGTTCTTCGCCCTCGTCTACGCCAGCACGCTGATCACGTTCGGACTGGCCGTCTGGCGCCGCAACCGAGTGGTCGTCAAGGGTCTCGCGCTGAGCAGCACCGCGGTGCTCGGCGCCTCCTACCTGGCGAACCTGCTGCCGTGGTGGCGGTACGACCACCCGCTGCTCGCGCTGCTGGCGATCACCCTGCCGCTCTCGTTCGCGGTCGCCGGCCTGGCCTCGGTCGCGGGCCGGCGGACGCCGGCCATCGCCCTCCCCGCCGGGCTGGTGTGCGCCTTCGTCGCCGCCGTCCTGCTGGTCGACCTGGTCACCGGGGCCAACTTGCAGATCGACTCGGTCGGGGGCTACTCCCCGCTGGTCGCCGGCCGCTTCGCCGGCCTCGGCAACGTGGCCTTCGGAGTCCTCGCCGCCGCAGTCCTGCTGGCGACCGCGGCACTGGCCCGCCGCGCCGCGGCGATCGTCGCTGTGGGCGTCCTCACGGTGCTCGTCGACGGGGCGCCGCTGTGGGGCAGCGACGTCGGGGGGGTGCTGGCGCTGGTCCCGGCCTTCGTGCTGCTCACCCTGCTGCGCACCGGGCGCCGCGGGTCGCTGCTGCGGCTCGGGGTTGCGCTGTCGGCCGGGATCGGCGTCGTCGTGGTCCTCGGCCTCGCTGACTGGACCCGGCCGGCGGCCGACCGCAGCCACCTGGGCCGCTTCGTGCAGGACGTCGTCGACGGGACGGCGGGGGACGTGCTGCGCCGCAAGGCCGACGCGGTGTTCGGGCTGCTGTTCCTGAACCCCGCCACCGCGCTGATCCCTGTCCTCGTCGCGGCGGCGGTCTACCTGGTGCTGCGTCCGCCCCCGGCGTTGCGTACCGCCTTCGCGCAGGCGCCGGAGTGGCGGCACGGGCTCCAGGCGCTGGGCGTCGCCGGTCTGCTGGGCTTTGCCCTGAACGACAGCGGCGCCGCCGTACCCGCCCTGGCGGCCGCGGTCGCTATCCCGGCCACCGCCGCCGTCGCCGCCCGGGCGCGTCCGAAGTCCGACGGCGGCACGGCGCCTGTAGGCTGAACCTCCGTGCAGACCTGCCACTTGTTCGTCACCGGCGGAGTCGCCTCATCGCTCGGCAAGGGGCTCACCGCCTCGAGCCTGGGCCGACTGCTCAAGGCCCGCGGACTGCGGGTCACGATGCAAAAGCTCGACCCTTACCTCAACGTCGACCCCGGCACGATGAACCCGTTCCAGCACGGCGAGGTATTCGTCACCGACGACGGCGCGGAGACCGACCTCGACGTCGGCCATTACGAGCGGTTCCTCGACGAGGACCTGCACGGCAGCGCCAACGTGACGACCGGACAGATCTACAGCGCGGTCATCGCCAAGGAGCGCCGCGGGGAATACCTCGGCGACACCGTGCAGGTCATCCCGCACATCACCAACGAGATCAAGGAGCGCATCCTCGGCCTCGGGGGCCCCGACATCGACGTCGTCATCACCGAGGTCGGCGGCACCGTTGGCGACATCGAGTCACTGCCTTTCCTGGAAGCCGCCCGCCAGGTCCGCCAGGCGGTCGGCCGCGACCGGTGCTTCTTCCTGCACGTCAGCCTGATCCCCTACATCGGTCCGAGCGGCGAGCTCAAGACCAAGCCCACGCAGCACTCGGTGCAGGCGCTGCGCACCATCGGCATCACCCCGGACGCGATCGTCTGCCGGTCCGACCGGCCGATCAACGAAGGCATCAAGCGCAAGATCGCGGCGATGTGCGACGTCGAGCAGGAGGCGGTGGTGAGCGCCGTGGACGCCGACTCCATCTACGACATCCCCAAGGTGCTGCACGCCGAGGGCCTGGACGCCTACGTCGTACGCCGGCTGGGCCTGTCGTTCCGCGACGTCGACTGGAGCGACTGGGACCGCCTGCTGCAACGGGTGCACCACCCCACCAAGGAGGTCACCGTCGCGCTGGTCGGCAAGTACGTCGACCTGCCCGACGCCTACCTGTCGGTCACCGAGGCGGTGCGGGCCGGCGGGTTCGCCAACGACGCGCGGGTGCATCTGCGCTGGGTCGGTTCGGACGACTGCGACACACCGGACGGGGCGGCCCGCGCGCTCGAGGACGTGGACGGGGTCCTCATCCCCGGAGGCTTCGGAATCCGGGGCATCGAGGGCAAACTCGGCGCCATCACCCACGCCCGGACCCGGAAGATCCCGACGCTAGGGCTCTGTCTGGGTCTGCAGTGCATGGTGATCGAGGTCGCCCGGTCGCTCGCCGGCATCGGCAAGGCCGGCTCCGCCGAGTTCGATCCGGCCGGTCCGGACCCGGTGATCGCCACGATGGCCGACCAGCAGGACGTCGTCGCGGGGGAGCGCGACATGGGCGGCACCATGCGACTGGGCCTGTGGCCGACCACCCTGCTGGCCGGCTCGCAGGCGCAGCAGGCGTACGGCGCGGAGCCCGCCACCGAGCGCCACCGCCACCGCTACGAGGTCAACAACGCCTACCGCCCGCAGCTGGAGGCGGCTGGGCTCGTCTTCTCCGGCCTGTCGCCGGACGGGCGGCTGATCGAGATCGCCGAACTTCCGGTGGACGTCCACCCCTTCTTCGTCGGCACCCAGGCGCATCCGGAGTTCCGCTCCCGGCCGACTCGGGCGCACCCGCTGTTCCGGGCCTTCGTTGCCGCTGCCGTGGCGAACGCCGAGGCGCGGATGCTGCCGCTGTGATGCGGCCGTCCCTGATCATCTGGCGGGCCGCACCGGCCGTCCCTGATCATCTGGCGGGCCGCACCGGCCGTCCCTGATCATTCGGCGAGGATCCAGCGCATTTCGGGCACGATTGCGCCAATGGATCAGGGAAGGCCTTCCCGCGGCGCCAATCGATCAGGGTAGGCCCCGGCCGTCGACCACCCACTACCGTCCCGGTCATGGCGAAGCCGCACGACCACCAGGTGCAGACGTCGGAGACGGTCTACCAGGGGCGCATCCTGAGTGTTCGCAAGGACCTGGTCAGCATGCCCGGCGACACCAACTCGCAGCGCGATGTCGTCGTCCACCCGGGTGCGGTGGGCGTCGTCGCCCTCGACCGGCAGAACCGGGTCCTGCTCGTCACGCAGTACCGCCATCCGATCCGCCGGCGGCTCCAGGAGCTGCCCGCCGGGCTGCTCGACGTCCCCGGCGAGCCGTCCCTCGACGCCGCGAGGCGGGAACTCGCCGAGGAGGCGGGATTGGCCGCCGAGACATGGCACGTCCTGGTCGACACCCTGACCAGCCCGGGGATGACCGACGAGGCGATCCGGGTCTTCCTCGCCCGGGACATCCGCGAGGTGGACCGCGACGTCCAGGAGCACGAGGAGGCCGATCTCACCAGCGAGTGGGTGCCGCTCGAGCAGGCGGTACGCCGGGTGCTGTCCGGCGACATCGAGAATGCGATGTGCGTGGCCGGCATCCTTGCGGCGGACCGGGCCGCCGCGCACCACTGGGCCGACCTGCGTCCCGCCGACGCCCCGTGGCCATCCCGCAAGAACTGATCATTCCCGCCGTGCAGAGTGGCGGGACCTGGGTACGGAGCGCCCGTGGAGGAGTACGCCGGAGCCCTGTCGCTGCTGGTCCTCGCCTGCGCCGGGGTCGCGGGCCTGTACGTCCTGTCGCTGGTGCTGGCGGTGTCGCGCGACCCGCTGGTCGCTGCCCCGTTCAGCGGCGGCGTCGTGGCGGGCGAGCACGCGCTGCACCGCTATCACGCGCGGTGGTACTCGATGAGCCTGGTGTTCCTGGCCTTCGACCTCGAGATGCTGTTCATGTACCCGTGGGCGGTCGTCGTGATCGAGGTCGGGGCCACGGCAGTCCTGGAGATGTTCGTCTTCCTCGCCCTGCTGGTTGCCGGGATCGTCTACGCCTGGCGTGAAGGGGCGTTCCGGTGGGCCTGAGGTCGGCACTTCGGCGTACGGCGGCGGCCGCTCCGCACGTGCTGCTCGTGCCGGTTCCCGGCCAGGCAGCACTGCGCTGGGCGGCGGAGCGGTGGCTGGACGACCGGGGCTGGCCGCTGGCCCAGTCGCCCGCCGACGCCGACGTGCTGCTCGAGTGCGGCGAGCCGGGTCCGGAGCTGTCGCAGCGGGCCGGAGTCGCGTGGGAGGCGATGCCCGGACCGCGGACGCGCGTCCGGTTGCTCGCGGCGGACCGGGTCGGGGCCGTACTTCCCGACGCGCAGGTCCGCCTCGCCGACCTCGGGGCCCAACGGGCGGAGGCGGCCAGCCGTACCGCCCCGGCGCCATCCGCGGAGCAACGCGACGACGGGGACGTGGACCACGGGGACATGGACATGGGGGGCATGGACCACGGGGACATGGACATGGGCGGGATGGACCACGGGGGCATGGACATGGGCGGGATGGACATGGGTGGGATGGACATGTCGCTGCCCGGCGGGCTGGTCATGGCCGACCGGGTCGAGGACCGCGACGGGCTCCGCCTGGAGGGCCTGGCGCTGCGGTGGGGGCCGCTGCTGCCCGGCTGGCCAGCGGGGCTGGAGCTCGACGTTGTGCTGTCCGGCGACGTCCTGACGACGGTAGGCGTCCGGCAGCTCGACGCCGGTCCGGAGCCGGCCGACCAGCCCGCCGGGCAAGCGCTGGACGCCTTGGCTCTGGTGCTGGCCGCGTCCGGGTGGCACGACGGCGCGGTCCGCGCCCGTCGGGCCCGGGACGAGGGCGGTTCCGGCCCGCTCACCGAAGACATCCTGCGCCGGCTCGGCTCGGCCCGCGTGCTGCGCTGGTCCCTGCGCGAGCTGCCCGGACCGGCCGGCCGCAGCCTGGTCGAGCACCTCGACCTGCTGATCGCCGTGGCCCGCGGCGAGCCCCGCCCGGACGACGCTCCCACTGCGGTAGACGCGCTCGGGGCCGCGCTCACCGGACTGGAACTCGGCTCGGCGAGCGTTGTGGTCGCGGCCTTCGGCCCCACGCTCCGGCAGGCCACGATCGATGCCTGAACTCCTGCTGGCGCCGGTGGCGATACTGCTGCTGGCGCTGCTGGCCACCGTGTCGGCCACCGGCGACCGGATGCTGCTGGCCCGCAGCGCAGGCCGGCCGGTCCGCCTGTCCACGGTGTCCCCGCTGCCGGAGGTGGCCCGCCTGCTGGTGCAGCGGCGCCGGACCACGACCGCCCCGGATGCGCTGCTGTGGCGGATCGGCGGCGGCGGCCTGCTGGTGGTCGCCGCGCTGATGATGGCGGTGGTGCCGCTCGGCGACCGGGTCGTGGCCGACCTGCCGATCGGCATCGTGTGGTTCAACGCGATGGACGTCCTGCTGTGGGCGCTGGTCTGGCTGCTCGGCTGGGGAGCGGCCAGCGCCACGGCGCTCGTCGCCGGCTACCGCTACCTCGCGCAGGCGCTGGCGTACGAGCTGCCGCTGATGTTCGCCCTCATCCCGCCAGCAGTGGTCGCCCAGAGCCTGGACGTCCGCGCCGTCGTCGCCGCGCAGGCCGGCCGGTGGAACGTGGTCGAGATGCCTATCGCCTTCGGGGTCTTCCTGCTCTGCGTCGCCGCATTCAGCTTCTGGGGACCGTTCGCCGCGCCCGCCGGGCGCGACGTCGCCGGGGGCGTGCTGGCCGAGCTGTCCGGGGTCGACCGCCTCGTCGTCCTGGCCGGCCGGCACGCGTTGCTCGCCGCCGGAGCGGCCTTCTGCGTGCCGCTGTTCCTGGGCGGGGGCGCTGGCCCGCTGCTGCCACCGCTGGCTTGGCAGCTGCTCAAGACGGTCGCGGTCCTGGCGGTGCTCGTCGTGGTGCGGCGACGGCTGCCGTTGCTGCGCCCGGAGCGCTTCGCCGAGATCGGCTGGGTGCTGCTGATGCCACTCACCCTGGCGCAGGTGCTGCTCACCAGCCTGCTCGCGCTGGGCCGCGCCGCATGACCACGGCGCTGTTCGCCGTCTTCGCCGTCGCTGCCGTGCTGAGCGGTTACGCCGTGTTCCGGGTCGACTCGATGGCCCGGGCGACGTTCGCGCTGGCGCTCAGCTTCGTCGCCGTCGGTGCGGTCCTGCTGCTGCTCGACCTGGACTACCTGGGCGTCGTGGTGGTCGTGATGATGGTGATGGAGATGGCCGTCATGGCCGTGTTCATGATCATGTACATGATGAACCCGGCCGGGCTGATGCCCATGTCGATGTGGCACGACAAGTCGCGGGCCATGACGATCGCCGTCGGCACCTTCGTCGTGCTGGCCGGAGGCGCCCTGCTGGTGGACTGGCCCGAGCGGCAGGGGCCGCCCCCGCCCGACATCACCCGGCAACTGGGGCAGGGGATCATGGGCACCAAGATGCTCGTCATGATGGCGGTCAGCGCCGTCATCCTCGTCACCATCGTCGGCGCACTCGTGCTCGGCGCCGCCCGCGGCCGTTACGACCGGCTCGGCGACGATTTGAACGACCGGCCCTCCCGCGATCCGATCCCGGGCGGGGTCGGCCGATGAGTCTGGAGGCGCTGCTGGTCCTGGCCGCGGCACTGCTGGCGATCGGGCTGTACGGCGCGCTGTCCCAGCAGTCGATCGTGATGCTGATGATGGGGCTGGAGCTCATGCTCAACGGCCTGATCGTGGCGGCCGGCGGTTTCTGGTACTACGTGGCGCCGCAGCGCCCGGACGGCCAGGTGCTGGTGCTCGTCGTCGTCACGGTCATGACCATCGAGATGGCGATCGGCTTCGCGGTGCAGAACGCCGTGTTCCGCTCCGACGAGGTGGAGCTCACCGACGAGGCCACCGGGCTGTCCGGATGAGCCTGCTCTGGCCGATCCTGCTGACCCCGGCCGGAGTCGGCGCGCTGCTGGCGCTGCTCGGCCCGCGCACCGGCCGGACCGCGCCAGCGGTGGCTGTGCTCACCACCGCCGCGACCCTCGGGCTGGTCGCCGGCGCCGGCACCCAGCAGCGCACCAGCGTTCCGTTCCTGCTCGGCGCCCCGTTCGAGCTCGGCCTCGACGGGCTGTCGTCCGCCCTCGCCGTCACCGTCTGCGTGGTCACCCTGTGCGTCCTCGCCGCCGTGCCGGGCCAGGTCCCCGAGCGCCGCGGCCGACTCTGCGGCTGGCTGCTGCTGTTCCTGTTCGCGGTGCTGCTGACCCTGACCGCGCGCAGCCTGCTGCCACTGCTGGTCGGCTGGGAGCTGATGGGCGCGGCGTCCTACCTGCTGATCGCCCACGACGTCGCCGATCCGCACGCGGCCCGGTCGGCCACCACCGCTCTGCTGACCACCCGGGCGCTGGACCTGGGGCTCTACCTCGCTGCCGGAGCGGCCCTGGCCGGTGGCGGGACGCTGGCCCTGGACGGGCTGTCCGCGCTGCCCGCCGGCTGGCGTGACGCCGCAGCCCTCGGCATCGTCGCCGCCGCCCTCGGCAAGGCCGCGCAGCTGCCGGTGTCGTTCTGGCTGTCCCGGGCAATGGACGGCCCGAGCCCGGTCAGTGCGCTGCTGCACAGCGCGGCAATGGTCGCGATGGGCGGCTACCTGCTGCTGCGCACCGCCCCGCTGCTGACCGCGACCGGCTGGGCCGACGACGCCGTCGCCTGGACCGGCGCCACCACCGCCGTCCTGCTCGGCATCGTCGCGCTCGCGCAACGCGACCTCAAGCAGCTGCTCGCCGCCTCCACCGCCAGCCAGCTCGGCTTCGTGGTGCTGGCCGCCGGACTGTCCGCGCGCGAGGCTGGAGCGGCGCAGCTGGTCGCGCACGCCTCGGTCAAGAGCCTGCTGTTCCTGGTCGCCGGACTGTGGCTGCACGAGCTGGGCACCCGCGACCTCGGCGCACTGCGCGGTGCGGCACTGCGCACCCCCGCCGTCGGGGTGCTCGCCGTCGTCGGGCTGGCCTCGCTCGCCGGCCTGCCGCCGCTCGCGCTGTGGGGCACCAAGGACGCCGTACTGGACGCCGCCCTGCAGCACTCGGTCCCGCTGTACGCCGCCGGGCTGCTCGCGGCGGTGCTGTCCGCCGCGTACGCCGGTCGGGTCCTGGTCCTCGTCCTGGCTGTCGACCGGCAGCCGGACCGGGCACCGGTGTCGCCAAGGGTGCGGGTTCCGACGACCAGCTGGGTGCCGCTGCTGCCGCTCGCCGCCGGCGCCGCGCTGCTGGTGGCCCTGGCCGTAGGACGCCCGGCCGAGCTGTTCGGCGAGCTCGTCGGCCGGGAGCCGGTCCAGACCTCGGCCGCCGGGCTGGGGCTCGCCGCGCTGCTCGCGGTCGCCGTACTGGCGCTGATGCGCTCCCAGGGCGAGGCGCTGGCCGCCCGGCTGTCCGGCGCGCCCCTGCACTGGCTGCACCTCGAGCCGGCGGTCCGCGCCATTGCCGTGCGCCCGGTGCTGCAGCTGTCCCGGGCGCTCGCCACCTTCGACGACTCGGTGCTGGACCGTGCGGTGGAGTCTGCCGCGGCCGGCACGGTCCGCGCCGCGACCGCCGCACGCCGCCTGGACGAACGCGACCTGGACGGCGGCGTACGCGCCATCGCCTCGCTCACCCAGCGACTCGGCGCGCTGGCCCGCCGGCTGCAGACCGGCCAGGTGCACCACTACTACGGCCAGGCCGCTGCCTTGCTGGTTGCCGCGACCGTCCTGCTGCTGTTGGTGAGGTGAGCCGTGCTCGACCTGTTGGTGTTCCTTCCCGTGCTCGTGGCGGTGGCCCTGCTCGCCGTCCCTGGCCTGTCCGACCAGGTGTCGCGGATCGTGCTCGTGGCGGTCACCGGTGTCGAGCTGGCGGTGTCACTGGGGCTGTGGCTGGCGTACGAGCCACGCCCGGGCGTGACCGGCGACATCGCCTACGAACGCGAGCTGCAGTGGATCCCGACGGTCGACAGCGGATACCACGTCGGCGTGGACGGGCTCAGCCTGCCGATGCTGCTGCTGACCACTGGGCTGTTCTTCTGCTGCGCGCTCTACGCCTGGCGCGAGCAGCTGCGACCGCGCATCTTCGCCGCGTTGCTGCTGTTCCTGGAAACCGCCTGCCTCGGGGTGTTCGCCAGCCTCGACCTGATCTTGTTCTTCGTCTTCTTCGACCTGTCGATCGTCGGGATGTACTTCGTCATCGCCGGCTGGGGCCACGGCCAGGCCGCTCGGTCGGCGCTGAAGTTCTTCCTCTACACCTTCTTCGGCAGCCTCGCGATGCTGGTCGGCTTCCTCGCGCTGTTCGCCGGGTCGGCGCCGCACACCTTCGACATGGTGGCGCTGGCCCAGAACCCGCCCCTGCAGGGCCGGCCGGTCGCCGGTGGGTTTGCGCTGCTCGCGCTGGGGATCGGACTGGCGATCAAGACCCCGACTGTGCCGTTCCACACCTGGCTGCCGCCCGCGCACACCGATGCCCCGGCCGTCGGATCGGCCGTGCTGGCTGGCGTGCTGCTGAAGATGGGGACGTACGGGTTCGTCCGCATCGCCATGCCGATGCTGCCCGACGCGTGGCGGACCTGGGCGGTCGTCGCGGTGGTGGTCGGTGCGGTCGGTGTCCTCTACGGCGCGTTGGTCGCGCTGGCCCAGACCGATCTCAAGCGGATGATTGCCTACACCTCCGTCGCGCACATGGGCTACGTGCTGCTCGCCGTCGGCGCCGCCGGGATGCTCGGCGGCAGCGACGCCGAGGCCCGCACCGTGGCGGTCAGCGGCGCCGTCACCCAGATGGTCAGTCATGGCCTGGTGACCGGCGCACTGTTCCTGCTGGCCGGGGTGCTGCAGGACCGGGCCGCCAGCTACG
Source organism: Mycobacteriales bacterium (assembly GCA_038234255.1). GTDB lineage: Bacteria > Actinomycetota > Actinomycetes > Mycobacteriales > SCTD01 > SCTD01. Next base: position 2,317 of record JBBSUR010000005.1, on the reverse strand, counting down.
ACCTGGACGCCTACGGCGGGCTGGCCACCACGGCTCCGCGGTTCGCCGGGCTGTTCGGCCTCGCGGCCTTCGCCAGCCTCGCCTTGCCGGGCCTGTCCGGCTTCGTCGCCGAGTTCCAGGTGCTGGCCGGCTCCCTCGGCTCGGCCCCGGTGGGCGTCGTCGTCGCGCTGCTGGGCCTGCTGGTGACCGCGGCGCTGTTCCTGGTCGCGATGAACCGGCTGCTGCTGGGCCCGCCCGGACGGCTGACCGGAAAGGTCCGCGACCTGCGGCCCAGCGAGCTCGCTGCAGTGGTGCCGCTGCTCTCGCTGTCGCTGTTCATCGGAGTACTACCCCGGCCGCTGTTGGACGTCATCGAGCCCTCGGCCCGCGCCGTCGTCGACCTGGTCAGTCGGTGAACGAGGACCCACTCGCGCTGCTGCCCGAGCTGATCGTGCTCTTCGGAGCCGTCACGGTGCTGCTGTTCGGCAGCTTCCTGCCCCGCCACCGGCAGTGGATCGCCCGGCTGGTGACCGCCGGGGTGCTTCTCGGCTCGACCGTCGCCGCGGCGGTGGCGCTGGCCGGCCCGGACCGCCTGATCTTCGACGACACCTTCGCCGTGGACGGCCTGACCGCCACCGCGCGGCTCGTGGGCGCGCTGTCGGGCCTGCTGGTGCTCGGCCTGATGTCGGAGGAGTTGCACGGCGACCGGCGGGAGAGCGAGCACTACGTGCTGCTGCTGTTCACCGTGCTCGGCGCACAGGTCCTCGCCGCTGGCAACGACCTGTCCCTGTTGGCCATCGGCTACCTGCTGGCCAGCGTGCCGCTGTACGCCCTGGCCGGCGCCGCCCGGAACAGCTCCGGCACCGAGGCGGCGCTCAAGACCTACCTGCTCGGTGCGTTCCTCGGCATCGCGATGCTGCTCGGCATCGTGGTGCTGTCCGGCCTGGTGGGCGGCACGTCGTACGCCCTGCTCGCTGACCTGCCGCCCTCGTCGGGCTCGGCGGTCGCGGTCGGCGTCGTCGCCCTGCTCGCCGGGCTGGCCTTCAAGGGCGGCTTCGTGCCCGGACACTTCTGGGTGCCCGATGCCGCCGAGGGCGCGCGCACCGGGGCGGCGGCGCTGCTCACCACCGTGCCCAAGGTCGGCGGTCTGCTCGCGACCTACCGGGTGCTGGACGCGATCCCGGTCGAGGTCGTCAACTGGCCGCTGCTGGTCGCCGTGCTCGCCGCGGTCACCATGACGCTGGGCAACCTCGCGGCCTTCGGCCAGGAGTCGGTACGCCGGCTGCTCGGCTGGTCCAGCGTCAGCCAGGCCGGTTACCTGCTGATGGCAGTCGCCGTCGCCGGCCGGAACGAGCTGGCCCTGCCGGCGCTGGCGCTCTACCTCGCCGCCTATTCGGTCACCAACCTCGGTGCCTTCGCGATCCCCGCCGCCCTGCCGGCCGCCGTCCGACTGGAACACTACAAGGGCCTGGCGCACGGGCGTCCTTGGCTGGCGCTGTCGCTGGTCGTGCTGCTGCTCGGGCTGGTCGGCACGCCACCGACGGCGGTGTTCGTCGGCAAGTTCACCGTCTTCGCCGCAGCCCTGGACGGCGGGTTCGGCTGGCTGGTCGTAGTGGCAGCGGTCAACACGGTGGCAAGCCTGTTCTACTACCTGCGCTGGATCGCGCCCGCCTTTGAACGGACCGGCGCCGCGCAGGCCGCGCCGCCCGCCGTACGCCCGATCGCGGCCGTGAGCGCGCTGGCCGCAGCGGTGGCATCGGTGGTGCTCGGGCTCGCCGCCGGCACCGTGCTGGCCCTGCAGCCGCAACTGCTGGGCTAACTGGGCACCGGGAACAGGCGGAAGTGCGCATTCGTTACCTTGTGCCAGGCTCGAAGGTACTCATGCCGTCCGAACAGGCAGTGCCAGAGCCCGGCCCCATCGATGACACAGGAGAATCCATGCGCAACGCCCTGACCCGCACCCGTTCGACCCGAGTCGCCGTCCTGGCGCTGTCCGCTGGCCTCGCACTGACCCTGTCGGCGTGCGGCAGCACCGACGACAACACGGTCAGCGCGCGGCCCGGCGCAGACAGCGCGAGTGAGTCCGGGGGCGTCTCTTCGGTGAAGAACCAGACCGACATCGCCTTCATTCAGGGCATGACGCCGCACCACCAGGGCGCCATCGTGATGACCGACCTGGCCGTGGACCGGGCGGAGAACCCGAAGGTCAAGGCTCTCGCCGAGCGGATCTCGGCGGCACAGGGCCCCGAGATCAAGCTCATGAAGGAGATGGCCCAGACGTGGAACGTTGAGTTGAGCGACAGTATGTCGATGTCGGCGGACGGCGGCGCGCATGCCG
>JBBSUR010000004.1:0-29724 GCA_038234255.1 Mycobacteriales bacterium | reverse complement strand
TCTGTCGGCTCGAGCAATTACCCGACAGCCTGCCCCCTCTTGGCTCTGGACCCGGTTCTGGACTACTGGGCCGCCGCCGCCGCATTGCACGCCGCGAGCCTCTGCCTAGGCTGGCCCGCATGGACCCGCAGAAAACCGCCTTCCTGTTCGGCGACGTGTCTGCAGGCACCGACGTGTCCGACCCCGACGAGCGGTCCGGACTGATCGCCGCGCGCCACCCCGAGGTGTCGCCGGTCGAGCTGGCTCTCCGTGAGGCCATCACCGCGCAGATCATCGACGACGACCCGCCCGAGGTGTGGCGCAGCGCGCAGCGCCTGCTCGCCCTGGGGCTCGCCGACAATGACGTCCTGCGCCAACTCGCCCTGACGTTCACGCCCTACCTCCTCGAAGTCCTCGGGGGGGAGGGGACATTCGATCTCGCGCGGTACGTCGCGGCGATCGGTCGGCTGCCGCTGCCCGGGACCGACGACGCACGGCGGGCGCTACGCGACGCGGCGCGGACGCGGCGTACCGCGACCATGGATCAGCTCATCGCCGACGCTGCCGCGACCCTCGGCGCGGTGGCGGACGACGGCGGGGTCGAGGCCCTGCTCGATCGGCTGCTCGACGAGCTGCTGGACGAGGCGGATCAGGTGCAGCTGCTGGCGGGAGACGTCGTCGTCGACGTGCCGACGGTGCTTGCCGAGGTGGTGCTGACCCACCGAATGGACGCCGACCGGGACGACCTGTTCGACGCCGGGATCGACCTGGTGGCGTTCGACCGGGTTGCCGGCGAGGAGGTCGTCCCGGCGAGCGGTCCCGGCGTCGTCGCCGTCCGCTTCGCCGACGGCGCGCTGTCGGTGACGCCGCTGGCAGCCGAGCCGGAGCCGGACCCGGCGCTGATCGAGCGGCTGCGGGGCTGCTACGACGCGGCTGTCGCCGAGCCGTGGATGCCCGTCGCGGTCGACGAACTGGTGCTGGCCACGGTGGTCGAGGACGCCAGCAGTTTCGCCGAGCCGCAGGCGCCGCTGAGCCGACTCTTCGAGCCGGGTGCCGAGGTCCTGGAGCCTTGGCTGTTCCGCCAGGGCCGCTGCAGCGCCTGCACAGGTCGATGGCGGCCGACCGGCTGATCGTGGACCAGTCTCTGCGGCTATGGCGGGATCTGTCACGCTCTGTCGGACAGGAAGTTCTCACCCCTCCGCCGGTTCCGCGTCTGACTGGCCGGGCAGTGACGCCGCAGGAGGTGCCGCCATGGCGCAGGAGACCGGCCAGAACACAACAGCGGACGTGGAGTCGGACCGGACCCCACCGGACCGGCCGCACGATGGTGAGCGAGACCACCCAGACGCCCTATCGACCGGTGACTTGGCCGCACTGGGGACAGCGCAGGCGACCCCTGCCGAGGAGCCTGCCGCCGACGCGCGGACCGGGGCCGGCAGCAGTGACCGCGAGGTTTCTCTCGTCGAGCCGGAGGACGCCGACCGTCTCCAGCGCCGGTGGAGCGACGTGCAGGCGGAGTTCGTGGACGACCCGCGTGGGGCCGTCCGCGACGCCGATGCTCTCGTCGCCGAGCTCATGCAGTCGCTCGCGAAGGGCTTCGCACAGCGCAAGGAGTCCCTGGAGGACCAGTGGAGCCGACAGGACTCGGTCGACACCGAGCAACTGCGGGTCGCGCTGCAGAGCTACCGATCGTTCTTCGCGCGTCTGATCGCCACCTGACGGAAGGCTAGCCATGTCCAGCACCACGATCGTCGTTCTCGTCGTCGTCGCCCTTCTCGTTGTGGCGGCGATCGTCGTCGTCGCCGTGCTTGCCCATCGTCGCAAGCAGCTGCAGGAGCGGTTCGGACCGGAGTACGACCGTGCGGTCGACCGGGCGGGCGGCCGACGCCCTGCCGAGCAGGAGTTGCAGGAACGCGCGAAGCGCCGTGAGCAACTCGACATACGCCCGCTGCACCCAGCCGCTGCAGCGGACTTCGCGGAGCAGTGGCGACAGGCGCAGGAACACTTCGTCGATGCACCGTCGGAGTCAGTGCGTGAGGCTGACGTCCTCGTGACCCGGGTCATGAAGGAGCGCGGTTATCCGGTCGGGGAGTTCGAGCAACAGGCTGCAGACGTGTCCGTCGACCACGGCAATGTCGTCGAGGAGTACCGCGCCGCTCGCGACATCTCGCTGGCCAACGAACGCGGCGAGGCCACGACCGAGCAGTTGCGCGAGGCCATGGTGCACTACCGGGCGCTGTTCTCCGACCTGCTCGACGCCGAGGGCACCGGCCGGGACAGCGCCGTCCGCTGAGGCTCCGACCCGTGGACCGCGTACGACCCATCCCGTAGAGCCTTTCGGGCGCGGTCCTCCAGCGCACCGGGTGACTGAGCCAGCCCGTGGCGGTGTACAGGTGTCCGGCCGCTCAACTTGACTCGATCAAGATTGTGGTCGAGATTGTCCTCGTGCCCACCCGGTCCGAGTTAACCCACGCGCTGCGTGAGGTCTCCTTGCGGGTGACAGCTCCGCGACTGGCGGTCCTCGCCGCAGTGCACGACCACCCGCACGCCGACACCGACACGATCATCGGCGTCGCGCGTGAGCAGCTGGGTGCGGTATCCCACCAGGGCGTATACGACGTACTGCGCGCGCTGACGAGCGCCGGCCTGGTGCGCCGGATCGAACCGGCCGGCGCGGTGGCCCGCTACGAGGCGCGGGTCGGTGACAACCACCACCACGTCGTCTGCCGGTGCTGCGGCGCGATCGCCGACGTCGACTGCGCCGTCGGCGACATTCCCTGCCTCACCGCCTCCGACGACGCCGGCTTCTCGATCGACGAGGCCGAGGTCGTCTACTGGGGCCGCTGCCCTTCGTGCGCAGCCGCTCCCCCGAACTCCTCCAGCCAAGCCGCACCCGAGCAGAGAGGTACGACGTGACCGAGTACGACAAGTCCCACACCGCGAGCACCAGCGAGAGCGAGAACCCGGCGATCACCGCCCCGACGGCGAAGGTCAGCGGCCGCCCGCACACCAACCGGGACTGGTGGCCCAACCAGGTCGACCTGTCCGTGCTCAACAAGCCCGCGCGCGACTCCGACCCCCTCGGCCCAGACTTCGACTACGCGCGGGCCGTCGCCTCCCTTGACGTCGAGGCGGTCAAGGCTGACCTCGTACAGCTCATGCACACCTCGCAGGACTGGTGGCCGGCCGACTACGGCCACTACGGGCCGCTGTTCATCCGGATGTCGTGGCATGCGGCCGGCACCTACCGGCAGACCGACGGCCGCGGCGGCGCCGGCAGCGGTGAGCAGCGCTTCGCCCCGCTCAACAGCTGGCCGGACAACGCCAACCTCGACAAGGCGCGCCGCCTGCTGCTGCCGATCAAGCAGAAGTACGGCAGCAGGCTCTCCTGGGCCGACTTGCTCGTGCTGGCCGGCAACGTCGCGCACGACGACATGGGGCTGAAGACCTTCGGCTTCGGCTTCGGCCGCCAGGACGTCTGGCAGCCGGAGGAGATGTTCTGGGGACCGGAGGACACCTGGCTGGGCGACGAGCGCTACACCGGCGACCGCGAGTTGCACGAGGACGTCGGCGCCGTCCAGATGGGCCTGATCTACGTCAACCCCGAGGGCCCCGGTGGCCAGCCCGACCCGCTGGCCTCAGCCCGCGACATCCGCGAGACCTTCGGCCGGATGGCGATGAACGACGAGGAGACCGTCGCGCTCATCGCCGGCGGTCACACCTTCGGCAAGACCCATGGCGCGGGGGACCCCAGCCTGATCGGTCCGGAGCCGGAGGGCTGCCCCGTAAACTCCCGCGGCCTCGGCTGGCGCAGCGAGTTCGGCACCGGCAAGGGCAAGGACACCATCACCAGCGGGCTCGAGGGCGCCTGGACGGCGACGCCGACCCAGTGGGACAACAGCTACTTCGACACGCTGTTCGGCTGGGAGTGGGAGCTCACCGAGAGCCCGGCCGGCGCCAAGACGTGGCAGCCGACCGACCCCGCCTCCGCAACCGTCCCGGACGCCCACGTCGAGGGCGTCACGCACCGGCCGCTGATGGCCACGACCGACCTCGCGCTCATCACCGACCCGGTCTACAAGGAAATCTCGACCCGATTCCACCAGAACCCCGAGCAGTTCGCGGACGCCTATGCGCGCGCCTGGTACAAGCTGCTGCATCGCGACATGGGCCCGGTCTCGCGCTTCCTCGGCCCGGATGTCGCCCCGCCGCAGTTGTGGCAGGACCCGGTTCCGCCGGTCGAGCACGAGCTGGTCTCCGACGTCGACGTCGCCGAGTTGAAGAAGGCAGTCCTGGCCACCGGTCTGTCGGTGTCCCAGCTGGTCAACACCGCCTGGGCTGCGGCGGCCTGCTTCCGCGGCACCGACAAGCGTGGCGGGGCCAACGGTGGCCGGCTGCGCCTCGCGCCGCAGAACGACTGGGCCGTCAACGCCGGCACCCAGGACGTCCTCGCCACGCTCGAGCAGGTCCGGCAATCGTTCGACAAGCCCGTCTCGATCGCCGACCTAATCGTGCTCGGCGGCTGCGCAGCGGTCGAGAAGGCCGCCGCCGACGCCGGCGTCGAGATCACGGTGCCGTTCACCGCGGGCCGTACGGACGCCGCGCAAGAGCAGACGGACGTCGACGCCTTCGCCTACCTGGAGCCCCGCGCTGACGGCTTCCGCAACTATCTGCGACCCGGCGCAAAGCTGGACCCGGAGACGCTGCTGATCGACCGGGCCTACCTGCTCGAGCTCACCGCCAAAGAGATGACCGTCCTGGTCGGCGGCCTGCGTGCGCTGGACGCCAACACCGGCGGCGTGAAGCACGGCGTGTTCACCAACCGGCCGGGGGTACTGACGCAGGACTTCTTCACGAGTCTGCTCGATCTGAGCATCTCGTGGCGGACCTCGGTCGACACCGGCGGCGTCTACGACGGCCTGGACGCCTCGGGCAACGTCGTCCGTACGGCCACCGCCGTGGACTTGGTCTTCGGGTCGAACTCCATCCTGCGCGGCATCTGCGAGGTGTACTCCGCCGACGACGCCAAGGAGAAGTTCGTCCGCGACTTCGTCGACGCGTGGGACAAGGTCATGATGCTGGACCGGTACGACGTCAAGTAGTCCTGAGCGCTCCGATGCCTGGGCCGGTGGCACGCGACCGGCCCGGGCATTGCCCTTTCCCGCATCCGCACGAGGAGCAACCCGTGAACGCCCTCCCGACCGCGGAGTCGGCCAACCTGCACTTCGTCACGCCACGCTTCGAATGGGACGACGAGCAGACCTTCGCCGAGCGGGCGCCGCACGTGCGCTACCTGCACCCCGGCATGGACGACGCCGGACAGGCCGTGCCTCCCGAGTGGTTCGAGCGCCGTCGGCTGGGCCGAGGAGGCCTGGCGGGCTGATTCGGACGCCGTCGTGCTCGCCCACTCATATGGGCATCAACCGCTCGCGGCCCGGTCCAGCTGCGGGTGGGTGTCGAGCCGGGCGGCGTCGGCGGCGACGCGCCCGGCGACCCAGCCTTGGGCGTTGCCGATGGCGGCCTCTTTCGTGACCAGCTGCGGGAACATCGCCTCGGTCGCGGCGTCCAGTTGCTCGGCCTGACGGTGCAGGACGGGGACGAGCTCACCGGCCCGCCCGGTGCTCCGGATCGCCTCCTGCGCGGCGGACTCCAGCCGCTCCCGGATCCGCCCCGCGTAGGCGACCAGGAAGGACTGGCGGAACGACCGGGTCCGGGAAGTGCCGGTACGGTCCAGCTGCCGGCCGTGCCGCCGCATCGCCGCACCGGCCTGCACCTGCAGCGAGGTCACCAGCACGTCCACGGCGGCCAGGTCGGGCTCCTGGCCGAGGACGGTGCAGAAGCCAATGCCTTCGGAGACCACCGAACGGCAGCGGTTGGCATCGGCCACCGCAGCGACCAGCAGCGCCTTGGCGAAGACGTAGGGCGCGTCGATCCAAATGCGCCGCGCCGACGTCACGGACCCGGCCGTGCCGGGCTCGCCGCCGGAGCCGTCCAGCAGCCGCTCGAGGGCGTGCCGGCTGATGAGCTCCTGCGCCTTCGCGGACAGCGCCTCGGCCTCCTCGTCGTACTCCGTCGACTCGGCCTTCGACAACAACGCGCGCACCTTCGCGAGCAGCCTGGTCTCGGCGGCGCTGCTGCCGAGCCGCTCACCGCCGGCCGTTCCCGGCGGCGGGAGCAGGACCGCGATCGTCGGCAGCGTGGCCAGGCAGGCGGCCAGCTCGAGGGCCGCACGCAGTGTCGCCGCGTCGCGCAGGTCGAGGACGACCGCGAGGCCGGCGGCGGCCAGGTCGTTGAGCCAGGCCGGGGAAACCCGCCCGGAGGGGTGCCGCCGCGCCTCGTCGTCCAGCAGCCCGAGCACGGTCGGCACCCGCGCCTCGCTCAGCTGCCTGGTGACGATGTGCGCCAGGTCGCTCGGGCGCCAGCCGTGTGCGACGGCACCGGCGGTGAGCTCGGCGAGCAGCGCGCGCAGGGCCTGCCGGGTGAGGTCGGGCGGCAGCAGCCCGTCCGGCCTGAGCAGCTGCTCCGCGATTGGTTCGGCGGCCGAGCGGTCACCGGAGATCACGGCCAGTGCCTCGATCAGCTTCGCGCGGGCCAGCTCCGCCGTCGGCTCGGGGACGAACGGCTCCCACGTGCTCGACGGGCGCTGGCGGTGCTGCGCCTTCTTCTTCTTGGCGGCCCGTCGCTGTTTGTTGTTGACACCCACTGCTGCTCCCATCTCGGTCCTGCTGATGACCGTAGGAGGCGGATCGGACATCGGCGAGCACCGACGCGCCGACTGTGGAGACCGACGTCAGTCGCGATCGGGTACGCGCACCTGTCAGGGGTGCAGGAGCCGCTGGTCGACCAGGTCCTACCTGCTCGGAGAGCGGTTGGCGGACTATGCCGGCATGCTGCTCGGTGCGGCGGTCGACCGGGTGCTTCCGCCGGCGCGCGAGAGCGACTGCGGCTGCCGTTGGCGTTCGACACCGTCGTACGACGCGTATGCGGCAGACCCGAGTGACCACGAGGACGGCGTCGTCGTCCGGCCGTCCAGTGGGTGGCGCTGAGCGGTCGGCGTCAGAGTGTGGACAACTGCCGCCTGTGGACAACGCCGACCGAGCCGCGCCATCTGGGTCAGGGTGGGCGCATGAACCTCCTCCCCCGGCACGCCGACGACGACCACCGCGACGAGCAGGCCCTGCGCATCTACACCGACCATCCGCTCGACGACGGCGACGCCGTCCTGCTGCTCGACGGCACGGTGTGCCTGGAGTTGCAGCGGATGGCGGATGCCTGGGACGACCTCGGTCGTCGTCACCTCGTCGACATCCTGACCGCCTCCTCGAAGCGGGTGCTGGTCGCCATCGCCCGGGACAGCGCCCGGCTCCTGGCCCGCGATTACCAGCTGTGGCGCGAGCTGCACGAGGATCTGCGCGGCACCGACGTCGAGCTGTTGCCCGTGCGCGCCCTGCCTGCCGCGTGAGGCGATGGCGGAGCGGACGGGTTTCGGGCTTTCCGGTCCGCTTCCGTCGCCTCCAGTGAACGTCCACGCCGACCCATCAGCTATGCCGACGCGTTCACCGTCCTGGCCGAGGCGGGCTTCCTGGCCGGCGAGACGGCGGCGACCGCTCAACTGATGGCAAAGTTCCGCAACGTCCTGGTGCACGGGTACGCCGTTGTCGACGACGGGCGTGTCGTCGAGATCATCCTGGAACGGCTAGACGATCTCGACCGTCTCCGCGCCGAACTAGCCGCCGTCGCGCTCCGCTGAACCCCCTAGCCCGCCTTCGGCGGCCCTCCGGCCCTCCCGCCGGTCAGCCCCCGGCCATCGCCCCGACTACCAGGAACGGCTCGTCCCCACGCTGGACGGCGCTCGGCAGCGGGTCATCGGGCGAGTCGTGGGAGAGGTCCTCCTGGCAGGCGAAGAACCGCACGAAGGCGCGGCGCCTGCCGCTCACCGGGTCGCGCATCGTGCCGGCGAGGGCCGGGTGGGCAGCCTCCAACGCGTCGAGGACACCCCGCTGCGTGGGGGCGCCGACACCGAGCCGCACCTCCCCCGTCACACCAGCCAGCGCCCGCAGGTGCGCCGGCAGGACGACCCGGATCACGGCAGGGCCGATGCCGGAAGCGGACGTCACGTCAGGGTCTGCACCTCGACCGACAGGACCGCTGGCAGGTCCCGCACGATCGGCGCCCAACTGTCGCCGGAGTCGGCGGAGGCGTAGACCTGGCCACCCGTCGTCCCGAAGTAGATGCCGCAGTCGGGCAGGCGGTCGACCGCCATCGCGTCGCGCAGCACGTTGACGTAGCAGTGCTCCTGCGGCAGACCCTTGGTCAACGGCTCCCACTCACCACCACCGGTACGGCTGCGGTAGACCCGCAACTTGCCGTCCGGCGGGTAGTGATGGGAGTCGCTGGTGATCGGCACGACGTACACCGTGTCGGGCTCGTGCGCGTGCACCTCGATCGGGAAGCCGAAGTCCGTCGGGAGGTCACCGCTGATCTCGTACCAGGACGCGCCGGCGTCGTCACTGCGCATGACGTCCCAGTGCTTCTGCATGAACAGCGTGTCCGGCCGGTCGGGGTGCATCGCGAGGTTGTGCACGCAGTGCCCGACCTCGGCCTCCTGCTGCGGGATCTCGCCGGAGAGCAGCCCCTTGTTGATCGCCTGCCAGGTCCTACCGCCGTCGTCGCTGCGGAAAGCGCCAGCCGCGGAGATCGCCGCGAAGATCCGCTGCTCGTCGTTCGGAGGCAGCAGGATCGTGTGCAGGCACAAGCCACCGGCTCCCGGCTGCCACCTCGGACCGGAGCCATGACCGCGCAGGCCGGAGAGCTCCTGCCACGACTGGCCGCCGTCGGTCGACCGGAACAGCGCTGCATCCTCGACGCCGGCGTACACCGTGTCCGGATCGGTCAGCGACGGCTCGAGGTGCCAGACGCGGGCGAACTCCCACGGGTGCGGGGTGCCGTCGTACCACTGGTGCGTGCCGGTAATCCCGTCGTACCGGAAGTCGTTGCCGACCGGGTTCCAGCTCTTCCCGCCGTCGTCGGAGCGCTGGATGAGCTGTCCGAACCAGCCGCCCGACGGCGCGGCGTAGATCCTGTCCGGGTCGGCCGACGATCCCTTCAGGTGGTAGGTCTCCCACCCCCCGAAGTGCGGACCGCTGACCTCCCAGTCGCTGCGTCGTTCGTCGCTGCTGAGCACGAACGCGCCCTTGCGCGTGCCGACCAGCACTCGTACACCTGCCATGGCGTCACCCCTTCCTGCAACAATAAGACTGGCGGATGGGGGCAGACTCATCGGTGTCGTTGCCCCTGACCTCGGAGGTTTTCCATGCAGCACCGCACTCTCGGCAACCTGACCGTCTCGGCGCTCGGACTGGGCTGCATGGGCATGAGCGAGTTCTACGGACCCGGCGACGAGACCGAGTCGCTCGCCACGATCCACGCTGCCCTCGACGGCGGCTGCACCTTTCTCGACACCGCGGACATGTACGGCCCGTTCACCAACGAGCAACTCGTCGGGCGGGCGATCGCCGGCCGGCGTGACGAGGTGGTGCTGGCCACCAAGTTCGGCAACGAGCGGCGACCGGACGGCAGCCGGGTCGGGGTCAACGGCCGACCGGAGTACGTCCGGTCGGCCTGCGAGGCCTCGCTGCAGCGGCTCGACGTCGAGGTGATCGACCTGTATTACCAGCACCGGGTCGACCCGCAGACCCCGGTCGAGGAGACGTGGGGCGCCATGGCCGAACTGGTCACCGCGGGCAAGGTGCGTCACCTCGGCATCTCCGAAGCCGCGCCGGCCACGATTCGCAAGGCGCATGCGGTCCACCCGGTCACCGCGCTGCAGACCGAGTGGTCGCTGTGGTCACGCGATCCCGAGGACGAGCTGCTTCCGACCGTACGCGAGCTCGGCATCGGCTTCGTGCCCTACAGCCCGTTGGGCCGCGGCTTCCTGACCGGGCAGTTCCGCACACCCGAGGATCTGCCTGAAGGCGACTTCCGCCGACACAACCCGCGCTTCCAGGGAGAGAACTTCTATCGCAACCTGGAACTCGTGGAGCGGGTGAAGCAACTCGCCGCCGACAAGGGCTGCACGCCCGCGCAGCTCGCGCTGGCTTGGCTGCTGCACCAGGGTGAGGACATCGTCCCGATCCCGGGCACCAAGCGGCGGGTCCGGCTGGAGGAGAATCTCGGCGCCGTCGACGTGACGCTGAGCGCCGGGGATCTCGTCCGTCTGGACGAGCTGGCCCCGGTCGGTGCGGCCGCCGGCGACCGCTATCCGGACATGAGCACCGTCGACGTCTGAGCTCAGCCGACGAGCTCGAAGCCTTCCCGGGCCGCAGCGGCGCGCAGCTCGAGGTCGTAGCAAGCGAAGCCGTCGACCTGGTCGTCCGCGCGTCGGGCAGCGAGCGCGCTGGCGAGTTGAACCGCGTCGTAAGCCCGCAGCCCGTGGCCGGCGACAAGCCGAGCCGCGTCGTCAAGGACCGCGGTCACCGGCGCAACCGCCACCAGCAGTGCGTCGTCGACCCACTCGGCTTCGAAGGCGGCGCAGAGAATGCCCGCGTGCTCGGAAGAAAGCTGGCCATGGCGCGACTTGCGCCACAACGCAGCCGGGACCTCGACCCTCGCCAGTGCCGAGACCACCAGGAACGCCAAGCTGCGGACCCCGGCTGCGCCGGATTCGTCGGCATACCGCTTGACCAACGCCGAGGAGTCGGCGAAGACCGTCAACCGCGGCCCTTCCCGACGAGATCGGACAGGCTCGTCCCGTCCCCCGCTGCGGCTCGGGCCTGAGCCACCAACTCGCGGTTCGGACGTCGCCGCGGCGCTACGGGTGCCGGATCGAGGAGACCGGCGCGGGCCAGCCGCTCACGCACGCGCTCCGCCTCCCCACCCGCTGTCGCCGGGTCGGTGGCAGCGTCGAGAATCGCTGTCACCCAGTCGTTCAGGCTGCGGCCTCGTTGCTGAGCCTGCAGCCGGACCCGCTCGATCAACTCCTCGGGGGCGCGCCACGTCACTTGAGGCATGCCTGCATGCTAGCAGGCATCCTCGACGCAAGACCGGGAAACGACCTGTCTCACTTTCCTACCGGCGGCCAGTCGACCTCGGCCTCGATCTGCGCCGTCGTCATCCCGAGCACGTCGCTGTGGTCCCGCTCCTGCGGCTCCTGCTGTAAGGCAAGGCAGCGCACCGTACGACTGCGCCAGTCCGCCACCAGGAGCTCGGAAACGCCGTGCCGGCGGTAGAAGTCGAGCTTGGCGAAGGTCTCATCGTCGGGCGACAGGATCTCGACCACGAGAACTGCCGTGTCGTGCCACGTCCCGGCCGGCCAGGGGATCAGACCACCGTCGGGAACCCGGAAGTTGTCGGGTCGGCCGAGATTGAAGGTGATCGTGGCCTGCAATCCGAGTCGTGCAGCCGCCCGCTTGAGCAGCACGCCCAGCGTGATCTGGACGTCGCCGTGGTTGCTGTGCGGATCGGGCGCCACGACGTGCCTGCCCTCCCACACCTCGTCCCGGCGGTCCTGGCCGAGCCGTCGCCGACGCTTCAGCCAAGCCTCGAGCTCGGGAGGGCACGGTCCGCGGACGATCGTCGTCATCGGTCCTCCTGCCACGCCCGGGAAGGTAGCTGGACTGCATCCGCTGTGCTCAGCGTCGTCCACATCAGGTACGGCGTCCACAGGTCACGCAGCACCCGGCCACCACAAGGCGACCACGGTCATCGGTTGCGGCTTCAGGGCCTGCAGGAACTCCTCGATCTCGGGGTCACGCTCCGCGCCGACGTACAGGCGGCGACGCGCAAAAGCGACGAACTCGGCAGTCACGTTCAGGGGATTCGCCGGAACGACGATGTCCTCGCGCTCGACGGCCAGACCCATCGCCATCAGGACGGCGTGTGCCTCGTCGGCCACCGGCCACGACGCCCGGTCGATGCCGTGCAGGAGCGTCCACAGGGGATCGAACCGCGCCTGCGGGAACTGCGCGGACAGCTCGATCACGACCCGGTGCCGGGCACGGGCACTCAGCGCATCGACGAAGTCCTCGAGCTCGACCACCCCGTACATCGCGTGGTGACACACCGCCACGTCCACGGGCTCCACCTGGTCGGCGACGTCGGGCCAGTCACCAAGAACGGCCCGCGACCCGACACCGGAGGCCTTCGCGCTCGCCTCGAACAGCTCGAGCATCCCGGGCATGCGGTCCACGCCCACGATCGAACCCACGGTGGGGGCCAGGCCCAGGCTGCTCGCGCCGCCACCCACTCCGACGTCCAGGACCGCCCCCCGGTCCGGCAGCGCTTCACGAGCACGGATACGCGACGGGCGTACGGGGCGGGCGGCGTCCTCGTCCGGGCGCCACCGGAACATCTCCGGCTCCAGCGACGGCGGGGGTTCCGGGGCGCCGTCGAGGATGCTCTGCGGAACCTCCCGATCGGCGAGGCTCTGGCGCCACCGGTCAGCAGGGCGGGCACCGGCTTCTGCGGACGGGCGGTCTCTGGTCGTCATGGCGGGACGGTAGTCCTGCCACAAGAGGGTACGAGCCGTCGCATGAACTTCTTGGCACGGCTGGGCGCCAGCTGGCAGATCGTCGGGGTCATCGTCGTCTCGACGGTGCTCGTCTACCTCGCGGTCATCGCGCTGAAGCGACTGGCCGGGCCGTGGTTTCTGGCGAAGATGTCGAGCTTCGACTTCGCCGCCACGGTCGCCATTCGCGACGGCGAACTGCTTCGGATGACGCGGTGAGTACCCGGCTGAGTGCCGTGATAGAGCGGCTGCGCACCGGCTTCTGGGCGGTCCCGACGCTGTTCGTGCTGGGCGCGATCGTCTTGGCGCTGGGCATGGTGCAGATCGACCGTCACCTGGACCAGGGCTTGGGCCGCGCCACGTTCGGGGCCGGCGCGGACGGCGCACGAGAGGTTCTCAGCGCCATCACCACGTCGATGATCACTTTCACCGGTCTGGTCTTCTCGATCACCATCGTGGTGCTGTCCCTCACCAGCAGCCAGTTCTCGCCCCGGGTCCTGCGCACCTTCCTGCGTGACCGCCAGACGCAGATTTCGCTGGGCGTGTTCATCGGCACCTTCGTGTACGCGGTACTCGTCCTGCGCACCGTGAGCGGGCTGGACGACGACACCTTCGTCCCGGCGGTAGCGACCACCGGCGGCGTCGTGCTCCTGCTGGGCTGCGTGGGCGTGTTCGTCGCCTACATCCACCACATCACCTCAATGATCCAGATCTCTTCGATCCTCGCGTCGATCTCCGGCGAGGCTCGCGCGGTGCTGGAGGAACAGATGCCGACCGACTCGCCCCCGACCCCGGTCGTGGTGCGTCCGCGCAGTCCAGTGGCGATGCTGCCGGCGCCGCGGTCCGGCGTGCTCCTGGACCTGTCGGTTCCGACGCTGGTCCGGCTCGCCTACGACGCCGACGTCGTCCTGGTCAGTCGGCTGCAGTACGGCGGCTTCGTGCCCCAGGGGGCGCCGCTGTTGGAGGTGCACCGGGGCGACCCGGGGCGGCTCGACAGCCAGGCGGCGCTCGGCGCCGTGCGCCTCGGTCAGGAGCGGACCATGCAGCGCGACGTGGCGTTCGGCTTCCGGCAGCTGGTCGACATCGCGGCGAAGGCGCTGTCACCCGGCGTGAACGACCCGACCAGCGCGGTCCAGGCGCTCGACGGCCTGCACGACCTGCTTCGCCGGATGGCCACCCGCCAGCTGCCCACCGGAGCGCACGCCGACTCTGAAGGCCAGATCCGGCTGTACCTGCCGCAGCCGTGCTTCGCGGACTACCTTGCCCTCGCCCTCGACGAGCCGGAGCAGTACGGCGCGGAATCGATCCAGGTCCAGCAGCGCATCGCCGCCCTCCTCGACGACGTATGCGCGGCGGCCCTGCCCGAGCACCGTCCGGCGCTGGAGGCCCGCATCGCCGCGCGGGAGGCCAAGGAGCTGCGCAGCGAGCCGATCTGACAGAACGGCTATGCCCGCTGCGACGGAGCACCTGCGCCCTCTCGATCACCGGGTGGCTGGCGAAGGAGTGACCGGGCGAGCGGCTCACCGTGCTGGAGCCGTTCCTGGCCAGACAGTGAGCAGCTCCTCCACGACCTGCTCCTCGTGCACCGCCACGGCGCGGGTCCGCATCACCTCGGCCAAGGCTGGCTCCCACGGCGTTGCCACCTCTCGGCCGCTCAGCGGCCCGCCACCGGGGGCGGCGAGGTAGTCCTGCACGGTCATCCGCCACGGCCGGACGCCGCACCGGCCGACGAGCCAGTCGCAGATCTCCACCCCTCGCCAGTCCAGGTCACCGTGATAGGCCAGCGGCGCGCCCAGCCGGTCCAGCAGTTCCAGCGCCACGTGGGCCGGCCAGCCCGCGGTGCAGACGACAGCGAACCGGCCCTCGTGACGCAAGGCGAAAGCCTCCAGTACGGAAGGGTTCTCGACCACGAGCACCGCAGCGTCGACGCGCAGGTCGCGGCGGCGCAGATCCCAGGCAGTGAGGTGCACTGGATCGCCGCGCTCCGCGGCGTCGATCAGCGGACCACCGGTCAGCGGCCGAAGGCCGAGCGTCAGCACCGACGTCGACACGCTGTCGGCGTGTACCCCCGCCGACTCCCACACCGCGCGCCGGTCCGCCGCGGCCGGGGGCAGCGGTCCGCCGGTCAGCCCGCGCAACACCACCGCCGCCAACGGCCGGCCGTCGTCGAGGGCGTGCGCGTCCCCGGTCACCGCCGCGGCCAGCTCGGTGCGCAACCGTGAGGGCCCGGGCAACAGCGCGTGGACCGCGACCGCTTCGCGCGTTACCGACTCTGCGTCCGCCAGCCGGGTGAGCAGCCCGCTGGCGCGTACCGCCTCGGCCCACGTCGGATCGACCGCCGCGAGCACCGCCAACGGAGCCAGCCGCGCGGCCGACTCGGCCGCGCGGTCGCGCAGCGGACCGGTCAGCACCTCCACCACCTCGACCACCGGCCGACCCAGCAGTGCCTCCAGGTCGGCCACCACCAGGCGTACGTCCCCGGTGACCGGCCGGCCGAGCAGCGCGCCCAGCGCATGCCGGGTCTGCCTCGTCAGCCCGGTCATCCTGGTGGTCCGCACCCCCCGCTCGAGCGGTCCGCGCAGGTGCTGCCACACCGGCATCAGTGCCGGGTCGGCCAGCCAGTCCGGCAGCGCCCCGGTCACCCCTGGCCCACGAGTGCATGCCCGTCCCACAGATAGCGGTACTGCGCGATGCCGCGCTCACCGGGGGCGCGCAGCGCCTCGTACACCGCCAGCGACGGCACGGTCGCATGGTCGCCCCACAGCCGTTCGCTGGTGAGCACGAAGTCGAGGTCCAGGTCCACGAGCAGCCCGAACAGCAGGGGGTGGGTGCGTACGTCGATCTTCGGGAACGCGTCGTCGAGCAGGATGAGTCGCGGAGCGTACGGCGCCGCGCCCGCCACCGAGGTGAAATGTGCTGCGGCAGCGGCGAACAGCGGCAGATAGCAGACGACTTTCTGCTCCCCCTGCGACAACGGCGTACGCCGGGTCAGCGTCGTCCACGACGCCGCGCCCGGCCGGTGCAGGCGCACCGCGAACGCCGACCAGCGCCGGTAGTCCAGCGCCCGCGAAAGGTGCTCGGTGTAGCCCTGCTCCGGCGCGGCGGCGCGCTGCACCTCGATCAGCCCGCTCAGCGCATCACGCAGCCGGACCGCCTCGTCCGGCGCCAGCGAGCCACGGGGCCGACCGAGCAGGTCCACCGCCGCGCGTACGTCCTCGCCGGTGTCGTCGCGCAGTGCCCAGTCGAGCCGTACCCGGATGCCCTGCGAGGTGCGGACGTCGGCGAGCAACTCGTTCATCCCGCGGACCAGGTCAGCGGCCTCGGCGCGGCGCGCCCGCAACGCATCCCCCAGCTCGCCGAGCAGATGCTCCTCGAACAGCGTCCGCTCCCGCTCGGTCAGCAGCTCGCGCTCCTGGGCGACCTCTGCGGCCAGTCGGACGGCGACGACCGCAAGCGGCTGTTCGGCGCCGGCAGCGTCGCGCGCGAGGACGGCGAGGGCCTCCCCGACGGGTACGACCCGGGGCTCGTGGTCAGCGGCCGGACCGGCGGCCAGGGCGCTCGAGTCCTTGTAGACGGCGTTGACGTCGGCGGGGGCATCGACGGGCAGCTCGCCCCAGGAAGCCAGCAACGAAGCGGCGACCCGGGCAAGGCCAGGAGCGGACGGACCGACTCCGGCGAGCGCGTCCAGTCCGTCGCGCTCCGGCTCGGAGGGGTCGCGGTCGAGGGCCGCAGCGAGCAGCCCGGGCACCTCACGCAGGGCAACGACCCGCGCCACCTCGGACAGGACATCCGGCACCGCTTCGGCCAGTCGTTGCTCGGCGTTGCGCACCAGCCCGAGCGCCTCACCGCGCCGACCGGTGAGCGCGAGCACCTGCCGCGCCACCTCGTCCCGCTCACGCGCCGCGTCCCGCTGCGCCCGCTGCGCAGCGTCGAGCTCGGCCTGCATCCGCCGCACATCAGCGCCGAGGGTGTCCAGCAGCGCCTGCGACTCCTGCGCGGCGGCGACGGCCGAGCGCGCCACGACCTGTGACTCGGCCAGTGCGCGGCCGGCCTCCTCGGCGTCGCGCTCGGCGGCCTCGCCGTCCTCCTCCAGCCGGCGGGCAGCGGTGAGCAGCCGGGCCGCCTCGGCCGCCAGCGTCTCCAGTCGGACGTCGAGCGCGCCCAGTGCATCGGCGCGGACCTGCAGCGCCGCCGGCTCACCGGGCAGGTCGTGTTCGCTGCACAGCCGTCGCAGGACCGCGACAGCCCGGCTCAGTTCGGCGGTGGTGGCGACGAGCTGCTCGGCCCGTGCGGTGGCCTCGGCCTGCGCGCGGTCGCGGTCGGCGGACCGCTCGTCACGCCGCACCTCGGCATCCCTCAGCGCCGCCGGGTCGGGCATCCGCTCCAGCCAGCCCAGCAGCGCGGCGAGCGCCGCGGCGGCCTCGCGCTCGTGGGTGTGGGCCTGCTCGAAGTCGACCGCCGCCGCTCGGCGCTGCTCCTCGACCGCGTCGAGCCGGCGGGTGCGCTCGGCCGCCCGGGCGGCGCTGCCGACGTACTGCGCGGCGGGTTTCGTGGCCCGGCCGGTGAGCGGGCCGAGCCGCCAGGAGCCGTCGCGACCGACCGCGGGCGGGCCTTCGGTGCCCACCACCGCGTCGAGCAACGCGACCGAGGTGAGCACCCGCTCGACGGTCTCGGCGGTGACCGGGCTGCCTGCAGGCACGTCGGGCCGCAGGGCGAGGCCCAGCGTCGGACCGTCGACGGCGGCGGCGGACAGGACGGTGTCATCCGCGGCTCGCCAGGTGCCGGCCGCCAGCACCTGCGCGTCGAGCAGACCGGACGCCTGCAGTGCCGCCTCGATCTGGGCCGCCTCGATCTGGGGCGCCTCGAGTGTGGCGGCATCGGCGCGCTCGCGCACGTCGACCAGCCGCCACAGCGGCTCCCCCTGCTCCGGGTCGCGACCAGGGCGCGGCAGCGCGGGCGGCGGCGGCAACGGGTCCCGCTCGGCCAACACCTCCTCCCGGCGCGCCTGCAGCTCCTGGACCCGCCGCCGCGCCGCAACCCGCCCGGCTGCGCCGGCTGCCTGGTCGGCGCGCAGCCGCTGCAAGACCGGAGCGGCCGCCTCCCGGGCCAGTCGCGGCAGCGCGGCTCGCCCCTGCGGACTCGGCTCGGGGACTGCAAGCCCGAGCTGCGACTGCTCGAGCGTCCACGCCGCCGCGTCCTTCTGCCACGCCGCCGCGGCCGCTGCCGCGGCCCGGACGGCGTCGGCGAGGCGGCCCTCGGCGTGCTCCTCCCGCCGCTCGGCTTCTGCGGCCCGCTCGGCGGCGGCGTCGCGCTGAGCAGTTCGGCCCGCCACCTCGCCGAGGGCGTCGCGGACCACGCCGACGGCTGCCCGCGCGGCGGTGACGTGCCGCCGCGCCGCCGGGACCCGGTCCGCCAGCGCCGCCGCCTGGGCGACCGGATCGCCGACCACGGGCAGTCCGGGCGCGAGCGCGCAGGCCTGCAGAGCCCGCTGGACCTCGGCGGTGCTGGCCGCCAGCCGCTGCCCGGAGTCGGCGAGCTCGGCCGTCCCGCGCTCGACCCGCACCCGGCTGTCCTTGGCCCGGTCGACCGCGCGGCCGGCGCCCGCCGTCGCCCGGGCCGCCGCCTGCTCCAGTTCCTGGGCGCGGCGCTGCTTCTCGCGCAGCACCTGCTGGTTGCGAGCGAGCGGCCCGGACTCCAGCACCTGCACCCGGCTGCGGGCCTGCGAGTGCGCGTCGACGGCCGCCGACTGCGACGCCGTTGCCCGGGCGAGCTCGTCGGAGAGCACCCCCAGTGCGGCGCTCTGCTGGCTCAGCGCGCGCGACCGGGACCCGCGCTCGCGCTCGGCCGCCCGCGCCGTCGCAGCCCGGTCACGGACGACGCCGGCGGCGTACCGGGAGTAGAGAGCGGCGGACGACGCGACGGCGTCGGCGGCAGCCGCGAGCCGCTCCACCCGCTCGCCGTGTTCGGCCAGTTCGTCCAGCGCCTCGCCGACCTGGCGTACGGCGTCCTGGTCGAGGGCGGGCAAGGCCTCGTCCAGCATGGCGATCAGGCGCTGCGGGTCGAGGTCCTCGCCGACCTGCGGCTGGCGCAGCCAGTAGAGCAGCCGCAGCAGGTCGTCGTAGGCGTGCGGCTCGAGCCCGAACAGCAGCCGGCCGACGTGCTCCTTGTAGGCCCGCGGGGCGTCGAAGCTGGAGCCACCGAGCTCGCCGATCCGCTCGCGACAGCGGGCCGCGGACAGCGGGGTGCCGTCCGGTTCGCTCAGGTCCGGGACCGACGTCGGCACCGTGAACTGCCAGGTCGTGGCCTGCCGGGCGCTGGTCGAGTGGCGGATGCCGACGCCGCAGCTCACGACGTGTCGCCGCCCCTCGGCATCGTCGCGGGCGAGCTCCACCCACAGATAGCCGGTGCGGGTGCCGCCACCGGTAGCGCCGTCGGTCATGAGCCACAGCAGCTGGCTGCCCTGCCGCCCGGTCGCCGTCATCCTTGCCTTGTCGCCGTCGAGCACGAACGGCAGCAGCATCTCCAGCGTCTTGCTCTTGCCGGCGCCGTTGGTGCCGCGCAGCAGCAGGCGGCCGTCCGCGAAGTCGAACACCTGCTCGTCGTACTGCCAGACGTTGAGCACCCCCGCGCGGGTCAGCCGGAAGCGGTGCGGATCGCGGGTCACCTCAGAACAGCCCCTGCGCGTACGACGTGGTCGTGCCGTAGCGGGCCGCGGCCGCGTGCACCGCGTCCCGGCGCAGCAGACCGCTGCCGATCAGCACCTCCACGACGTCGGCGCGCAGGAGGGCGACATCGGCGTACGCCTTGCGCAGGCCCTTGCCGTGCTCGGCGACCACGGCGGCCACCGCCCGGTCCACCGCCCCGTCGGGCAGCGGCTGCCACGTCAGCCCGCTGATCCGAGCGTCGTCGCGCACCTCGCCGACGAGCCGCTCCAGCACGAGCAGCGCCGCGTGCCGCGCCGAACCGGTGCCGGGGAAGGCCACGTCGGTGAGCGTCTCGTCGGGGTCGATCGCGAGCGCGCCCTCGGCCCGCAGCTCCAGCTCGAGCCCGACGTGGTCGCGGAACCACTCGGCCTCGCGCGGCCGGTTGCGGCGCCACCACTGCGCCTGGTCCTCGGTCAGGTCCTGCGTGGACAGCACCGGGCTCTCGACCAGCGCCCGGCGGACCGCGACCCGCGCGCCGCCGGCCGCACTCGGCAGCGCGGCGGTGTCGAGCAGGTCCTGCGGCCCCTCGGCGCCGGACAGCCCGGCGACGACGAGCAGCCGCAGCCGGTCGCGGCGTACGTCCAGCAGGCTCTGTGTCGCGCCGAGCTCGAGCAGCGCGCCGAGCGCCGCCGCGAGCGCGCGCCGGTCCGCGACGGTGTCCAAATCGACCGCGAGGCCCGCGTCGGCGACGGCGCTGCGCACCTGCGCGACCAACTCGTCGAGTAGGAGTTGGGCCGGGCAGCGGGTGAGGGCGGCGAGCGCGAGGCAGAGCAGCGCGTACGCCCGAGGCTCGAACGGCCGCGCGGTCGTGGTGCGCTTGCGCAACGGGCGGGTCGCGTCGCGGCCCAGGCCCGCCTTGAACAGCCGAGCCACCCTTGGCTCCACGACCAGGCGGTAGCCGAGCCCGTCGGCGCACAGCCGCTGCAGGTGCTCGCGGTGGCGGCGCACCAGCAGCAGGTCGTCGGCATACGGGCCGTCGGCGGTCAGCAGCGGGTGCAACAGCAATGCGCGCAGGGCGGTCCGCCGTTCCGACTCATCTGTCACCGTTGAACTCTCACGCAAGCTCGAGGACCAGGTCGTGCAGCGCGAGCGAACCGGACGGGCTGGCGATGGTGGTGACGGCGCCGGGCAACGGCGTGACGACCAGGTGCACCCTCCGGCCGTCCGGCAGGGCGGCGCTGGCGCGAGCCGGACCGGTGAGCGGACCACCCGCCTCGGACAGCGCACGGGCGTGTAACTCGAGCAGCTGGATGCGGGCCTCGTCGCTGACCGACACCCCGTCCAGCCCGCCCGGCAACCGGCGCAGCTCCTCCAGCGCCCGGGCCCGCTCGGCCTCGGCGACGGCGCGCTCGCGCAGGCGCTGGGCCTTGACGGCGGCGAAGTCCTCGCGGCGCGGCGTTGCCCCGCTGGACTTGCGCTCCCCACTGGTCCGCAGCATGACGGGGACGTCGGCGACCGGCGCCCGCCACCACGAGCTGGTGGCCGGGGCGGGTTCGCCGTCGACGTCGGCGACGAAGCCGAGGTGCCGGCAGGAGTAGAGGCCGAACGCCGACGCCCACAGCGCGGCTGCCGTGTCCGGGTCGCTGTCGTCGAACCAGCGGGCGAGCCGGATCAGGTCGGCGTAGCGGCTGACCTCCCGGTCGGTGCTGGTCGCCAGGCGGCGCAGGTTGACGAACAGCGCCCGCATCGCCCGGGTCGCCAGCGCCCGCACCTCGTCGGCGTCGCTGCGCCGGCTCGGCCCGCCGAGGAACCAGGTGCGCAGGTCCTCCCAGTCGGCCGCGACGAGTCCGGTGGAGCGGCGGGCCTGGCTGCCGTCCAAGCCGATCAGTCGTGAGCCGGCGTTGGCCCGGAGCAGCAGGGGCGCCGGGTCGAGCTCGCGCAGGACGTCGCCGACCTGCGGCATCGACCGGGCGACCTGGTCGACGAAGCGCTGCAGGTAGTCGATCAGGGCGGCCTTGAACGCCTGGAAGTCCTCACGTCCGAGGTCGTAACGGGTGAGCACCGAGCTGAGGTTGGCGTAGAACGCCCGGGTGCTGGTGACGAGCCGCTCGAACTGCGCGAACACGGTGGCGACCTGGCCGGCGAGCAGATCCGGGTCGACGTCGGCCAGCGCGGCATCGCCGTAGTCCTGCAGCGCGCGCAGGCCGGTGAGGATGCCGCCGAGCATCTCGGTGGACACCTCGCGCACCTCGTCGGTCGAGCCGAGCAACTCCTCGACCTGGCGGTGGACGAGCTCGCCGCGCTGGGTGAGCTGGTAGCGGGCCCGAGTCGTGAGGTATTCCCGGATGCTCTTGGCCTCGCTCTCGCGTGGACTGCGGGCAAGGTTGCCGGACTGCACGAGGTAGGACAGCCGGGCATCGACGAGGTCGACCTCCAGCTCCCATCCGTGGTCGCTGCCCAGCCGGTCGGCGACCTCCCGGGCGGACAGGTCCGACAGCAGTCCGGCGGTGCCGTCGGTGAAGACCCGCATCGTGGCGATGTACTGCTCGGCCTCGTCGTTGACGGCGTATCGCAGGGCGGTCAGCCGCAGCTTGTCGTACGGCGCGGCGCTCACCCGGCCGCCCGCTCCGCCCGACGGGTCAGCATCGCGATGTGGTCGGCGAACTCCGGCCACAGCTCGCGCGGCAGGTCGTGCCCCATGCCGGCGAAGCCGACGAAGCGGGCGCCCGGGATGCTTCGCGCCAGGGACAGCCCCCCGCTCGCGCCGACCAGCGGGTCGTTGAGCCCGTGCATGATCAGGGTGGGGAGCGCGAGCCGTCTCAGCCGCGCGGTCCGGTTGGGCTGGCCGACGATGGCCGCGAGCTGGCGGCGGTAGCCGGCCGCATCATGGCCGCGTTCGAAGCTGCGCGTGCCGACGTCCCGCAGCAGCGCCTCGTCGAAGGCGAACCCCTTCGAGCCGATCAGCCGGAACGTCTGGACCACAACGTCCAGCGCCGCCTCGCGGTCGGCCACCACGTGCCCCCTGAGCAGCCGACTGATCAGCCGCGGGTCCGCCTGGCCGACCCGGCGCGAGCCGGTCGAGGTCATCATCAGCGTGAGGCTGCGCAGCCGGTCCGGTTGCCGGATCGCCGCGGTCTGGGCGATGAAACCGCCGAGCGAGGCGCCGACCAGGTGCACCGGTCCGAGCTGCAGCGCATCGATCAGGCCGAGCGCGTCGTCGGCCATGTCCTCGATCGTGTACGGGGGGCGCCGCCGCCGGCCGATGACCTCGGCCGGGTGCGGGGCCCGTACGCCGTGCAGGTGGGTGCTCGCACCGCAGTCCCGGTTGTCGAAGCGGACGACGTAGTGGCCGCGCTCGGCCAGGTCGTCGCACAGCTCGTCGGGCCAGGCGAGCATCTGCGTGCCCAACCCCATGACCAGCACGATCGGCGGAGCGCCCCGCTCGCCGAAGCTCTCGTACGCGATTTCGATGCCGTTGGCGGGCAACCGCTTCAACTCGGGCATGTCGGAAGGTTAGGCGGTCGGTCGCCACTCGGCGCCGTGCGGCGTGTTCTCGCCGGTTCTGTCGGGCCTGCGCTCTATGGTCGCCCTACCTGCCTTCCCCCGGGTGCCTGCACGTGGAACGACTCTCCCCTGGAAGGACGCTGCCGTGACCCTCGCGCTCGAAGTCTCCCCGGACACCTTCAGCCCGTACGCGGCGCTCCTGGCCCGCTTGGCGGCCGCCGGTCCAGTGGACGAGGCCGTCACCTCCCTGGTGGACGAGGCCGTGACGCTGTGGAGCCGGCCGGGGTTCGACACCTTGGCCTCGGTCCCACAGCTGCGCTTCACCCCGTTCCCGCACCAGCTGCAGGCTGCGCAGAGCGCACTGCGCCGGATGCGCGGCCGGGCGATCCTGGCCGACGAGGTCGGGCTCGGCAAGACGATCGAGGCCGGGCTCGTGCTCAGCGAGCTGCGCCTGCGCGGGCTCGCCGACCGCACCCTGGTCATCGTCCCCGCCGGGCTGGTCGAGCAGTGGCAGGAGGAGCTCGACCGCAAGTTCGCCCTGCCGACGACGGTGGCCGCCGGTGGCAGCTGGGTGTCCTCGCCGGACCGGCCGGTCGTGGTCGCGTCCCTGGCAGCCGCCCGCCGCGACCCGTTGAAGGCGGCACTGACGCAGCAGCCCTGGGACCTGGTGGTGGTCGACGAGGCCCACCGGGTAAAGAACCCGCGCAGCGCGTCCGGGCGACTGGCCCGGGCGCTGCGGGCCCGCTACCTGCTGCTGCTCACCGCGACCCCGGTGGAGAACCGGCTCGAGGAGCTGTTCGAGCTGATCAGCCTGGTCTCGCCGGGGCTGCTCGGGACGCCGGCGGAGTTCCGGGCCCGGCACGGCGGTGGGGAGGGACTGCCCCGCGACATCGCCGGTCTCCAGGCCCGCACGCGGGAGGTCATGGTCCGCCACCGGCGCAGCGAGGTGGCGGTCCAGTTGCCGCAGCGGCTGGCCGAGACGGTCCGGGTCACCGCGGACGAGCCGGAGCAGACCCTCTACGACGACATCGTGGTGCGGGTGCGGGCCGAGGGACGGGGGGCGGCGCCGAGCCGGCGACTGGCCCTGCGCGCGGTCGCCCAACTGGCCGGCTCCAGTCCCGCCGCCGTCGCCCCCACCCTGGCCCGACTGGGCTGGCAGGACCTGGCGCAGCGGGCCGCGGCAATCGCGAGCACGCAGAAGTGCCGGGTGCTGCTGACCCTGCTGCGGCGCCACCTCGAGCAGGGCGAGAAGGTCGTCGTCTTCACCGCCTATCGCCAGACGCTGGCACTGCTCGACGCGGCGCTCGCGCAGGCCGGTGTGCCGACCGCCGTCTATCACGGCGCCCTGTCCCGCGCCGACAAGGAGCGCGCCGTGGCCGCATTCCGCGACGACGTCCCCGTGCTGCTCACCACCGAGGCCGCCGGGGAGGGCCGCAACCTGCAGTTCTGCCATGTGATGGTCAATGTCGACCTGCCCTGGAACCCGATGCGGATCGAGCAGCGCCTGGGCCGGTTGCACCGCATCGGGCAGGAGTCCGACGTCGTGCTCACCAACCTGGTCGGGCGCGGCACCATCGAGGAGCACATCCTCACCGTGCTGGAAAGCAAGATCAACCTGTTCGAGTTGGTCGTCGGCGAGCTCGACATGATCCTGGGCCGGGTCTCGGACGACTTCGACTTCGAGTCGGCGGTGTTCTCCTCCTATGTCGATGCCGACGACGATGACGACTTCGACCGGCGGGTCGGCGCGCTGGGCGACGACCTCGTCCGGGCTCGCGAGGGCTATCTGGCTGGACGCGAACGTCTTGACCGCCTGGTCGGAGAGCCGTCGTGACGGCTGACCCGGCGGTGGGTTTCTGGCTGCGCGCGGCCGAGGCCGAAGGCGCCGTGCACGAGCAAACGCAAGAGTCGGCCGTGGTGCTGCTGCCGCCTGAACTGCGCACGGCCTTCGAGCTGCCCGAACAGGTGACGGTCACCGGCGACCCGGAGGTGGCGCGGGAGGACGGCGCACTCCTGCTGGCCCTGGGGCATCCGGTGCTCGACCGGGCCACCGAGCGGGTGCTGGAGCGCGGCGACGTCGGCCGGGTGGCGCTGGCCTGGCCGGCCGGGGTTCCCGCGTCGGCGCAGGCGCTGGTGGAACGGCTGCGCGACCAGGTACAGGTCGACCACGGTCGGATCGACGCCACCGGCGAGCTGCCGGTGGCCGGCTATGCGCCGATGCTGCGGATCGGTGCGCTGGTGACCTACCACGTCACCTTGGACGACCGCTTCCAGGAGCGACAGGAGGCGTGGATCGACGCCGACACCGGACTCACGCTGTCGCCGCATCTGGCCACGGCACTGACCGGGCTGCCGTCCAGCTCGGGAGTGACGCATCTGGTCCTGCCCGCCGACCGCTCGCAGGCAGCCGCCGCCGCACAGGTTCAACTGGAGCAGCACGCCGCCGGGCGACTCGGCGTGTTGACCCGGCAGTCGCGGGGGGACCGCGACGCCGAGTTGACCCGGGTGCAGGACTACTACCGGTCCGCGCTCGACACGCTGGCCCGCCGCCGTACGGCAGCGGCTCCCGATCGACGGGCGCTGCTCGACGCACGCGCCGACGCCACCCGGGCCGAGTGCGAGCGCCGGGTGGCCGAGGTGCACGAGAAGTTCCGTGGCTCGCAGACCATCCGCTGGTATCGCGTGCACGAGTTGCTCGTCCCGACGGCGTGCGTGCCGGTGACCATCCGCCGTGGGTCGCGGGAATACCCCTTCTCCTTTCGCTGGCTGCTGCCGCTGCAGAAGGTGGCGCCCTTCCGCTGCCCGCATTGCTCAGCCGAAGCGCCGCTGGTGGCGGGCAAGCGGCGGCTGGGATGCACGGAATGCCTGCGCGCTGTTGTCTCGCCAGCGAACACCCCGGTGGCGCAGGCAGTTGCGGTCCCGCCGGCAGTTGCGGTCCCGCCGGCAGTTCCGGCGTCGAGATCGGCACCGCCGCGTCCGAAGCAGGGCCCACCGACGGCCCGCCGCACTCCGGTCCGACCTGAACCGGCACCGGTGCTGGACCTTCCGCAGTGCTCGGATGACGGCAACCGGCTGGCTCTGCGGTTCTGGGAAGACGTCGCCCGCGATGATCGCAAACCCGGGCGTCTGGTCGTCCCCGGCTCCCCGGCCGACGTCGCGCTGCGGATCTGGGGGTCGTTCGGTCCGGCCCTGGTGATCGGCGTGCCCGCCGGCACCCAGCTCCACGAGCTCGACGCCGCGACCGCTGCGCGGCCGGGTGCGGCGCTGCAGGTGACCGAGGGCTGGCTGCACGCGCCGGTGCTGCACTACCCGTACGCGTTGCGGTGGGCCGGCCTCGGCGGCCGACCCGGGGCGATCCGGGTGGCCGAGATCGTGTCCGGGCAGGGCTCGACCGATGCCCGCCTCTCCGGGCCGTCGGTTCAGGCCTGGTGGCGCGACCCGGCGCGGGCCCGGCCATTGCCGCCGCCACGGATCACTCTCGACCCCGTTGCCAGCGCGCTGTGGCGGGTCGAGCTCCGGGGACGCGGTCCGCATCTGCTGCTGCGCTGCCTGGCCGCGTGGTGGCGCGTCCGCGGCCAGGCCGATGCGTCGCCGCTGGGCGAGGTGGCCGTGGCGGCGGCGCTCGCCCGGCTGGTCGCCGCGTGTGCCGGGGCCCCGGTGAGCTATGACGCCGTCGCTGGTGACTACCTGGTGAAGCCCGCCGACGTACGCACCGCCAGCTCGGCCATGCGACCGCTGCTCGCCCTCGACCCCGCCCACGGCTGGTGAGGTGCGCTACTGCGGCCGGAGCACCCGCACGTCGAGTTCTGCCGAGCCCCAGGGCACAGGACAGGCGCCACCCGGCCGGGAGTGGCAGGCCCGTCACCTGGTCGCCGTGCCGTCCGATCCACTACGTCGTTCGCCCGGACAACGCCCCGCCCGACGGCGACGCCATGATCCTGGATGCGATGGCTCGGGTGAGCTTCGCCACTCGGCTCAGCTTGATCAACGACGGGTCGACGACCGAGGGGCCTTCGGAGGCTCGCGCTGCCTATCAGCGCGACCGCTACGGCGACCGGTGGGCGCCCGTACTCATCTCCTGGGCAACGCCTTCGGAGGCTCCTGACTTCGGAGTGGACGTCGTCGGTGAGGCCGGACCCGCCGCGGTGCGCACCCCCAGCGGCGACCTGACCTAAGTCTCGGGCGTGGTGTACCTCGACCCGGTGGCGATCCAGGAGATCCGGCTTCGCATGGGCAAGGCCGCCGCGACCACTGCGGTGCTACACGAACTGGGGCACCTCGTCGGTCTGGCGCATGTCGACGACAAAACTCAGATCATGTTTCCGCGCGGCGGCCAGGTCGTGGACTACCAGCAGGGTGACCGAGTCGGCCTGGGCACCCTCGGCAAAGGCCCGTGCCAACCGGACGCCTGACGGCGGACCGGTCCGCAGTCGACCTAGCCCGAGGTCTTCGGAACATCCACAGCATCCCCACCCTGGGGATCTTCCTCCGACGATGGTGGCCAGCACGCGGGGCGGGTCGCTGGCAGGCTGTCCCTCGTGCCCTCCCTGCCCTTGACCGGCCTGCCCGCGCTCGCCCGGGCAAGCTTTCGCACCCGGGTGTCGGGCGACCCGACCGGCGCCCCGCACTGGGTGCGCGACATCGCCCGCGTCGGCACCGGCCCCGGCTGGTTCGATCCCGACGGACTGGTCTGGCGGGTGCACGGCGACCTGGCCACCTTGGTCGGCGGGGTCGCCGCGCTGCTCGGCCAGGCCGCGCACCCGCTGGCGGTGGCCGGCCTGCAACAGCACTCGGACTACCAGCAGGACCCGTGGAAGCGGCTGGCCGGCACCGCCCGCTGGCTGGTCGTCAGCACCTTCGGCTCGACCGAGCTGGCCGAACGGGAAGCCAAGCGGGTACGCGGGCTGCACCGCCCCGTGCAGGGCACCGACGACAGCGGTCGGGCGTACGCCGCCTCCGACCCGGTGCTGCTGCGCTGGGTACACCTGGCCTTCACCGACGCCTTCCTTGCCGCGCACGAGGCGGTCGGGCGGGACCTGACCGGGCGGTTCGGCCGTCGCTGGCCGGATGCCTACGTGCACCAGTGGCGCCGTAGCGCTGAGGCGCTCGGCGCGACCGACCTGCCGTCGAATGAGGCCGAGCTCGCCGAGGCGCTCGTGGCGTATGCGCCGGTCCTGGAGCCGCTACCGGCGGACCTCCGGGCGTTCCTGTCCGCGCCACCCGGGCTCAGCCGGCCCGAGCAACTGTTCTACGCCGGACTGGCTGCCGGCGCCGCCTTGCTGGTCTCGCCGACGATGGCGTCCCACGCCAGGGTCGCGGGCCGTGGCCGGCGCGATCCCCGCGCGCGCGGACAACTGCGGCTGACCCGGTTGCAGCTGCGCACGCTGCAACTCGCGCTCGGTCCGTACAGCCCGTCGCAGGAGGCCGCGCGCTACCGCATCGGGATCGGGCCGGCGCCGTCCTGGATCGGCTGAACATCCGTCGCCGGACCCGGCGGCGTTCGAGGCACGCGCAGGCCGAGCGGCGCGCACACAGCGAGTACCACCGCACTGCGCCGAAAGCGAGTCCGAACGACCCGCAGCGGGGTTCGCCGCGTACGACGGTCTTCATGGCAGCTCCCTTCGCCCAGCGCCTCAGCGCACCTCGCGCAACCCCTGCGCCAGCCCGTGCAGCGCGTCGGTGGCGTCCTGCAAGCGCCCCGTCGCCAGCGGGTCCGCGCTCGCGGCCACCAGGTCCACCACCGCGCCGAGCAGCCGTTCCTGACAGGCCACCCCTTCATACAGCGGGCGCAGCTGGGCGTCCTCGGCCCCGCGGTGCGGCTCGACGGCGGACAGGCGCGCCGCCTGCCAGCGCAGCGCCCCGTCGGCCTCTGCCGCGGCGCACCATGCCTCCTGCGCCACGTCGCGCCCGGCCGGCGCCACCAGCGGCAGCAGCCGGCGCAGCTCGTCCCGCACGACCTCGAGTCGGCGCACGGCCGGGAAGGCCGCCGAGCGTGGATGCGGTGGTGGCGCCGTGGGCGGCGCGACCGGCAGCGCTCGCGGCGGCGGCAGCGGCGGGCGCTGCAGCGTGCGCAGCGAGTGAAACGCCCCGACTCCGGCCGCGCCGGAGACGACCATCGCCAGCCAACCCGGGGTGGTCTCGACGAGGGGCAGGCTGGCCACCCCCGCCACGACCGCGACCAGCGTCTGGCGCGGCAGCCGCTGGCGCGCCCGGGCAACGGCATGCTCTCGTCGCCGGACCGCGTTGGCGTGGGCGATCTCGGCCCGCAGCCGCGCCTTGGCGGCGGCTCGGGCGTCCCGGGCGAGCCGCCTGGACAGCCGCCGATCGTAGGACAGCAGGTCGTGGAGCACCCGGTCGAGCGACCGCTCCCGATTCAGGATGCTCCCGTAGATGCGGTGAGGGCCCGCAGCGGTGGTCACTAGGTCTTGTCGGCCTCGGCGTCGGCGGCCGGGTTGGCCGTCAGCGCGCCCTTGGCCAAGGAGGGCGGCGAGGCGGCTGGCGGCGCGGCCAGCTCCTTGCCGGCCATGCTGGCGCGGATCTGGTCCAGCCGTGAGCTGCCCGCCATCTCCAGGGTCGACTTCTGTACGTCGAGCATCCGGCCCTCGACGCTGTTCTGCGCCAATTCGGCTGACCCCAGTGCCCGCGCGTAGCGGGCCTCGATCTTGTCCCGCACCTCGTTCAGGCTGGGTGTGCTGCCCGGAGCCGCCAGCTCCGACATCGACGACAGACTCGCCGAGACCTGCTCCTGCATCTTGGCCTGCTCGAGCTGGGTGAGGAGCTGGCTGCGCTCGGCGAGCTTCTGCTGCACCTGCATCGCGTTGTTCTCCACCGCCTTCTTGGCCTGCTCGGCGGCCTGCAACGCCTGGTCGTGCAAGCTCTTGAGGTCCTCCATCGACTGCTCGCCGGCCACCAGCTGGGTGGCGAAGGTGGTGGCGGTCTGCTCGTACTGCGTCGCCTTGGCCTCGTCCCCGGCGGCGCGGGCCTGGTCGGCCAGCACCAGCGCCTGCCGGGCCGAGCCCTGCAGCTTCTCGACTTCGGTCATCTGCCGGGCCAGCTTCATCTCCAGCTGGCGCTGGTTGCCGATGACGGCCG
>JBBSUR010000003.1:0-30732 GCA_038234255.1 Mycobacteriales bacterium | reverse complement strand
CCCAACCTGGGCCTGCCGCCAGGCAAGCGCGTCGGCGAATACCTGCCCGGGGGGTTGTTCAACGACGACGAGGCCCGCAACGACGGTGACCTGTTCTGTTCCGACCAGATCTTCCTGGCCGACGGCACGCTGCTCAATGTCGGCGGCACGCAGTACTACCAGGAGCCCGGCATCCCCGGAGCGCCGGACTTCGGCGTGGTCGAGCTCGAGGGCCTGACCAACAGCCGCACCTACGACGGCGAGAGCAACACCTGGAAGCCCAGCGGTGAGATGACGTACGGCCGGTGGTATCCCTCGATCGTGACCCTGCCCGACGGTGACGTGATGGCGTTCAGTGGCGTCAGCAAGCTGATCAAGCCGGTCTACCCGGAGCGCCCGCTGGACTCCGGGCGCAACGTCGTGCAGTCCGAGCGCTACGACCCGGCCAGCGGGACGTGGACCGTGGACGGCGGGAACAAGAGCCTGCCGCTGTTCCCGCGGCTCCACCTGCTGCCCAACGGCAACGTCTACTACGACGCCGGCGGACAGACGTTCAACCCGGCCGGGCAGGCCTATGACGAGGCGCTGTGGAACACGACCGCCTCCTACAACCCGCGGACCAAGACCTGGACCGACCTCGGCCTGCCCAAGTTCGGCCCGGCTCTGGTGGGCTTCCGCGGCTCGGCGTTCAGCCAGATGCTGCCGCTGCGCGCCAACCAGTCGGGGGAGTACGACACGGTGCGCACGCTGTCCGCGGGCGGCGTCTACGGTGTCTCGCCGGGCACCTACATCGGCACGGACACCTCGACGTTGAACACCATCCGGATCGGCGCCGACGGGCGGGAGTCGTTCACCAGCGAGGCGACCGATTCGCTGAACAACCCCCGCTGGTACTCCACCGGTGTCAGCCTGCCGACCGGTGAGGTCATCGCCTTCAGCGGCGCCGACCGTGACGAGGTCGTCGCTCCCGGCTCCGGCACCCCGGTCACCACCCCGGAGATCTTCGACCCGAAGACCGGCACGTGGACCGAGCTGGCCAGCCAGAGCCGAGGACGCACCTACCACAACACCGCGATGCTGCTGCCCGACGGTCGGGTGCTGGTCGGCGGGCACTCGCCGATCACCACCGGCTACGCGGTCGCGACCGACCTGCTGGAGAAGACCCTCGGCTTCTCCAACCCGAACCGCGACCCGTCGTTCGAGATCTTCGAGCCGCCGAACCTGTTCTACGGGCCGCGTCCGGTCATCACTGAGGTCGACCCGAACGTGCGCCGTGGCTCGACCATGGTGATCACCACCCCGGACGCGAAGGACGCCAGCTCGGTGATGCTGGTACGCAACACCGCGATGACCCATCTGGTCGACTCCGACCAGCGCACCGTCGAGCTGCCAATCGTGAGCCGCGACGGTGACGCCCTGACGGTGGACGTCACGGACAACGCCGCAGTGCTGCCGGACGGCCCGTACCTCGCCTTCGTCAACAAGAGCTATGACAAGGGCGAGACGCCATCGGTCGGCCGCCAGGTGTTCGTCGGTCAGGTGCCGGCCCGGTTCGCCGACGACATCGAGAAGAACAACGCCGCGACGCTGTCGCAGGAGCTCGCCGCGCGCGGTCCGGTCGCGCAGACATCCGCCGCGAGTGCTGCCGTCGCCGGTCCCTCCG
Organism: Mycobacteriales bacterium; assembly: GCA_038234255.1. GTDB lineage: Bacteria > Actinomycetota > Actinomycetes > Mycobacteriales > SCTD01 > SCTD01. The sequence goes on along the minus strand of JBBSUR010000003.1, from coordinate 29,090 downwards.
CGGCCGGTACCGGCGCTGGCACCGTCGCTGGCACCGCCGGCTCGAACGCCAGTGGTGAGCCCGCGACAGCGGTGCGGCTGCGCAGCGCCCAGCAACTGCCGGCGACCGGTGCCAGCACGCCGATCGCCGTGCTGGCCTTCACCGCCCTGGCCGGAAGTGGCCTGATCCTGTGGCGTCGGCGGGTCAACGCCTCGTAACTTCGGCCTAGGACACCGAGTCGTGCTTCGCCACAATGGGAATTGACCTCTCCCTTTACAGTTGGCCGGTGAGCACCGTCACGCCTGCCAGCCGCAAGCCCCGCAGCACCGACGTCACCGAAGGCGACCGCCGCGCCCCGGCCCGCGCGATGCTGCGCGCCGTCGGGATGACCGACGACGACATCGCCAAACCGCAGATCGGGGTGGCCTCGTCCTGGAACGAGATCACCCCGTGCAACCTGTCGCTGGACCGCCTCGCGAAGGCGTCCAAGGTCGGCGTCCGCCGGGCCGGCGGGTTCCCGATGGAGTTCGGGACCATCTCGGTCTCCGACGGCATCTCGATGGGGCACGAGGGCATGCGCGCCTCGCTGGTCTCGCGCGAGGTCATCGCCGACTCGGTCGAGACGGTGATGTTCGCTGAGCGGCTCGACGGCTCGGTCCTGCTCGCGGGCTGCGACAAGTCGCTGCCCGGCATGCTGATGGCCGCGGCCCGGCTCGACCTGGCGAGCGTCTTCCTGTACGCCGGAAGCACCCTGCCCGGCAAGCTCAAAGGCATGGACGGCGAGGACCGCGACCTCACCATCATCGACGTCTTCGAGGCGGTTGGCGCGTGCGCGCGCGGGATCATCACGCACGACGAGCTGGACGCGATCGAGCGGGCGGCGTGTCCCGGACAGGGCGCCTGCGGCGGCATGTACACCGCCAACACGATGGCCAGTGCCGCCGAGGCACTGGGCATGTCCCTGCCCGGAAGCGCCGCGCCGCCGGCCGTGGACCGGCGGCGGGACGAGTTCGCGATCGCCTCGGGGGAGGCGGTGGTCCGGTTGGTCGACGCGGGCATCACCGCCCGCCAGGTGATGACCAAGCAGGCCTTCGAGAACGCCATCACCGTCGTCATGGCGCTCGGCGGCTCGACCAACGCCGTACTGCACCTGCTGGCCATCGCGCACGAGGCGCGGGTCGAGCTGTCCTACGACGACTTCAGCCGCATCGGTGCGCGCGTGCCGCACCTGGCCGACGTCAAGCCGTTCGGCCGCTACGTCATGACCGACATCGACCGCATCGGCGGCGTGCCGGTGGTGATGAAGGCGCTGCTGGACGCCGGTCTGCTGCACGGCGACGTCCTCACCGTGACCGGCAAGACGATGGCGGAGAACCTCGCCGAGCTCGCCCCACCGGACCTCGACGGCGAGGTGCTGCGCGCCATGTCGAACCCGATGCACCGCACCGGCGGCATCACGATCCTGCACGGCTCGCTGGCCCCCGACGGCGCGGTGGTGAAGAGCGCTGGCTTCGAGGCGCAGGTGTTCGAGGGCAACGCCCGCGTCTTCGACGGTGAGCAGGCCTGCATGGACGCCGTTGTGGACGGGACCCTGCGTACCGGCGATGTGTGCGTCATCCGGTACGAGGGTCCCAAGGGCGGGCCCGGCATGCGCGAGATGCTCATGGTCACCGGGGCGATCAAAGGGGCGGGCCTCGGCAAGGACGTGATGCTGCTGACCGACGGCCGCTTCTCCGGCGGGACGACCGGGCTGTGCATCGGCCACGTCGCCCCCGAGGCGACCGACGGCGGGCCGATCGCGCTGGTCGCCGAGGGGGACCGGATCCGGCTGGACCTCGACGCCGGCACCCTCGACCTGCTGGTCGACGACGCGGAGCTCGACCGGCGGCGGGCCGGCTGGAAGCCGCTCGAGCCGCGCTACACGACCGGCGTGCTCGGCAAGTACGCCAAGCTCGTCGGCTCCGCGGCGCAGGGGGCCATTACCGGGTGAGCCGTGGGGCACCGGCCTCGCCGCTTGACACGGACGCCTGCCTGACGCACTGTTGACCGGTGCTCAGCACCCTCGTAGTTCCCTAGCGCGCCTGCCGACCGGCAGTCGCGCTTCCCCCTCCGTGCCTCGCACGAGGGGTTCTTTTTTGCCCGGATGTCCCCGTGTCGCCGAAGGAAGAGCTCTGACGATGTCCCGCCCCGCCGACCAGCCCGGCAGCTCCGGTTCCGAGCTGCTCACCGGTGCGCAGTCGCTCGTCCGCTCGCTGGAAAGGGTCGGCGCCGAAATGATTTTCGGGATCCCTGGGGGAGCGATCCTGCCCGCGTACGACCCGCTGTTCGACTCCAAGACGGTGCGTCACATCCTCGTTCGCCACGAGCAGGGAGGCGGTCACGCGGCGGAGGGATACGCCCAGGCGACCGGCAAGGTCGGGGTCTGCATGGCGACCAGCGGACCGGGGGCGACCAACCTCGTCACGCCGATCGCCGACGCCTACATGGACAGCGTGCCGATGGTGGCGATCACCGGGCAGGTGCCCAGTGCGGCGATCGGCACGGATGCCTTCCAGGAGGCCGACATCGTCGGCATCACGATGCCGATCACCAAGCACAACTTCCTGGTGCAGCGCGTCGAGGACATCCCGCACACGCTGGCGGCGGCGTTCCACCTGGCCAGCACCGGCCGGCCCGGACCGGTGCTGGTCGACCTGCCCAAGGACATCCTGCAGGCGAGCGCGCCGTTCGTGTGGCCGACGACGCTGGACCTGCCGGGCTACCGGCCGACGACCCGCCCACACGCCAAGCAGATCCGCGAGGCGGCCCGGCTCATCGCCGCCGCCAGCCGCCCGGTCCTGTACGTCGGCGGTGGCGTACTCAAGGCTCGCGCCGCCGCCGAGCTGCGCAGCCTTGCCGAGCTCACCGGCATCCCTGTCGTCACCACGCTGATGGCCCGCGGAGCCTTCCCCGACAGCCACCGCCAGCACCTGGGCATGCCCGGCATGCACGGCACTGTCGCCGCGGTCACCGCGCTGCAGAAGGCCGACCTGCTCATCACGCTCGGCGCCCGGTTCGACGACCGGGTCACCGGCAAGCTGTCCAGCTTCGCGCCGGGCGCAACGATCATCCATGCCGACATCGACCCGGCCGAGATCGGCAAGAACCGCATGGTCGACGTCCCGATCGTCGGCGACTGCCGCGAGACGATCGCGGATCTGGTGGCCGCCGTGCAGTTGGTCTACAAGGCGGGCAGCCGGGCCGACCTCACCGGATGGTGGCGGCAGGTCGACGGCTGGCGCGAGACCTATCCGCTCGGCTACGAGGAGCCGACCGACGGCTCGCTCGCCCCGCAGCACGTCATCACCCGGATCGGCGAGATCGCCGGACCCGAAGCTATCTACGTCAGTGGTGTGGGTCAGCACCAGATGTGGGCCAGTCAGTTCATCTCCTATGAGAACCCCTACACCTGGCTCAACTCCGGCGGCGCCGGAACGATGGGTTACGCGGTGCCCGCCGCCATGGGCGCGAAGGTCGGCCGGCCGGAGGCGACGGTCTGGGCGATCGACGGCGACGGCTGCTTCCAGATGACCAACCAGGAGCTGGTCACCTGCGCCATGGAGGGCATCCCGATCAAGGTGGCCGTCATCAACAACGGCAACCTCGGCATGGTGCGTCAATGGCAGACGCTGTTCTACGACGGCCGCTACAGCAACACCAACCTCAACGCCAAGCGCATCCCCGACTTCGTCAAGCTCGCCGACGCGATGGGCTGCGTGGGGCTGCGCTGCGAGAGCAAGTCCGAGGTGGATGCGACGATCGACAAGGCGATGGCGATCGACGACATGCCGGTAGTGGTCGACTTTGTCGTCGGCGAGGATGCGATGGTCTGGCCGATGGTCGCGGCCGGCACGAGCAACGACGACATCCTGGCCGCTCGCGACACCCGTCCGGTCTGGGGAGAGGACGGCGTCTGATGGCCGTCACCCGGCACACCCTGTCCGTGCTCGTCGAGAACAAGCCTGGGGTTCTGGCCCGGGTCGCGGCGCTGTTCAGTCGCCGCGGCTTCAACATCGAGTCGCTCGCGGTCGGACCGACCGAGAACCCGGCGGTGAGCCGCATGACGATCGCGGTCGCCGTGGAAGACCTGCCGCTGGAACAGGTCACCAAGCAGTTGAACAAGCTGATCAACGTGCTCAAGATCGTCGAGCTCGACCCAGCGTCGTCGGTGCAGCGCGAGCTGCTGCTGGTGAAGGTCAAGGCCGATCTGACCACGCGCAGCCACGTCCTCGAGACGGTGCAGCTGTTCCGCGCCAAGGTGGTCGACGTCGGCGCCGATGCGGTGACCATCGAGGCCACCGGTACGACCGACAAGCTGACCGCGCTGATCCGGGTGCTCGAGCCGTTCGGGATCCGTGAGCTCGTCCAGTCCGGCATGGTCGCGGTCGGTCGGGGTTCGCGCTCGATGACCGCCGCCGAGCCGCGGCTGCGCTCGGCCTCCTGAGCCGTAGCTTTTCCGTACCGTTCGTGCATCCGCCCCCTTCGAGAGGAACCGCCGCACCATGGCCGAGATCTACTACGACGCCGACGCCGACCTCGCTCTGATCGCCGCCCGCAGGGTGGCCGTCCTCGGCTACGGCAGCCAGGGGCATGCGCATGCGCTGTCGCTGCGCGACTCCGGCGTCGACGTCCGGGTCGGCCTGCCGGAGGGCTCGAAGAGCCGCGCCAAGGCCGAGCAGGAGGGACTGCGGGTCGTCACCCCCGGCGAGGCGGCTGCCGAGGCGGATGTCATCATGATCCTCGCGCCCGACACCGTGCAGCGCTCGCTCTACGAGGCCGATGTGGCGCCGCACCTCAACGATGGTGATGCCTTGTTCTTCGGCCACGGCCTGAACATCCGCTTCGGCCTGATCGCCCCGCCGGCCGGTGTCGACGTGGCCATGGTTGCACCCAAGGGGCCTGGCCACCTCGTACGCCGGCAGTTCGTCGACGGACGCGGCGTGCCGTGCCTGGTGGCAGTGGAACAGGACGCAACCGGCAACGCCCTCGCGCTCGCGCTGTCCTACGCCAAGGGCATCGGCGGCACCAAGGCCGGGGTGCTGAAGACGACCTTCACCGAGGAGACCGAGACCGACCTGTTCGGCGAGCAGGCGGTGTTGTGCGGCGGCGCGAGCGCGCTGGTGCAGGCCGGTTTCGAGGTGCTGACCGAAGCCGGCTACCAGCCCGAGGTGGCCTATTTCGAGTGCCTGCACGAGCTCAAGTTGATCGTGGACCTGATGTACGAAGGCGGCTTGGGCAAGATGCGCTGGTCGATCTCGGACACGGCCGAGTTCGGCGACTACGTCACGGGTCCGCGGATCATCACGCCGGCGGTCAAGCAGGAGATGAAGAAGGTGCTCGCCGAGATCCAGGACGGCACCTTCACCAAGGCGTTGATCGAGGACGACGACGCCGGCCGGCCGCGGATGAACGCCTACCGCAAGCAGGGCGCGGACCACCCCATCGAGGTCACCGGCGCGAAGCTGCGGCCGATGATGGCCTGGATCGACGACAGCGGCGAGTAGCCGGGCCACCATCGGCCGGAGCAGCCGAGTCGAGCGACGCTCGATCCGAGCATCATGATGTTACGATGCTCGGATGCGCACCACGCTGGACGTGGACGACGACGTCCTGTCGGCCACCCGGACGTTGGCGGCCGAGAAGGGGCTCAGCCTCGGCGCGGCCCTGTCGGAGCTGGCCCGGCGAGGGCTTCGCGGCGCCAACGCCGTCAGCGACCACGGCCTGCCGATCTTCCCTGTGTCGGTCGACGCCGCGCCCATTACTCCGGAGATGGTCCGACGCGCCGACGAAGACGAATAGGTGTGCTCCCCGATGTCAACGTCCTGGTCGCGCTGGTCTGGCCGAACCACATCCACCATCCGGCCGCCGTCAACTGGTTCGCCGGCCAGCGAGCGGGCGGCTGGGCCACCTGCCCGGTGACGGAGTCCGGGTTCATCCGGGTGTCGTCCAACCGGCGCGTCATCGCCGAAGCGCGCACGGTTCCCCAGTCGGCTGCGGCGATGCGCGCCCTGCGGGCAGTGGGAGCACACGAGTTCTGGGCCGACGAGGTCTCGCTGGCCACGACCGAGGTGGTACACCTCGAACAGGTACAGGGTTTTCGGCAGGTGACCGACGTCCACCTGCTGGCCTTGGTGCGTGGTCACGCAGGGCGTCTGGTCACGTTCGACAAGGGGCTGGCGAGCCTCGGCGGCAACGACGTGGTGCTGCTCCGGCTCTGACCGACGACGGCAGCGCCTCACGCCCGAATGAGGTCGGTCCTTGCGAAATCGTCTCCCTTGTAAAGGAGTTCCTCGTTGCTGGCACGAGCCAGGGCGTAGGCAAAAAGGTCGCCGAAGTTCAGCCCGGCGGGGTCGCGGCCTTTGCCGTAGCGACGCCACGCAGCGCGCGCCAGCAACGCCTGGTCTTCGTTCACGGCCACGGTCAGGACGTCGGCGCGATGAAGAAACAGATCGAGCTCGCGACCGGCAATCTCCCCGCGGCGGGCCTCCACGACGATCGAGGACTCGACCAGGGTGCCGGCCGAGATGAGCCGGCGCGCTGCGGTCGCGATTTTGCCGATGAACTCCGCACGCTCGGGCTCGTCGAACAGCACGGCTACCAGCGCCGAGGTGTCGATGACCATCAGGCGGACAACCCGCGCTCGTCGTAGCCGAGGATCTCCTGCTCGGGTCGGTCGTCGAGCACCGGAAGGTTCGCGCAACGCACGGCGATGGCGTTGAGCTCGTCGGCCAAGATCTCCCCGCGAGCCCGGCCGCGTACTCGCTCGAGACGCTCCCGCAGAGCGGTGGCCACGGCGGTGGTGAGGTTCTCCCCCGTCGCCTTGGCCAACTCACGAGCGAGTCGGTCGGTGTCCGGATCCTTGATGCTGAGCGGCATGCCGGAAGGATACCTCAGTAGGAAGAATCTACCTCCCGGGACAGCTTCCTGAGCGGGCCGCGATGCAGCGCTGGCTAGGCTCGGCCCGGTCCGGCGCCGGACGCCTCACCGACTCTTCCCCCTGAGGACCTCCCACGTGACTGCAGCATCCGCCCGTCCCGTCGTGCTCATCGCCGAGGAGCTGGCCCCCTCAGTCCTGGCTGCGCTCGGCGACGGGTTCGAGGTGCGCTTCGTCGACGGCGCCGACCGCTCGGCCCTGCTCCCGGCCCTCGCCGACGTCGACGCGGTCCTCATCCGCAGCGCCACCCAGATCGACGCCGAGGCGCTGGCCGCCGCGCCCCGGCTCCAGGTAGTCGCGCGGGCCGGGATCGGCCTGGACAACGTCGACGTCCCCGCCGCCACTGCCCGTGGGGTGCTCGTGGTCAACGCGCCGCAGAGCAACATCGTCAGCGCCGCGGAGCAGGCAGTGCTGCTGCTGCTCGCCAGCGCCCGCAACCTCGCCCCGGCGAACGCCGCGCTGAAGGCCGGACGCTGGGAGCGCAGCCGCTGGACCGGGGTCGAGGTGGCGGACAAGGTCGTCGGCGTCGTCGGTCTCGGGCGCATCGGGGTGCTCTTCGCGCAGCGCATGTCGGCCTTCGGCACGACGTTGATCGCCTACGACCCGTACGTCCAGCCCGCGCGGGCGGCGCAGATCGGCGTACGGCTGGTGCCGCTCGAGGAGCTGCTGCGCGACAGCGACTTCATCTCGATACACCTGCCCAAAACCCCAGAGACAGTCGGCCTGATCGGCGCCGCTGAACTCGCGCTGTGCAAACCGACCGTACGCATCGTCAATGCGGCCCGAGGGGGCCTGCTCGACGAGGTCGCCCTGGCGCAGGCCCTGGCCGACGGCACCGTCGCCGGCGCCGGCCTGGACGTCTACGCCACCGAACCGTGCACCGACTCGCCGCTGTTCGCGTTCGACTCTGTCGTGGTGGCGCCGCACCTGGGCGCGAGCACCGTGGAGGCGCAGGACAAGGCCGGCATCGCCGTCGCGCGTTCGGTGCGGCTCGCCCTGGAGGGCGACTTCGTCCCCGACGCGGTCAACGTGCAGGCGGGGGGAGTCGTGGCGGAGGACCTGCGCCCGGCGCTGCCGCTGGTGGAGAAACTCGGCCGGGTGTTCACCGCGTTGGCCGGCGGCATTGCGGCGAGCGTCGAGGTGCTGGTCCGCGGGGAGATCGCCGCGCTCGACGTCTCCGTGCTGCAGCTCGCGGCACTCAAGGGCGTCTTCGCCGACGTGGTCGAGGAGCAGGTGACCTTCGTCAATGCTCCAGCGCTGGCCGCCGAGCGGGGCGTGGTGGTGTCGCTCGTCACCGACCTGGACAGTCCCGACTACCGCAACCTCGTCACGGTGCGCGGCGTGCTGCCGACGGGCGAGGCGGTGTCGGTGTCCGGCACGCTGACCGGTCCGCGACAGATCGAGAAGCTCACCGCGGTGAACGGTTTCGACGTCGAACTGGTTGCCGAGGAGCATCTGGTCTTCCTGCGCTACTCCGATCGGCCGGGGGTCGTCGGCCTGGTCGGAGCGCGGCTCGGCGAGGCGCAGGTCAACATCGCGGGAGCCCAGGTCAGCCGTACGTCTCAGGGTGGCGACGCGCTGATGGCGCTCACCGTCGACAGCGCGCCGCCCGCGGAGCTGCTCGAGCAGATCGCCGCGGCGATCGGCGCGCAAGCGGTGCGCTCGGTCGACCTGGCGTGAGCTCCTTCGCCTCCTACGACGGCACCCGACTGGCGTACGACGAGGTGGGCGCCGGACCGCGGCTGGTCTGCCTGCCCGGCGGGCCGGGTCGGGCGGCTGCCTACCTGGAGGACCTCGGCGGCCTTGCGGGGCAGCGCACCCTCGTCCGGCTCGACAGCCGGGCCTCCGGGAGCAGTGAGGTGCCGGCCGACCCGTCGACGCTGCGCTTCGACCGGCTGGCCCTCGACGTGGACGCGCTGCGCGAGCACCTGGAGCTCGACCAGGTCGACCTGCTCGGACACTCCGCCGGGTGTCTGGTCGCACAGGCGTACGCCGCCGCCTACCCGGACCGGGTCCGCTCGCTCGTGTTGGTGACCCCCAGCGCTCGGCTGCAGGGCGGCACTCACGCCGATGTCGAGGCCATCCGGGCCTCCCGCGCCGCCGAGCCCTGGTACGCCGACGCCGCCGAGGCGCAGGACGCCCTCGCGGGCGCCCCGGCAGCCCAGCAGCAGGCGCTCATGACCGCCACCCGGCCCTTCTTCTACGGCCGCTGGGACGAGCGCACGCAGGCGCACGCCGCGTCAGCGGACACCCAGACCAGCAAGCGTGCGGCGTACGGATTCGGCGCCGGGACCGAGGAGTTGCACGCCGCGACGATCCTGGGTCCGCTGGCCGAGCTGGCCGCGCCGGTGCTCGTGGTGGGGGGAGAGCGGGACGCGCTCACCGGCGTGGCCTCAGTGAGTGAGGTCGCGTCGTCGTTCCGAAACGCGCGCACGGTGGTGCTTCCCGGGGCCGGGCACTTCCCCTGGGTGGACGAGCCGGAGGCGTTCCACGCTGCCGTCTCGGCGTTCTGCTCGGCGAGGTGAAGGCACGGTCACAGCGGGCAGCATCGCCGCCGGCTCGCTACTCAGAAACCTTTACAGTTTCACGCATGAGCCTGCTGACGGATTCCGAGACGGTCCTGATCACCGAAGCCGGCCGCCGGGGGGTGTCCAGGCTGGTGGCCGACGCCGAGGCCGGTCGCCCCACCGTGCTGCGCCGACGGGGTGAGCCGGTTGCTGCGGTCGTCAGCTACCGGGGCGTGGAGCGGCTCGCCGAGCTGGAGCGCGACCTCGTCGATGTCGCGCTCGTGCTGTCCCGCGCCGCCTCCGACACCGGACGTCGGACACGGTTCGACGAGGTGATCGGATCCCTCGGCTACACGCGGGAGCAGCTCGCCGCGATGGACGACCCGGCGTAGCTGCGGACGTGCCGCCGGGGCGACGGGCCACGACCGGGCAAGGCGCAGAGGTCTGGCCGACCGACGCGGCGGTCGTCGGTCTCCAGGAGCAGCATCATTTTCGGCAATCGGGACTGGCGCTTGGTCTGGCGTGTCACCAGCGACGAGCGCGGCGCCGTGATCGTCGACATCGCCGAGATCTGGGCGGTCAGCGCACGCTCCGGCGCCGAGGTCTACCTCGAGATGGCCCGCCGGGTCGCCGGCTTGGCAGACAGTCCGGCCCGGCGGTCGCTGTACGCCGTCGTGGAGCGGCTCGGCCTGCAAGCCAAGAACATGGCACCCCGCCCGCCGCGACCACCGACCAGACCCGAGCCCTGGCTGGTGGACCGGCTCGTCCACACGGCCGGGCTGGCGAGGGAGCACATCGAGGCGATGACCTCCGAGCAGGCCGTCGACGCCTGGACCGAATTCATGATGCGCGGCCGGTAGGCCACCGCGTAGAGTGCTTCCCGTGACGCGGTCGAGCCTCCTGCTTAGCTGCCGCGACGGGGCTCTCTCCTAGAGGCCGGCTCCCCCGTCGCGGGCTCTGGTGCTGGCCGCACCCCGCCACCCTGGAGAACCCGTCGTGAGCCCTACCGCCATACCTGCAGTACCGCCCATGCCCTTCCACCGCTACTCGCCGTTCCCGCCGGTCGAGCTCCCCGACCGCACCTGGCCCACGCGCACGATCACCGCCGCCCCGCAGTGGTGCAGCGTCGACCTGCGCGACGGCAACCAGGCCCTGATCGACCCGATGGACGCCGACCGCAAGATGCGGATGTTCCGGCTGCTCGTCGCGATGGGCTACCGCGAGATCGAAGTCGGTTTCCCGGCCGCGAGCCAGACCGACTTCGACTTCGTCCGCGCGCTGGTGGAGGGGAACCTCGTGCCGGCCGACGTCACTATCCAGGTGCTGACGCAGGCGCGCGAGGAGCTCATCGAACGCACCGTGCAGTCGCTCGTCGGCTTCGGTGGCACCGCCCTGATCCACCTCTACAACTCCACCTCCACCCTGCAGCGCCGGGTCGTGTTCGGCCTGGATCGCGACGGGGTGAAGGACATCGCCGTACGCGGGGCGCAGTGGTGCGCGAAGTACGCCGCCGAGCTGCTCCCCTCCACCGACGTGCGCTGGCAGTACAGTCCGGAGTCCTTCACCGGCACCGAACCGGACTACGCCCTCGAGGTCTGCGAGGCCGTCATGGACGTCTGGCAGCCGACCCCGGAACGACCGGTCGTGCTGAACCTGCCGGCGACGGTGGAGATGTCGGTCCCCAGCACCTATGCCGACCAGATCGAGTGGTTCGGCCGGGCGCTCGGCGCGCGCCGGGCCAGCGTCGTGCTGTCCCTGCACCCCCACAACGACCGGGGTACGGCCGTGGCCGCAGCCGAGCTGGGCCTGATGGCCGGCGCGGACCGGATCGAGGGGTGCCTGTTCGGTAACGGCGAGCGCACCGGCAACGTCTGCCTGGTGACGCTGGGCCTCAACCTGTTCGGCCAGGGCGTCGATCCGTGCATCGACTTCTCCGACATCGACGAGGTGCGCCGCACGGTCGAGCACTGCAACCAGCTGCCGGTGCACCCGCGCCACCCGTACGCCGGCGACCTCGTCTACACAGCCTTCTCCGGCTCGCACCAGGATGCCATCAAGAAGGGGCTCGAGTCACTCGAGCGGGCCGCGACGGCGGCGGGAGTGCCGGTGCGCGACTACCCCTGGGGGGTTCCGTATCTGCCGATCGACCCGCTCGATGTCGGGCGCAGCTACGAGGCCGTCATCCGGGTGAACAGTCAGTCGGGCAAGGGCGGCGTCGCGTACGTCCTGAAGAACGAGCACCACCTGGATCTGCCGCGCCGCATGCAGATCGAGTTCTCCCGCGTCGTGCAGGAGATCGCCGACGTCGCCGGTGGGGAGATCTCCGGCGCCCGGATCTGGGAGCTGTTCGGAGCAACCTACCTGCAGCACGACGCGCCGCTGCGGCTGGTGTCTTTCATGATGGCGACCGGGGACAGCGACCGGATCGAGGCGGTGGTGCAGTGGCGCGGCGAGCAGCGGACCGTGCACGGCACCGGCAACGGGCCGATCGCGGCCTTCGTGCACGCGCTGTCGGCGCTCGACCTCGACGTGCGGGTGCTCGACTACGCCGAGCACGCCACCGGCGCGGGTGAGGAGGCGCAGGCCGCGTCCTACCTCGAGGTCGCCGTCGACGGCCGGGTGTTGTGGGGCTGCGGCGTCCACCCGAGCATCGTCACCTCGTCGCTGCGCGGCATCGTCAGCGCCGTCAACCGGGTGACCGCATGAGCACCCGGCTGGCGGTCATCGGTGGCGACGGCATCGGCCCGGAGGTCGTGGCGGAGGGGCTCGAGGTCTTGGACGCCGTCCTGCCCGGCGTCGAGCGGAGCGACTACGACCTGGGGGCGGCGGCCTACCGTCGCACCGGGGAGGCGCTGCCCGACTCGGTGCTGGAGGAGCTGCGCGGTCACGACGCGATCCTGCTCGGGGCCGTGGGCGACCCGAGCGTGCCTCCGGGGGTGCTGGAACGAGGCCTGCTGCTGCGCCTGCGCTTTGCCCTGGACCATCACGTCAACCTGCGGCCGGTGCGACTGTTCCCCGGCGTGCCCAGCCCACTGGGAGACCGCGCGATCGACCTGGTCGTCGTGCGCGAGGGAACCGAAGGACCGTACGTGGGCAACGGCGGGAGCCTGCGCACCGGGACCCCGCACGAGGTGGCAACCGAGACGAGCCTGAACACCGCGTACGGCGTGGAGCGGGTCGTGCGGGACGCCTTCCGGCGGGCGCAGGCCCGTGAACGCCGGCACCTCACCCTGGTCCACAAGACCAACGTGCTGGTGTACGCCGGTGGGCTCTGGAAGCGCGTGTTCGATGAGGTGGCGCGCGAGTTCGCCGACGTCGCGACCGACTACCAACACGTCGACGCCGCGTCGATGTATTTCGTGACGCAGCCGGAGCGCTTCGACGTCGTGGTCACCGACAACCTGTTCGGCGACATCCTCACCGATATCGGGGCGGCGATCGGCGGCGGCATCGGCCTGGCCGCCAGCGGCAACATCGACGCGACCGGGACCAACCCGTCGATGTTCGAGCCGGTGCACGGCAGCGCCCCCGACATCGCCGGCCAGGGCAAGGCCGACCCGACCGCCGCGGTGCTGTCGGTGGCGATGCTGCTCGAGCACCTCGGACATGCCGACCCGGCCCGCCGGGTCGAGGCGGCCGTGGCCGCGGACCTCGCCACGCGCGGCCCGGCAGTCCGGCCGACCAGAGCGGTCGGCGACGCCATAATCGGCGCGCTCGGCTGAGCGCCCTCGGCTAACGTCGGGCTGACGGCGCGGGCACACCGGGCCGGGACGGAGACGGACATGACCGTGACGGATTCCCGGGCGACGACCGGCCTCATCGAGCGGCGGATCAGCACCTCACCGCGCAGCGACGCCGAGCGGGCGGCACTGATGGCCGACCCCGGCTTCGGCCGGGTGCACACCGACCACATGGTCGCGATCCGCTGGACCGCCGAAAAGGGCTGGCACCAGGCACAGCTCAGCGCGTACGAGCCACTCTCGCTCGACCCGTCGGCGATGGTGCTCCACTACGGCCAGGCGATCTTTGAGGGGCTCAAGGCCTACCGACAGGCCGACGGGAGCGTCGCGGTCTTCCGGCCGCAGGAGAACGCCGAGCGCTTCAACCGCTCGGCCCACCGCCTGGCGATGCCCGAGCTGCCGGTGGAGCTGTTCCTGGCCGCGGTCGACGAGCTCGTGGCGGCCGACCTGGCCTGGGTGCCCACGGCCGAGGGGCAGAGCCTCTACCTGCGGCCGTTCATGATTGCTACCGAGGCGCAGGTCGGTATGCGTGCGGCGCACGAGTACCTCTTCCTGCTCATCGCCTTTCCGGTCACGCCGTTCTTCCCGGGTGAGGTGAAGCCGGTGGCGGTGTGGCTGTCGGATGAGTACGTCCGCGCCGCGGTCGGCGGGACCGGCGAGGCCAAGTGCGCCGGCAACTACGCCGGAAGCCTGCTCGCCCAGCGCCAGGCGGCGGAGCAGGGCTGCGACCAGGTGGTCTGGCTCGATGCCGTCGAGCGCCGCTGGGTCGAGGAGATGGGAGGCATGAACCTGTTCTTCGTGATGGCCGACCAAGATGGGACGGCGACCCGGCTGCTGACCCCGGCGCTGACCGGCACGCTGCTTCCCGGAGTGGTGCGCGACTCGCTGCTCACCATGGCGCCGTCGCTCGGGCTCACCGTCGAGCAGGGGCGCATCTGCGCCGACGACTGGCGCAGCGGCTGCGCGGACGGCTCGATCACCGAGGTCTTCGCCTGCGGCACGGCGGCGGTGATCGCGCCCGTCGGGCACGCCAAGAGCCGGGCCGGTGACTGGTCGGTCGGTGACGGCAGCGCCGGTCCGGTCACGATGCGGTTGCGCGCGGCGCTGTTGGATCTGCAGTACGGCCGCAGCGCCGACCCGTACGGGTGGATGCGCCCGGTCGGCTGAGTGCCGGGGACGCCCCGCCGACCCTGGCAGGATGGAGTCATGCCCGGTCCGACCACCGTCCCCTCGGACGCCTTCCACGTCTACGACACGACCTTGCGCGACGGCGCGCAGCGCGAGGGGCTGTCGCTGTCGGTCAACGACAAGTTGGCCATCGCCCGCCATCTGGACGACCTCGGGGTCGGCTTCATCGAGGGCGGCTGGCCGGGGGCCAACCCCAAGGACGCCGAGTTTTTCCGCCGCGCCCGCACCGAGTTGTCGCTGAGCTCGGCGCAGCTGGCGGCCTTCGGCTCGACCCGGCGGCCCGACGGCGACGCCGCCCAGGACCTGGCCCACCTGCGCGAGTCCGGCGCCGGCGTGGTCACCCTCGTCGCCAAGGCCGACGTGCGTCACGTCGAGCGGGCTCTGCGCACCACCCGCGAGGAGAACCTCGCGATGATCAGGGACAGCGTCGCGCACCTCCGGGCCGAGGGGCAGCGGGTCTTCCTGGACGCCGAGCACTTCTTCGCCGGCTACCTCGCGGAGCCGGCGTACGCCATGGAGGTCCTGAACGTCGCCTTCGAGGCGGGGGCCGACGTGGTCGTGCTGTGCGACACCAACGGCGGAATGCTGCCCTACCGGCTCGCCGACATCGTCGCGACGGTGGGTGCGACCGGGCTACGCCTCGGCATCCACGCCCACAACGACGCCGCCTGCGCGGTCGCCAACTCCCTGGCCGCGGTCGATGCCGGGGCGACGCACGTCCAGGGCACGGCGAACGGCTACGGAGAGCGGTGCGGCAACGCTGACCTGTTCAGCGTGGTGGCGGCGCTGGAGGCCAAGCTCGGCCGGCAGGTGCTGCCGCCGGGGCGGCTCGTCGAGCTGGGCCGGGTGGCGCACGCCGTCGCCGAGGTGGCCAACATCGCCCCGGACCCGCACCAGCCGTGGGTCGGCGCGAGCGCCTTTGCGCACAAGGCCGGACTGCATGTCAGCGCCATCAAGGCCGACCCGGACCTCTACCAGCACGTCGACCCGGCGGAGGTCGGCAACGACATGCGCCTGCTCGTCTCCGAACTGGCCGGCCGGGCCACCATCGAGTTGAAGGGCAAAGCGCTCGGGCTCGACCCCGACCGGGACACCGTGCTCCGGGTGATCGAGCGGGTCAAGGAGCTGGAGTCGGTCGGCTACAGCTTCGAGGCGGCGGAGGCCAGTTTCGAGCTGCTGCTGCGCGAGGAGATGGGCCAGCGGCCGCGGTTCTTCACGCTGGAGTCCTGGCGGGTGATCGTGGAGAGTCGGGCCGGTGAGGTGGTGTCCGAGGCGACAGTCAAGCTGCAGGCCAAAGGCGAGCGGATCGTGTCCACCGGAGAGGGCAACGGCCCGGTCAATGCGCTGGACACCGCGATGCGCTCGGCGTTGCAGGCCCTCTACCCGGGGCTCGCCCGGCTGGACCTGGTCGACTACAAGGTGCGCATCGTCAGCGGTGAGCACGGCACCGACGCCGTCACCCGGGTGCTGGTGGAGACCTCCGACGGGGTGACCGAGTGGGACACCGTAGGGGTCCACGAGAACGTCATCCAGGCGTCCTGGCAGGCGCTGGAGGAGGCCTACACGACCGGACTGATGCGGCAGGGGCTCGAGGTCGACCGGTAGCGTCGCGACCGGCTCCGTCCCCCGTCGAGAGGTCTGTCCGCGTGCGCATCGCCCGCTTCGCCCGCTCGGGTGAGATCGCCTTCGGTCTGGTCGAAGGGGTCGGTGACGATCCGGCGACGCTGTCGTTGGCGCTGCTCGGCGGGCATCCGCTGTTCGACCCGACGCCGACCGGCGAGGTGGTGGCGCTGACCTCCGTCCGCCTGCTCGCACCCACCCAACCGATCAACGTGGTCTGCATCGGCAAGAACTACGCCGACCACGTCGCCGAGATGGGCGGCGCGGGCACCGGCGCGGTGCCGGACAACCCGGTCGTCTTCCTCAAACCGGCCACGTCGGTCATCGGTCCGGGCGACGCGGTGCGCCTGCCTTCGGGTGCGGGTCGGGTCGACCACGAGGCCGAGCTGGCCGTGGTGGTCGGCCGCCCGGCGCGCGACCTCACCGTGGCCACCGCGCTGTCCCACGTCTGGGGCTACACGGCGGCCAACGACGTCACCGCCCGCGACCAGCAGCACAGTGACGGACAGTGGACGCGGGCCAAGGGCCACGACACCTTCTGCCCGCTCGGACCCTGGATCGAGACCGAACTCGATCCGGCCGACGTGGCCGTTCAGTGCTCGGTCGGCGGCGTCGCGCGTCAGGACGGGCGGACCTCCGCGCTGATCCACGACGTCCCCTCGATCCTGGCCTTCATCACCTCGTTCATGACCCTGCTGCCGGGCGATGTCGTGCTCACCGGCACCCCCGCCGGCGTCGGTTCGGTGCAGGCCGGCGACGAGGTGTCGGTGCGGATCGGCGGCGTCGGCACGCTGACCAACCCGGTCGTGGCGCGCTGATGAGTGAGCCACCGCCGGTCCGGCTCCGGGTGGCGCCGTCGCCGACCGGTGACCCGCACGTCGGCACCGCGTACATGTCGCTGTTCAACCTGGCCTTCGCCCGCCAGCAGGGGGGGCAGTTCGTCCTGCGCGTCGAGGACACCGACCGGGCTCGGTTCCGGCCCGACAGCGAGCAGCAGGTGTACGACATGCTGCGTTGGCTCGGCCTGGACTGGGACGAGGGCCCGGACAAGGGCGGGCCGTATGCGCCGTACCGGCAGAGCGAGCGCCTGGAGACCTACCGCCCCTACGTCGACCAGCTGCTCGCCGACGGGCACGCCTACCGGTGCTGGTGCTCTTCGGCTCGGCTGGTGCAGATGCGTGAGGACCAGCAGAAGCGCAAGTTGCCCACCGGCTACGACCGGCTCTGCGTCGGGCTGGACCGGGAGGCCCGCGCAGAGCTTCCCGGCTTTTCCGAGACACCGGTCGTACGCATGTTGGTGCCCGACGACCCGCCGCTGCAGTTCGTCGACCTGATCCGTGGCGAGGTGTCGGCGCCGCGTCCGGACGACCAGGTGCTGCTCAAGGCGGACGGCTTCCCGACCTACCACCTAGCCGTGGTGGTGGACGACCACCTCATGGGGATCACCCATGTCGTGCGGGGCGAGGAGTGGATCTCTTCCACGCCTAAGCACCTGCTGCTGTTCGATTGGCTGGGCTGGCCACGGCCGGCGTTCGCGCACATGCCGCTGCTGCGCAACGTCGACAAGTCCAAGATCTCCAAGCGCAAGAACCCGGCGGCGCGGCTGACCTGGTTCGCGGAGCAGGGCTACCTGCCCGAGGCGCTGCTGAACTTCCTTGGCCTGTTGGGCTATTCGGTGCCCGGGGAGGAGGAGATCTTCTCGTTCGAGCGGATGTCGGAGAGCTTCGACTGGGCACGGGTCAACACAGTCGGGCCGGTGTTTGACCTGGACAAGCTGGGCTGGCTGAACGGGCACTACCTCCGTGAACTGTCCGAGCCGGACTTCGCCGAGCGGGCGCTGCCGTTTCTGCAGCGGTCCGGGCTGGTGGGCGACCCCGCGTCGACGCAGGAGCTCGAGCTGCTGGCGGGGGTCGTGCCGCTGGTCCAGACCCGAGTGGCCGTACTCTCCGAGCTGCCGGACCTGGTGAGCTTCCTGTTCGTCTCGGAGGAGTCGTTCGAGGTGGACCCAGCGGCGGCGGCGAAGGCGCTGACGGCGGCCAGCGCGCCGGTGCTGCGGGCGGCCGCCGACGCCGTCGAGGGCATGACTGAGTGGTCGGCGGCAGCGGTGCAGGCGGCGGTCGACGCCGCGCTGTTGGAGGACGGGTTGGGGCTGAAGCGCGGCAAGGCCTACCTGCCGCTGCGCGCGGCGGTGTGTGGCGCGGCCATCTCGCCGCCCCTGCCGGAGTCGATGGCACTGCTCGGCCGGGAGCGGACGCTGCGCCGGTTGCGGGCCGCCGCGGACCGTGCGGAGGCCTCGGCACCGCCCGACGTCGGCTAGGCTTTCCGGCGGACCGGCGAGGTGCGTGCTCGGCGGACTCCATGGGGTATGGGGTAATTGGCAGCCCGGCGGTTTCTGGTTCCGTTAGTCTTGGTTCGAGTCCAGGTACCCCAGCGCACGACCCGACCCGCGAGGGTCGGACAACTTCATCTCAACTCGCCCCCATCGTCTAGCGGCCTAGGACGGCGCCCTCTCACGGCGTTAACGTGGGTTCAAATCCCATTGGGGGTACTTGGTTGGTCGTCTCGAGAGCCTGCTGTCCTACGAGGAGGAAGGCGGGCTCTCGAGTTGTGAAGGAGTGGCGCTGCTCTCGTAGCGCGCGATGATCAGCCGCGCGAACGCGAGCTTGTCCTCGATCCGCTGTCCCTTTGGCTGCACCGTTGTCCACAGCTCGAGGTTCTCGGCCCGGTTGTCGAGTCGGTCGCCGTTCTTGTGGTGCACGACCTCGTCGGCGAGCAAGGGACGCTCCAGCTGCTGAGCCATGACCAGACGGTGTTCGAGCTCCTTTCTGCGGCCGGGTGGGACCAGATGCCGGAGCTCGGGCGGGACCACGACCGCCCAGTAGCCGTGGCTGATCGAGCCTCCGGTGCCATGCTGGCGAATGGGCCCACCAGCTCGCGGGTCGCCATAGAGCCGTTGGCGTCGCGCGTGGCTCCGGCAGTAGCCCGCACTGTGGGCGCCACGAGCGCAGTCCGGCAAGCTGCACACGTCGCGCACCGGTCTGGCCAGCGGAACGTCGGCCTTGACGTCGCCTTGTCTCGACCAGCGCAGGTAGTGGCCATGGCACCACCCCCGCGTCACTGCCCGGCGACCGCAGCCCGGGACTGCGCAGTCCGGCGGTGCCGTTATGGGCTGGACGTGCCCGTGGCGCCGCCACTGCTTGTAGTGCCGACCGCACAGTCCCCGCGCATAGACCGGCCGATCGCACTCAGGTGCAGCACACACCAGAACCACCTCCACGCATACTGTCTCGCGCAGGTCTGACATTTTCCGAGTCCGGCCTACCCCCGGCTCAGCTCGACGGCGCATCCCCTCGGGGCTACCTCGTTGGTCGGCTCGAGAGCGTGCCGTCCTTCCAGGACGGCAAGCCCACTGCCGTGGACGTCGGACGTTATCCCGTCGGGTCGAGCGGGGCCTCACAGCAACAGCGTGAAGGCCTCGACATGGTGCGGCCGGACGACGGTGAAGTGGCGGCGGTCGACGGTCGCAATCTCTCGGATGCTCAGTCGCTCGGCCGCGGCCACGACGGATGCGTCGACGGTGCCGAGCGGCAGGTCGCGATCCCGAGCGACGAGTTCAGCAATGCGCAGCCAATCGGCGGCAGCCACTGGCTCGACGCTGAAGGCGCCGCTTGCCAGGTCCCCGAGGAAGCGCACCTCGGGTTCCGGACCCAGACGGGTAGCGAGCAGGTAGGCCACCTCGGTGATGACGAGCGTGGGAACGATCAGCGGGCCTGGATGTCTTTCCAGGAGTTCCACCGATGGTCCGTGGTGGGCGTCGTCAGCATCGACGTACGCATAGAGCGGCCCAGCGTCGACGATCAGCGCGGCTATCGCGCAACCTCTGCCGCAAGAATCTCATCGATGCGTTCGGAGATGTCGGTCCGACCGCTCCGTCCGGCGCCCGCGGCACCGAGCGTGCGGCGACCCCGAGGCTGGCCGAAGTAAGCCTCGAGGGCCTCGCGACTGATCTCTGAGATCGTCGCGTTGCGTCGCTCGGCTTCGTGTCGCAGGAGAGCGTCGAGGGCATCGGAGATCTTGAGTGTCGTGCGCTTCATGTATGCCAGCATACACTTCTGTGCTCGGACCCGACCTCCTTCTGGCGCGGACGTCGGGCCTGCGACGCAACCGCCCGGAAGGCCGGCGTCACGCAACGTTCAGCTGCCCCGCGGCGGCGCAGACGGCTGCTGCGTGCAGCCGCCCCGGTGACCGGGTCAACCGCTCCAGCGGCCCGCTGACGCTGACGGCCGCCACCACCCGGCCGTCCGCCGACCGCACCGGAGCCGACACCGAGGCGACCCCCGCTTCCCGCTCGGCCACCGATGCGGCCCAGCCGCGCCGACGCACCTCGGCCAACCGGCGCGGCGTGAATGCGGTCGTGCGTACCAGCGGATCATCCGGTGACCAGGCCAACAGCACCTGCGCCGCCGATCCGGCCGTCATCGGCAGCGACGAGCCCACGGGGACGGTGTCGCGCAGTCCGCTACCTCGCTCGGCCGCGGCGACGCACAGGCGCCGCTCGTCCTGCCGGCGGTAGAGCTGCGCACTCTCCCCGGTGGCGTCCCGCAGGCGCTCCAGCACGGGAGCAGCGCGGTCGACGAGAGTGTCGGCGGGACCGGCCGCCAGCTCGCCGAGTCGCGGGCCGAGCTGCCAGCGGCCGCCGTCGTCGCGGGCGAGCAGGCGGTGCACCTCGAGGGCGATAGCCAGCCGATGGACGGTCGCGCGCGACAGCGCGGTGCGCTCGGTGAGCGCCGACAGCGTGGTGGCCCCGCCCGCCACGGCGTCCATGACGAGAACGCACTTGTCAAGCACGCCAACAGCGCTAGAGTGTTTCACAGGTTGATACTGCCATCTCATTTGGTGAGATGCCAAATGTCGAGAAAGAGGCCCCTCATGGGACGCACGCTCGCCGAGAAGGTGTGGGACGCCCACGTCGTACGACGGGCTGACGGCGAACCCGATCTCGTCTACATCGACCTGCACCTCGTCCACGAGGTCACCAGCCCGCAGGCCTTCGACGGGCTCCGGCTGGCCGGCCGCACCGTCCGCCGTCCCGAGCTGACACTCGCCACCGAGGACCACAACGTCCCGACCGACTCGCTCACCATCGACGACCCGGTGAGCCTGCGTCAGGTGCAGACACTGCGCGCCAACTGCCGGGAGTTCGGCATCGAGCTGCACTCCATGGGCGACGCCGGCCAAGGCATCGTCCACGTCATCGGCCCGCAGCTCGGCATCACCCAGCCAGGCATGACCATCGTCTGCGGGGACAGCCACACCAGCACCCACGGCGCTTTCGGCGCACTGGCCTTCGGCATCGGCACCAGCGAGGTGGAGCACGTGCTCGCCACACAGACCTTGCCGCTGGTCCGCCCGCGCACCATGGCGGTCACTGTCGAGGGACAGCTGCAGTCGGGGGTCACGTCCAAGGATCTCGTGCTCGCGCTGATCGCCCAGGTCGGCACCGGCGGGGGACAGGGCCATGTCGTGGAATACCGCGGGGAGGCGATCCGGGCGCTGTCCATGGAGGGCCGCATGACGGTCTGCAACATGAGCATCGAGTGGGGTGCCCGGGCCGGCATGGTGGCGCCGGACGAGACGACCTACGCCTACCTGCGCGGCCGCGAGCACGCACCGCAGGGCAAGGAGTGGGCGTCCGCGGTCGCCGCGTGGGACGCGCTGCGCACCGACGATGACGCGGCCTTCGACGAGGAGGTCATCCTCGACGCCGCTGCCGTCACGCCGTTCGTGACCTGGGGCACCAACCCCGGCCAGGGCGTCGCCCTGAGTTCCGTCGTGCCCGACCCTGCCTCCATGTCGACGGCCGGCGAGCGCAACGCGGCCGAACGTGCGCTGGCCTACATGGGCCTGACGGCGGGGACGCCGATGCGCGAGATCGGCGTGGACACGGTGTTTCTCGGATCCTGCACCAACGGCCGCATGGAAGACCTGCGGGCTGCCGCCGAGGTCGTGCGCGGCCGGAAGGTGGCATCCGGTGTTCGTGCCCTGGTGGTTCCCGGCTCCATGCTCGTGAAGCTGCAGGCCGAGAAGGAGGGGCTCGACCGAACTTTCCGTGATGCCGGCTTCGACTGGCGCAACGCGGGCTGTTCGATGTGCCTGGGCATGAACCCCGACATTCTGGCACCCGGTGAGCGCAGCGCGTCGACGTCCAACCGCAACTTTGAAGGTCGCCAGGGACGGGGCGGTCGTACCCACCTGGTCAGCCCGGAAGTGGCTGCGGCGACTGCAATCACCGGCCACCTGTCCGCCCCCGCCGACCTTCAGGAGCTCTGAGCCATGGAACCCTTCACCACCCACGTCGGACAGGCGGTGCCGCTGCGCCGCAGCGACGTCGACACCGACCAGATCATCCCGAGCGACTGGCTCAAGCGGGTAGAGCGCACCGGGTTCGGCGCGGGTCTGTTCAGCGAGTGGCGCGAGGACCCCGCCTTTGTCCTGAACCTTCCGGAGTACGCCGGGGCCAGCGTCCTGGTGGCCGGACGGAACTTCGGCACCGGGTCCTCACGGGAGCACGCCGTCTGGGCACTGCAGGATTTCGGCTTCCGCGCGGTGGTCAGCGAGCGCTTCGCCGACATCTTCCGCAGCAACAGCCTCAAGGGTGGGCTCTTGCCGGTCCAGCTCACCGCCGACGAGGTCGAGCAGCTGATGGCGCTGGTCGAGGCCGACCCGACGGTGCGGGTCACCGTCGACCTCGTCGCCCGGGAGCTGCGGGCCGGCGACCTCCTCGCTGCCTTCCCGCTCGACGACTTCACCCGGCAGCGACTGCTCGAGGGTCTCGATGACATCGCGTTGACTCTTCTTCGCTCGCAGGACATCTCAGCGTTCGAAGCCGCCCGGCCGCAGCGCCTGCCGACCGCCCGACCGGCAGCGTGAGCGACGAGCTGCACCTCGAACTCGCGGCGCGGTTGCGCGACGCCCACCGGCGGGTGGCCGGCCTGGATCTGCCACAGGACGAAAAGGTAAGCCTGGTAAGGCGATTGATCGCTCTCACCGATGCGTCCAAGCATGATGTCGGACGTGCCGCGCAGCGGCTGGATCGCCTCCTCGGCGATCTGGACGATCACCGACCTCGCGGCCCCGGACTCGGGCGCTAGCGATCCGACGGCAAAATGCTAGCGACACAAGGAAGTTTCGAGGCGACGGTCGTTGTGGTGACAGCCTCGGAGGCCTACCGTTCGGGCCGGAGGGGCAGAGCGCCTCGACAGCCCAGCGAAGGGGACCGTTGTGAACAAGTCCGAGCTGATCGAGGTGGTCACCCAGAAGCTGGGTGACCGCAAGACCGCCAGCACTGCTGTCGAGGCGGTTGTCGACGCGATCACCAGAGCCGTTGCCAAGGGCGAAAAGGTTGGCATCACCGGCTTCGGGGTCTTCGAGAAGGTGGACCGCGCGGCGCGCACTGCCCGCAACCCGGCCACCGGTGCGGCCGTCAAGCTCAAGAAGACCTCGGTGCCCAAGTTCCGCCCGGGACAGGGGTTCAAGGACATCGTCAGCGGTGCCAAGAAGGTGTCTTCCGCGTCGACGGCTCGGGCGGTGACCGCACGGGCCGGCAGTGCCGCCAAGGCGGCCGCCCAGTCCCCGGCCAAGGCGGCGAAGGTAGCGGCGAGGCCGGCCGCAAAATCCTCCGCCGCGAAGGCCCCCGCGAAGAAGGCCCCCGCCAAGGCTCGGGCGAAGGCGTCCGGCCCCGTGAACGAGCCCGCGGTCAACAAGGCCGCGCCGGCCAAGACCGCGCGGCCGGACGCCGGGTCGGCGCGCACGGCGGGTCGGATCGTGGGCAGCTCCGTGCCTCAGGCGGCCAGCCGGACGGTCAACAAGGCGCCCGCCGCGAAGAAGGTAGCTGCCGCGAAGGCGTCCTCCAAGCCACCGGCCAAGAAGGCCAGCCAGCGCTGATCCAGCCCGTCTGGTCAGCCGGCGAAGGATCCCGGTGACGAGGGGGTCCTTCGCTGGTCAGTCGGTGAGATCGGCGGTGTAGTCGGCACCGACCAGCCGGCGGGCAGAGAACGACAGCGCCCACAGACTTCCCTTGCGGGCGGCGGTGGGGGCGGACAACGTCAGCCCGGACGCCTCGGCGAGCGCGGTCAGGGCGTACGGGATGGCGCCGCCCTGGCTGCAGGCAACGGTGCTCGCCCTCTCGCTCGCGAGCCGGAGCAGCCGATCCGGCAGCGCCGCCGCGCAGTCCTGCGCCAGGTCACTGTCGATCTGGATCTCGGTGCCCAACCGGACAGCCAGTGGTTCAACGGTCTGTCGGCAGCGCAGCGGCGGCGCCGACCACACCGGACCGGGGCCGTAGACCGGAAGGACCGCGGCTGCGGCCGCCGCCTGTGACCGGCCTGCATCGTCCAGCGGTCGCTCGTCGTCCGGGCCGGACCAGTCCTTCCTCTTGCCGGCACTGCCATGGCGCAGCACCAGGACCATCGAGGACTCGGCTGGGTGCTCGGCGAACGCCGCGAGCGGGGCGACGTCGCGACCTGCGCTCACCAGTTGCTGTGCAGCCCGAACGTCCAGCCAGCGCACGGCATCGACCTCGGCTCCCGGCGTGAAGGCGCCTCCGGTCGCTCGCATCGCCCACCAGCGAACGGTCTTCGGCAGGGTCCGGAGACCGTCCAGGACCAAGTAACGGCTCTCGCCAAGCCGGCGTCCGGCGACCGCGTCGCAGCCGGTCTCCTCGCGCACCTCCCGCACCGCGGCGAGCACGCCCGGCTCGTGTCGGTCGAGCTTGCCCTTCGGGAGCGACCAGTCGTTGTAGCGGGCCCGGTGCACCACGGCGACCTGCACCTGCCCGTCGACGCGTTGCCACAGCACCCCGCCGGCCGCCTCGACCCGCCCCACAGGGTCAGGCCGTTCAGGCACCCTCGAGCCGCTCGTTCGTGCGCCGCATGAGGTCGGTCTGCATGTCCCGAAACGGGCTGCCCGCCTCGGGACGCTGCTCCCACCTACCGTCCACCTGCAGCGCCCAGTGCCGTGTTCCGGGGTCCAGTGCCCGCTCGAAAAGCGCCTCGAGCTGGTCCTGGACGAGCGGGTCCTTCACCCGGACCAGTGTCTCCACCCGACGGTCCAGGTTTCGGTGCATCAAGTCGGCGCTGCCCAACCAGTACTCCACCGTCTCGCCCTTCTCGGCGGGGTCGCCGAAGGCCATGAGCCGGGAGTGCTCGAGGAAGCGCCCGACGATGCTACGAACCTGAATCGTCTCTGACAGGTCGGGGACGCCCGGCTTGAGCGCGCAGATGCCCCGCACGACCAGTTCGACAGGCACGCCGGCGCGGCTGGCCCGGTAGAGCGCGTCGATCAGTGCCTCGTCCACGATGCTGTTGGCCTTCAGTCGGATCCGGCTCGGCCGGCCTACTCCAGCCAGCTCCGCCTGCCGGTCGATGCGTTGCATCAGTCCCGCGCGCACCCCGTGTGGCGCGACCATCAACGTGCGGAACTCAGTCTGTCGGCTGTAGCCGGTCAGCGTGTTGAACAGGTCGGTCAGGTCCGCCCCGACCTCGGGATCCGCGGTGAGCAGGCCCAGGTCCTCGTACAGGCGAGCAGTCTTGGGATTGTAGTTTCCGGTACCGATGTGGGCGTAGCGGCGCAGCTGGCCCTTCTCCTGGCGCACGACCAACGACGTCTTGCAATGGGTCTTCAGTCCGACCAGGCCGTAGGCGACATGACAGCCGGCCTTCTCCAGCGCCCGGGCCCAGCGGATGTTGGCCTGCTCGTCGAATCGTGCGGTGATCTCCACCAGCACGACCACCTGCTTGCCGGCCTCGGCGGCGTCGACCAGTGCGTCGACGATCGGCGAGTCCCCCGACGTGCGGTAGAGGGTCTGCTTGATGGCGAGCACCTGCGGATCGGCGGCGGCCTGCTCGATGAACCGCTGCACGCTGGTGGCGAAGGAGTCGTACGGATGGTGGACCAGGACGTCGCCTTCGCGCAGCGCCGCGAACATGTCCGCCGCCTTCTCACCCTCGACCAGTCGGGGATGCGTCGCCGGGATGAACGGCTCCTGCTGGAGATCGGGCCGATCCACCTCGTAGACCTGCCACAGCGACGTGAGGTCCAGCAGGCCCGGCACCTGAACGACGTCGTCGTCAGTGATCTCGAGTTCCCGCACGAGCAGGTCCAGAACGTGGTCGTCGATGTCGGGACCGACCTCGAGGCGTACCGCCGGTCCGAAGCGACGCCGGGCCAGCTCCCGCTCCAAGGCCTGGAGCAGGTCCTCGTCGCGGTCCTCGTCGACCTCCACATCGGTGTTGCGGGTCACCCGGAACGGGTGGTGGGCGGTCACCTCCAGACCGGGGAACAGCTGCTGCAGATGGGCCCCGATCAGTTCCTCCAGCGGGAGGTAGCAGGCGGTCGAGTCAGCCGACTCGACCGGCACGAAACGGCGGACGTTGTTGGGCACCTTGACCCGGGCGAAGTGTTCGGTGTCGGTCGTCGGGTCGCAGACCAGCACCGCCAGGTTCAGCGACAGCCCGCTGATGTAGGGGAAGGGGTGCGCCGGGTCCACCGCAAGCGGTGTGAGGACCGGGAACACCTGAGCGCGGAAGTAGTCGTGCAGCGGCGCCTGCTGCTCCGCCGGAAGATCGCGCCACAGGACCAGGCGGATTCCGGCCTCGGCGAGCGCCGGCCGGACGTCCTCCAGAAAGCACTGGGCGTGCTCAGCGGCCAGCTCCCTGGCGCGTTCGCAGATCAGCGCCAGCTGATCGCGGGTGCCGAGCCCGTCCGCGCTGCGCACGCCCAGGCCCATGCTCTGGCGACGCTTCAGGCCGGCGACGCGAACCATGAAGAACTCGTCGAGGTTGCTGGCGAAGATGGCCAGGAACTTCGCCCGCTCCAGCAGCGGTGTGGTGCGGTCCTTTGCCAGGGCGAGGACGCGCGCGTTGAAGTCCAACCAGGAGATCTCGCGGTTGAGGAAGCGGTCCTCCGGCAGCCGCCGCGTCCGGCTCCGCGCCGTCCTGGCCGGCGCCACCGCCACCGCCGCTTCGATGTCCTTCGCCGAGGTAGTCACGTCGTCATCGTGCACCGTCGAGGTGAACGGGAGCAGCCCCCAGCGTGCGCAGGACCGCGCGGGTGTGTGGCCCGACGCCCAGGCCGCAGGCCGCGGCCAGGTCCTCGGGGGTGTCGACGTCCCGACGCAGTGCGGGCCGGCCGTCCACCTCGACGGCGCCGGAGTCCCGGTGCCGCTGCCGGGAGCCGGGCCCGAAGGCCGGGTCCAGGGCCAGACCGTGAGGCGCCGCCAGCAGGGTGGTTCCCCGGTTGTCGGTGTCGGCGACGAACGCCCGGTGCTGCCCGGGAAGCCGCGCGAGGACGGCGTCCAGGTCGGCGGCGCCCATCGCCGGCAGGTCCGAGGAGATGGTGACCACGCCGCGCCGGCCCTCGCGACCCGGCCGGTCGGCGCGACCCAGCCGTTCGGTGCCGATCAGTTCGGCGCCGATCAGTTCGGCGCCGCGCCGCAGCGCCGCGTTCAGCCCGGCGGCGGCCGGGTCGGGGGTGATCTGCGCCCCTAACGCCGCGAGGGTCGCCGTGGCCAGAGTGTCGTCGGTGACGACGAGCACGTGCCGGACCCGCTGGCAGTGCCGCGCGGCCAGGACGACGTCGGCCGCGAAGGCGAGTGCGAGCTGCTGCCGGGCGCCGTCGCCGTAGGCCCCGAGTCGTGACTTGGCTACCGTCAGAAGCTTGACCGGCACCACGACGTCCCACCGCATCGTCGGCTCCGGGTGCACGACGTGGGAGTCTCGCAGACGAAGCATCCGGCGGGCAGCGGAGCACCGACACCGACACCGACACCGACACCGGGACCGAGAGGGGACGGCGTGACGCGCGCAGCAGTGCTGGGGACGGGCTCGTGGGGAACGGCGTTCGGCAAGGTCCTCGCCGACGCCGGGACCGAGGTCGTCCTCTGGGCGCGCCGCCCGGAACTGGTGGCCGCCGTACGCGATCTCCACCAGAACCCCGACTACCTGCCGGGAGTCCTGCTGCCGGACAACCTCACCGCGACCGCGGATGCGGCCGAGGCGGTGTCCGGTGCCGACTTCGTCGTCCTGGCCGTGCCGTCGCAGAGCCTGCGGATGAACCTCGGCCTGGTCGCGGACTACCTGGCTCCCCATGCCGTGCTGGTGAGCCTGATGAAGGGGGTCGAGCTCGGCACGACCAAGCGGATGAGCGAGGTCATCGGCGAGGTCGCCGACGTTCCGCCGTCCCAGGTCGCGGTGGTCAGCGGACCCAACCTGGCGAAAGAGATTGCCGCGGGCCAGCCGGCGGCGACCGTGGTGGCCTGCACGGACCTGGGGGCAGCAACTCGCCTGCAGGCCGCCTGCCTGACCGGGTACTTCCGTCCGTACACCAACGGCGATGTCGTCGGCTGCGAACTGGGCGGTGCGGTCAAGAACGTCATCGCGCTGGCCACCGGGATGGCCGAGGGGATGGGTTTCGGCGACAACACCAAGGCGTCGCTGATCACCCGCGGATTGGCCGAGACGGCTCGGCTCGGCGCGGCGCTCGGGGCTGACCCGATGACCTTCTCCGGTCTGGCCGGACTGGGCGACCTCGTGGCCACGTGCAGCTCGCCGTTGTCGCGCAACCGGACGTTCGGCGAGCAGCTGGGGCGGGGGCAGACCGTCGCGGCGCTGCTCGCGATGAAGCTGCAGACCGCCGAAGGGGTGAAGTCGTGCCGGTCGATCCTGGACCTCGCCCGCAAGCACGACGTGGACATGCCGATCACCGAGCAGGTTGTTGCGGTGGTGCACGAGGATCAGACGCCCCAGGAGATGCTGCGGGCCTTCATGCGTCGCGAGACGCGCAGCGAATGAGCGGCGAGAACACCCGAGCGGTCCACTCCCCGGCTGCGCCGGTGCCGGACCAGGTCCCGATGGGGCTGCCGGTCTACCGGACCGCCGCCTTCGCCTTCTCCAGCGCGCAGGAGTACGCCGACCTGCTGGCCGGACGGGTCAGCGGCTACTCCTACAGCCGGATCGACAACCCGACCTCGGACGCCTTCGCGCAGGCGGTCGCCGCCCTCGAAGGGGCGCACCTCGATCGCGAGGT
>JBBSUR010000002.1:0-33877 GCA_038234255.1 Mycobacteriales bacterium | reverse complement strand
CGACACGTGCCGATCCCACGCGTGGAGTTCGGTCGCCATCGCGCAGCGATCATCGGTGGCGGGTAGGGCCATCAGCAACGCGGCGCTCTGCGGTCCCGGGTCCAGCGCTGGCAGGAGCTCCAGTGCTTCGGTGAGCGCCGCCCGGTCACCGGCGCGCACGCGGCGGGTGAGGGCCGCGACATCGACCCGATCCCCGCCCGCATCCCCGCCCGCACTGTCGCTCATGCGTTCGATTATGCCATATCGCCGCGATGTTGGCAAGAGCGAAAGTGCTTGCTGGGCAACGAGAAGTTGTCCACAAGCTGACCCATGGCTCTTGACATCGCGGGCACCTGTCCGCCCGTCGGATGGTGGCGGTCGAGTGCGAGGCCGGTCCAGCCGCTGTCGAAGAAGGACATCAAGGACGCCAGCGGGGCGCTGCCTGACCCCCGACGAACTTACGGGCGTGACCACTAGCGAACCGGTCGGCGCCGGCGACCCGACGGATTTGCAACTGAGCCACCACAGCATCGCTGATCGCGGCCGTGCCGCCGAGCACGACCCGCTGGTTGCCGCGACGACCGGGGTCGCGGCCGGCAAGTAGTCCGGTGCTGTGAGCAGCAGCGGCCAGCCCCGTTCGGCCGCGGCCGCCCCACGACCGAGCGCCTCGGCGAAGGTAGCGCCTGAGGCGTAGTAGGCCCGGTCGGGTCGACGAAGAACTTGCCCGCCACTGCGGCGGCGGTCGAGTAACGGTCCTGGCCGCTCACCCGCTCCACGACGATCCCCTGGGCACGCAGGTTCTCGATGACGGCGTCGCCGACGACACTGGTCCCCTCGATCACCCAGCCCGAACCGGCTTCAGCCGCTTCAGCTCCTCAGAGATCGAGCCACATGTTGGAGCGGTGCGAGCGCGACCTCGACCTGCACGAGGGGCCGCACGCCGCGAGGAAGTGTCAGTTCGTCGCCCGCGGGGTCGCGGAGGCTTTGTTAGCCGTCGGTGCCGGCTCGACCTACCGCGATGCGGTGCTGGTGGCTCGGGAACGGGCGCAGTGACTGCGGGCTGACCCGAGCACTGGGGAGCTGCCCGAGAGCATCTTCAACGTCAGAGTGCTCTGGCGGATGCGTGGGGGGGCGCTACCGTCGCCTAATGCTCATCGTCATCTCGGGCCTGCCTGGAACGGGGAACGGGGAAGACCGCCGTCGCTCGTGGACTCGCTGTGCAAATGAAGGCGGTCCATCGTCGATAGACGCCGTGGAGGATGCGCTGCTCGGCGCAGGGCTTTCGCCGGCTGGAGGACGGGCGTCGCGACTACGAGGCGAGGGAGCCATCGGCGAGCAGAAACCTGGCGATCGGTCAGAGCGTCATCGTCGATTGCGGTAAATGACAGCGAGCCTGCGCGGGACACAGGGCGGCCGGCGTCGGCGGTTTCGCCTTCGGGGCTGCTCTCGCCGTCCTCATCCCGCCGGAAAGCAGACGACACGAACGGCGACTGACAGGCCGTTGTCGCCCACTGCTGCATGTCCCCGAGCCGACCTGGGACGGTTGTGACTCGATCAGCGGAACACGCGCCCTGGGCGGACTCAGTGGTTGCTATCGACAGTGCCGAACCGCTGTTCGAGGTGATCGACGAAACGGAAATGGCGGGTAGGTGCCGCTGGGTGATCGGGCCAGGCCGGTGTTGGACAGTGGAAAAGCGCCGCTCCTCGGTCGGCAATCGGCTCACCAGGCGGATCCGCTGCCAGCCCAGTTGAGCCTGCTGTGACCGATAGGCCAGCCCAGGACGAGCAGGGAGACTGATGTCCATGGTGAGTTTTCTGCTGGCCGTCACGTTCGCCTCTGGGCTGCTGATAGCGGTCGCGCACGTACTCAACAAGAGCTTTGTTGCCCCTGCATATGACGTTGCGGCGAACCTCACCGCCTTTGCTTGTGCCGCGGCCGCTTCCCTGCTGCTCGGCCACTGGATCCCTGCCGTGCTCTCCGCCGTTGCGAAGGTGTGCTGGCTGGTCCTGGCCCGCCGAACGATCCTCGCCCGCCGCGGGGGCTACGAGGCGCCTGGATCGACGTACGGACTCCACGTAAATGACTGACGGCTTGACAGCTTTGGCATTTGCGTGACCGTGGCAATGTGCCGTTCCGTGCGGTCGGAGCTGCGGCCCGAAGCCAGCGCTAGTGGCATTCGCTGCGGCCGACGAGCTTGAGGTGGTGAGTGAGGTAGTCACGGGCCTCGACGTCGGTCACGCCGGGCATCGCGTAACGCAGCCCGATCCGCTGATCCAGCGCAGCGAAGCTCCCGCGCTTGATCCGACGTCGCAGGGTCGGTTGCCCGAGCGGCAGTCTGTGAACGGCGCGACACCTTCTACGTGCAGTCGAGGCCGAAGCCCGGTGGGCTGTCCTCGGCGACGTTCCTCACCGACCTTGACCACATGGCGATGCGGCTCGCGGGTGGCGCAATCGCTGATCGGCCGTCCCGACCTGCTGATCCTCGACGAGCCGACGACGGGCTTGACCCGGAGCAGCGAGCCTCACTGCGCGGCGTGCAATCGGGGCTCGGCGGGATCGTGATCATCTCGGTACCTCGCGGCGCTGTGCGCGTTGGCTCTCGTCCCGGCTGTCCACCACAACCCCGAGAGCGAGCGCCCGGCGCTGCGGCGGACCACTCTCGGCCTGGGCGTGGCGGCTGGGCTGCTCGGGATCCTGACGATGACCGTCGGCTTCACCGAGAGCGTGGTGAACCCTGCAGTCTGCACGTCGTGCTGACCTACGCAGCTCGGGCAGTGCCCTGGCTGCGAATCGCGCTCGCGACGGCGCTCGTCACCGTCAACGACAATGTTCATCGAGCCTGGTCGCAGCCGGTGAGGAGCGCGACCGCGGCCTGCACGATCTCGGCGAAGGCGCGCTACGGGTCGTCCTGCTGCTGGAGCGTCCGCGAGGTCGCTGAACTGCACGGCAAGCGGGTCCTGCCCGCTGCTGCGGCCGGTGTCCTGCGCGGACGGCCGCCCGCGGCCGTCGGCCGTCCCGTCGTGACGCACGCTCACCGGTCGCACGCTCACCGGTCGCACGCTCACCGGCCCCCCCGTTCACCGGCCGCCCGTTCACCGGTCGCCCGGCGCTCCCGCCCATGGAACAGCCTCACCGGCCGGGTACGGCGCTGCGCTTGGCGTCGATCACGGCGAGGTGGCTGGGTCCTTGTTGCGCCATTCGAGCAGGAACAGGGTCGCGTCGTCGCTGGTGGTGCCGCCTCGTTCGGCCATGAGTGCGTGGGACAGTCGCGTGACGGTGGCCTGTGGGGGGCCGCCTTCTGCTTGCGCGCGCTCGAGCTGCTCGATCAGGCGGGGGTGCCGAACAACTCGCCGCCGCTGAGGTGCGCTTCGATGATGCCGTCGGTGAAGAACAGCACAGGACGTAGGCGACGGTGAGAGCGACTTCCTGGAGGCCGCGCAGCAGGTCGGCCTGCGCCGGCTGGGCGTCGAAGCGCACTTCCAGCACGCCCAAGCGTTCGGCGCGCAGCGACAGCGGCACCCACATCAGCACGGCACCGCTCGACTGACCAAGCGCAATCAGGCTGCGCGGCATGGTAGTTGGCTGGCCCTTCGCGACTCTGAACGCGATGCGGACGGCGGCCCAGCCGGACTGCGGCAGGCGCTCCTGACCGTCCCGCAAAGTCCCGCGCTGTGTCTGAGATTGGCCGTCCGCGCGGTAGAGGCCTGGCTGCTGGCTGCTGGCTGACGTCGAGGCCTTTGCCAACTACTTCACGGTGGCGCAGGCACGTGTGCCCGACAGTCCGGAAGACTTGACCGATCCCAAACGGTCGCTTGTCGACGTCTGTCGGTCCTCGAGGCGGCGAGGCGTACGCGATGCACTGGTGCCACCCGCCGCTCGAAGCGGCACCGGACCCGAAAGATCGAGCGTCTCACGGCGAGCCAGATCTGGCCATGATCGGTCGCAGAGGCATCGCGAGATCCCGACCGACTCGGCTCCAGCCAGCGAGCCGGGCTACCGTCGGATGATGAGTGTGGCCAGCCGGACGAGCACCCGCGCCCGTCGGTTGCTGGCGCCACCGGGCCCCGGCCGGATCGGGGCCTGGGCGTACGCCCTGCGCACCAGCAACCCGCCGCCGGACCGAGACCCGCGCACCCTCGACGCGGTGACGAAGTGGCTCGTCGTCACCCGCGCCGCAGTCCTGCCGATGACGCTGCTCGCCGGGCTCGTCGCCGGTTTGCTGGCCGTCCGGGCCGAGGGCTTCTCCTGGCCGCTCTACCTTTTGGCGCTGCTCGGGATCACCCTGTCGCACGTCTGCAACAACATCATGAACGACCTGTCGGACACCGATGTCGGGCTCGATACGTCGGCCTCCCCGCGGGCGCTCTACGCCCCGCATCCGATCCTGTCGGGCATGTTTCGGCGCAAGCAGCTGGGGCTGGCCGTGATCGGCCTGAACCTCGCCTGCTTCGTCATCATGGTGGTGCTCGCCACCCAGCGTGGCTGGTGGGTCGTGGCGTTCGCGGTGACTGGCATCGCCTTGTCGATCGCCTACACCGCACCGCCGCTGCGCCTGAAGAAGCGCGGATTCGGTGAGCTCGACGTCTTCCTGACCTGGGGACCCTTGATGATCGCAGGGACCTACTTCTCGGCGGTCGGTGAGCTGCCCTGGCAGGTGTGGGCGGCCTCCGTCCCGTATGGCCTGCTGTGTACGACGGTGCTCATGGGCAAGCACATCGACAAGATCCCGTACGACGAGCCGACGGGCACCCGCACCGTGCCGGTGATGCTCGGCGAGCGCCGGGCCCGGTCCGCCACGCTCTGCCTGCTCGTCGGCTTCTACGCCATGACGGGAGGCGCCGTCGCGGTCAGCGCGCTGCCCTGGCCGGCGTTGGTCGTCGCCGCCGGCCTGCCGCTGCTGCGCAAAGTGGCGGAGGCGCTGCGCCGAGCGCGTCCCGCAGAGCCGCCGCCGGGGTTCCCGGTGTGGCCGCTGTGGTTCGCCGCCATCTGCTTCGTGCACATCCGCCGCGCCGGCGGCCTGCTGGTGCTCGGCCTGGCCGTCGCGGCAGTGGCCGACATCGGCCTGCCGCTCGGGGGTTGACCGTGTTGGACCTGCTGGCCGCCACGGCTGCCGCCACCGTTGTCGTCGCTGTCGGTCTGGCGCTGCTGGCGGTAGTAACGCTGGTGCCGTTCGTGGTGACGTTGCAGAACGCCGACGCCCGAGGCGTGGCGGCGGCGCGGTGGGGAGCGCTGTCGCTCGTCGGGTCGGTGGTGGGGTTGGCCGCGGTGCTGACGATCGTGCGCTCGGATCGGCCGACCGCACTGGCGGTGCTCGGCCTGCTGCCGGTCCTGGCCGGCCCGGCGCTGCTGTCGCTGGTGTCGAAGAACGAGGCAGTCAGCGGCCGCGCCGGGCGGCATCGGTGACCTGAGAGCTACGCCGCCGGAAACGCGACCAGCCCGGTGACGAACTCGTGGCGGGCCAGCCGCGCGGTGTCGGCGTTGTCGGAGAACAGCCCGTCGACTCGCGCCGCGAAGAAGGCGCGGTACTTCAGCGTCGCCACGAGCGGCTCCTCGAGCGACAGCCAGGCTCCCGGCAGGGCGACGAGGTGCGGCGTGCTCATCGCGTGGCCGCGACGGCAGCCGCCCGGGTCGGGCCGGAGACGGCGGCCTCCCCGCCGATGACGAGCACGTTGTCGACACTGGCACGTTTCGCCATCAAGTAGTCCCGTGTGCTCGGCGCCAGGCTGCCCGTCGGCGTGAGCAGAAGCGGCCCGGCACGGGTCCCGATCGCCGCACCGCCGCTCAGCGCATCCGGGAAGTTGGCGCCCGTCACCACAGCGACAGATGACGGGGCAGGGAAGAACCACCTCGCGACCGCGGCCGCGGTGGCGTACCTGTCCAGGCCCGCGATCGGCAGCGAACTCGGGCTGGCCTTGGCTGCGGGGCCGCCTACCGCGTAGTGCTCGCGGACAGCGTGGCGGCGCAGGTAGTCGGTGGTCGGACCGACGGACCGCTCGCCGTCCGTCAGCAGCACGGCGCCGCCGATCCGCGCGGCGGCGGCCGCCGCGCCCAGGGCATCGGCGAAGCCAGCGCCGGTCGTGAGCAGGATCTTGCCGGGCGAACCCAGCCCGCGCTCGGCCACCTGGACGGCCGTCTCGTACCTGTCGCGTCCCGCGAGCCGGACCACCGGGTAGCCGAGCGCGCGCAGGCGGCTGTCCACCGCGGGCGCGAGCGCCGCCGCACCGCCGAGCAGGTAGACCGTCCGCCCTCGGGGCAGGACCCGGCGGAGCTCCGACTCAGGCCATGCCGCGAGCTCGCTGGATGGCGTCAGGAGCAGGGGTCCCCCCGCGCGCACCGCCAGGGGTGTGCCAGTGAGTGCGTCCGCATACTCGTCAGAGCGGGCGAGGACGACGGCAGCGGCGGTGCCGTCGGCATACACCGAACGAGAGACGTGCACGGCAGTCGAGAAGCGGTCGGGTCCTGCGGCGCGGGTCACCGTCTGCTGCTCGGGCTGGCCGATCCGGTGGATGGTGTGGCAGGCCGCGTCCGCCACGAGGACACTCCCGTCGGGGTGCAGGGCGAGCTGCGTCGGTATGGCGAGAGCGGCTGACCGGGCCGGCGCCGACGACGCACTACAGGCATTGGTCCCGTTCCCGGCGAGAGTGGTGAGGGTGCCGTCTGCGGCACGCTGTCGTACCGCGTGTGCGTAAGGGTCGGTGAACGTGACGGTTCCCACGGCATCGACGACGACGTCGGGTCGGACGGCGCTCGGCCAGCCGCTGGCGTTGCGGTGGAGGTCCCGCTCCGGCTCGGGCACGGGGGCGAGCGGCGCGATGCACTGCACACCGGAGCCGGCAGTCCAGCGGTTGAGGCACTCGGGTGTGGTGACCCACACCGAACCATCGGGGGATACGGCTAGGCCTGTCGCGAGGTACAGCGGCGAATCCTCGGGAGTCCAGGTCCCGTTTCCACAGGGACGCTGGCGCTGCCCGACCAGGATGTGCATGTCGCCGCTGCGGTCGATGAAGCGCAGGTGGCCGGGGAAAGCGTCAAGGACGTACAGCCCTCCTTGCGGACCGACCGCGACATCGGTTACGTACCCGAACTCAGTTCCCAGCGCGGGGTCCCCCTCCCCGAAGTCCACCTTGCACAGATAGCCGCCAGCGATCTTTTCCACGTAGCCGTCGGGACGCATCCGGCGGATCGCCGCACCGTCGTCGGCGAAGTACACCGACCCGTCCGGCGCCACGGCAATGCCGTCCGGTCCGCTGAGCCAGGTGCCACCTGCCGGGGTCGGCAAGGAGATGGACCCGTTGATGGCGGACGCCCCGGCGACGCCGACGATGGAGCGGGAGACACCGTCGGTCTCCACGAGCCGGACGGTCCGGTCGAGGTGGTCGGCGACCAGTAGGCCGCCACTGGCGGATACCGCGAGACCGGTGGTCGCTGGAAGCTGCGCCGAGAGCGCCGGTCCGCCGTTTCCGGCGGCGTACTGCGGCACCGTGGTCTGTGACGCGATCGGTAACCGTCTGGTGACACCGGCGAACGTCGAGACGCGGCCTGACTCGTCGATGAGCCGGACCCGCCCCATCGACGGCTCTGTCAGCAGCACCCGACCCTGCGCCGTCGTTGCCAGCGAGCGGACGAGCGACAGGGTTGCGCGGTTCGCCGGGCCGCCGTCGCCGTCGTCCAACTGATCGCGTCGTTGCCCGCCGCCCGCGAACGGCGCAAGGATGCGACGCACCGGGTCGAACCGGAAGACGCAGCGCTCCGCGCCGACCAGCAGTTCCCCGCTGGGTAAGAATGCGACGTCGCTGACCCCGAAGCGATAGACGTTGCTGTCGCCCGTGTAGTCGCAGAAGTCGTCCGCGTAGGGATTGCTGTAGAAGTCCGCACCGCCGCCGGCGACGGTGTCGATGGTCCCGTCCGGCGCGATCACCCGCAGCGCCGAGAAGACATCGCCGTCGCCGGCGACGTACAGCGTGCCGCCTGGGGCAACCCGGATCCGCATCGGGGTGTTCAACGATGCTTGCTGTGCCGGACCGCCGTCACCGCTGTCCCCGCGGGTCGGGCAGAGGCTGCCCGGAGTCAGGTCCCACGTCCCCGGGGTATCGCAGCCCCCCTCAGTGACCGTCGCCGATCCGGCGATCGTGGTGATGGTGCCGGCCGGGGTTACCCGGCGCACTGCGTGGTTGGCCGCGTCGGCGATGAGCAGGTTGCCCGCGCGGTCCACCGCCAGGCCCGCGGGTTCGGCGAGGGAGGCCTGCGTCGCCGGACCACCGTCGCCGAGGTAGCCGCGGCGGCCGTCGCCCGCCACGACGGCGCTCTGGCCGTCAGGGGCGATCTTCACGACGCGGTGCTGCGCGGTCTGGGAGACGTAGAGACCCCCGTCGGGTGTCCGGACGAGCGCCATCGGGAAGGGGGCGTTGCTGGTCACGCCGCCGGCGACCAGCGGACCGGGGACTGCGGGGTGCCGGTAGAGCACGCGCTGTACACCGCTGGTCAGGTCCGTCTCGCGGATCACGCCCCAGATCGCGTCGGCGACGAGCATCCGGTCGCCCTCGACCAGGATGTCGGTAGGGGCCTGCGAGACGCTGCGGGCCGGCCCTTCTCCGAGTGAGCCGGCGATGGTGGTGATCATCGGCACGGCGTCCGGCTCCTGCGCCATCGCCGCAGCCGCAGGGACGGCAACCGCCGCCGGGACGGCAACCGGTGCGGCCAGCAGCATGACCAGGCCCAGCATGCGTACGCGCACGACTGTTCTCCACCTGTTGGGTCGGGCGCGGTCGCGCTTCGCCGCTGACGGTAGGCGGATGAGGCTGAGCCGGAGGGTGTTTCGTGGAACTGGTCGGGTCCTGCCGACCAGCGCGGCGGCTCCCCGTCGCCAATGACCCGTTGGTCCCGCTTTGGCCGTGCCGCGAACTGTGGGGAGGGGTTCGTCCGCTCAGGCCGTGTTGACCACCCGGAAGGCCTCCGCGAGCCGGTCCTCGCCGAATCCGGCAGCCGCGGCGTTGACCGTCAGCCAGGTTCGCAGCATGCCTTCGAGGTCCTCCATGTGCTCGGTCTGCGAGAGGTGCGCGGTGAGCGCGGCAAGCTTGCGCTCGAAGGTGTCCGTGACGTCGACGTAACGATTGGCGTCCTTGCCCGACGTCATCACCCAGACCTCTCCGACGGTCCACGCCTGCAGCCCCTCGGCGGCTAGCTCCAGGTGCGCGAACGGGTTGCGCGCATCGGGGTAGACCGCGCACATCGCCGCCTCGCCGGCCGCGAGGTGGTCCGGGTGCGAGGAGTAGATGCGCTCCCAGTTGCGCTCCGGGGACTGAATCAGCATGCGCTGCGGTCGCTTCTGGCGAACAACGCGGGAGATGTCGCGCCGCAGGTCGACGGTGACCAGCAGCCGGCCGTCGGGGTAGCCGAGGAAGGTCACGTCCTCCACGCCGACCTCCTTGGCGGCGGCGCGCTGCTCGGCCTGGCGGATGCCGGCAATGGCGCTGCGGGGGACGTCGGGGTCGAAGCCGCCGGCGTCCCCGTCGGTGCACAGGCAGTAGGCGACCTCGATGCCCGACGCGGTCCAGCCCGCGATGGTCCCGGCGGCACCGAAGTCGGCGTCGTCGGGGTGGGCGACGACGACGAGCGCACGCTCGATCGCTGGCTCTGACTGCGTCATCCGGACTCCTTCCGGGCCCCGTGCCCGTCGAAGGACATTCTTGCTTGCGCGGGCAGGTCTCGCGAGGCCGCCACCGTCGTACGCCGTCCCTAGACTGGACCGAGTGAACCTGCCCGGCACCGACGACCTCGGAGGCGAGGCAGCCACGCCAGCCCGGCCCGACATCGCCCGGCTGCTCGACGGACTGAATCCGCAGCAGCACGCAGCGGTGGTGCACGAGGGCGGGCCGCTGCTGATCGTGGCCGGAGCCGGTTCGGGCAAGACCAAGGCGCTCACCACCCGGGTCGCCTACCTGCTCGCCGCGCGCGGGGTCCAGCCCGGCGAGATTCTCGCGATCACCTTCACCAACAAGGCCGCCGGGGAGATGAA
Source organism: Mycobacteriales bacterium (assembly GCA_038234255.1). GTDB lineage: Bacteria > Actinomycetota > Actinomycetes > Mycobacteriales > SCTD01 > SCTD01. The sequence continues at coordinate 23,882 of JBBSUR010000002.1, read as the reverse complement.
AGAGCGGGTCGCGGCGCTGGTCGGCGGCCGCGCCCGGGTCATGTGGGTGCTCACGTTCCACTCCGCGTGCGTACGCATCCTGCGGGCCGAGGCCAAGAAGCTCGGCTTCACCAGCTCCTTCTCGATCTATGACGCGGCCGACGCGCAGCGCTTGATGACCCTGGTCTGCCGCGACCTCGACCTCGATCCCAAGCGCTTCCCGGCCCGCTCGCTGAGCAACCAGGTCAGCGACCTCAAGAACGAGCTCGTCGACTACGAGACGGCTCGCGACAACGCCGAGACGGTCGGCCAGAAGCAGGTGGCCGAGGTCTATGCGACCTACCAGTCCCGCCTGCGCGAGGCCAACGCGCTGGACTTCGACGACTTGATCATGACCACCGTCTCGCTGCTGCAGGCGTTCCCCGACGTCGCCGAGCACTACCGCCGCCGGTTTCGGCACGTGCTGGTCGACGAATACCAGGACACCAACCATGCGCAGTACGTCCTGGTCCGCGAGCTGTGCGGCGCGGGGCAGCAGGGCGTCGTACCGCCCGCCGAGCTGTGCGTCGTCGGCGACGCCGACCAGTCGATCTACGCCTTCCGGGGCGCCGACATCCGCAACATCCTCGACTTCGAGACCGACTACCCGGACGCCACGACCGTGTTGCTCGAGCAGAACTACCGCAGCACCCAGACGATCCTGAGCGCGGCCAACGCCGTCATCGCCCGCAACCCCGGACGCACCGACAAGCGGCTGTGGACCGATGCCGGCGACGGCGACCGGATCGTGGGCTACGTCGCAGACAACGAGCACGACGAGGCCGCGTTCATCGCCGGTGAGGTCGACCGGCTCGGCGACACCGACGGCGTCCGGCCGCACGAGGTGGCGGTCTTCTACCGCACCAACGCGCAGTCCCGTTCGTTCGAGGAGGTGTTCATTCGGGTCGGCCTGCCGTACAAAGTGGTCGGCGGGGTGCGCTTCTACGAGCGCAAGGAAGTACGCGACGCGCTGGCCTACCTGCGGGTGCTCGCCAACCCGTTGGACACCGTCAGTCTGCGGCGGATCCTCAACACCCCGCGGCGCGGCATCGGCGACCGCGCCGAGGAGTGCCTGACCCGGTTCGCCGAGCGGGAACGGGTGCCGTTCGGCGAGGCGCTGCGCCGGTGCGCCGAGGTCGGCGGCATGGCGCCACGCAGCGCCAAGGCCGTGCGCGACTTCGCTGACCTGATGGACGAGTTGCGTGCGCTCGTCGTCGCCAACATCGCCCCCGCGGAGGTGCTCGAGGCGATCCTGGACCGCACCGGCTACCTCGCCGAGTTGATCGCGAGCACTGATCCGCAGGACGAGAGTCGGGTGGAGAACCTCTCCGAGCTCGTCGGCGTGGCCAGGGAGTTCAGTGAGCGCATCCCCGACGGCGGCGTCCCGGAGTTCATGGAACAGGTTTCGCTGGTGGCCGATGCCGACCAGGTCCCCGACCCGCAGTCCGGTGGAGACGGCGTCGTCACCCTCATGACGCTGCACGCCGCGAAGGGACTGGAATACCCGGTGGTGTTCCTGAGCGGCCTGGAGGACGGAGTGTTCCCGCACGAGCGGGTCTTCGGTGACAGCAAGGAGCTCGAGGAGGAGCGGCGCCTGGCCTACGTCGGCATCACCCGGGCCCGGCGGCGGCTGTACCTGTCCCGGTCGGCGGTGCGCAGCGTGTGGGGCCAGCTGCGCGCCAACCCGGCGTCGCGCTTCCTCGACGAGATCCCGGAGTCGCTGGTGGAGTGGCGCCGCGCCGCGTCGTCGGTCAGCGCACCGCCGCCGGCACTGAGCCGGGCGGCGGAGCGCCTGGTGGGCACCGCCCGCGGGCGGGTCGCCGGCCCGGGCCTGCGTCCGATCCCGGCGCTGGAGATCGGTGACCGGGTGAGCCACGACGCTTTCGGCCTCGGCACGGTGACTTCGGCGCGCGGCGCAGGGGACAGTGCTCAGGCGGAGGTCGACTTCGGCGGCGTCACCGGAGCGAAGTGGCTGCTGCTGCGCTATGCCCCGCTGGAGAAGCTCTGACGGCGCCGCCGGTTCGAGACCGGCCGGGGCCGGGCCGGCCGGGTCAGACCCGGATGCCGCGCTTGGCCAGCCACGGGGCGGGGTTCACCGGCGTGCCGTTGATCCGGATCTCGAAGTGCAGGTGGGGGCCGGTCGACCGGCCGGTGTTGCCCTCCCGACCGATCTGCTCGCCGGCACCGACCTTGTCGCCCGCCTTGACCAGCAGCGCGCTCATGTGGCCGTAGACCGAGACGACCCCGTCGGGGTGCACGATCCGGATCGTCTTGCCGTAGCCACTCTCGGTGCCGGCGTCGATCACGGTGCCCTTGGCGACCGCCCGGATGGGTGAGCCGATGCCGGCCGCGAGGTCGATGCCGGCGTGCAGCCGTCCCCACCGGCGGCCAAACGGGGAGGTGAGCCGCCCGGCGCCGGGCCGGACGAACTCGCCGACGGCCTCGAGGACCTCGGGGACCACCGGCGGGCGGACCCGGGCGGCCCGCACCGGAGTACGCGGGGGGGCAACAGCGGCGACCGCGGCCGGAGCCGTCAGGGCTGCCGGCGCCGTGACGGGCGGGGGCGGCGCAGCGGGCGGGGGCGGGGTGTTCGCCACGGCGGCGCCGCGCTGCAGGGCGATCATCAACTCCTGGTTGGCCGGCGCAGCCAGCGTCGTCGCCGAGAGCTCCACCGGCGCGAGCGCCAGCGTGGCGCTGACCCGGGGGACGACGTCGGCCGTCGCGGCCGGCATGATCGCCAGCCCCGCGAAAGCTGTGCCCGCCGCCGCGAGCAACACGCCCGGCAGCAGAACGGCTCGTGGACGGGAGGGGTCGCGGGGAGCGGCGTGGCGCGGCCCGGAGTGCGGCGAAGGCAAGAGGAAAGGCTCCGTCATCAGTGGCAGGACAGCGGAAACAAGACCCCCAGCGGGGCCGTGCTTCCTGTGGTGCACCAACTCCGGACACGAGAACGGAGTCAGCTCGTTACCGGCACGTTATCGTTTTTCGCGGTTCAGGGCAAAAGTGTCATATGTGCCGGGTGGGGCAGAGCGCGATCGGTCATGGCGCCGTCGCCAGCCTGTCATAGTTCGTCCGCCCGTGGGGATGGCGCCGGGAGCAGCGGCGTCGGCGGTCCCCGCCGCCTGCGATCGCGCCGACGATCCCCTGGTCGGCAGAAGTATCCTTCACCCCGCCCCTTGCCCACGGTAGGACGGAGGTCGCCGACGTGACCAGTGCCGGACGGATCCGTGTCGTGGTGGCCAAGCCTGGCCTGGACGGGCATGACCGCGGTGCCAAGGTCGTCGCCCGGGCCCTGCGCGACGCCGGGATGGAGGTCATCTACACCGGCCTGCACCAGACCCCGGAGCAGATCGTCGAGACCGCCGTCCAGGAAGACGCCGACTGCGTCGGCCTGTCGGTCCTGTCGGGTGCGCACATGACGCTGTTCGCCAAGGTGATGCAGCTGCTCAGCGAGCGCGGCGCGCAGGACGTCGTCGTCTTCGGCGGCGGCATCATCCCCCAGGACGACATTGCGCTGCTGTCCGAGATCGGCGTCGCGAAGGTGTTCACCCCCGGCGCCACCACCGCGTCGATCGTCGACTGGGTGCGGGAGAACGTCGGGGCGCCAGCCGCCACCTGACGGGTGATTACCCTCGGGCGGACCTCTTCCAGCATATGCCCCAGCAGACGGGACCAAGCGTGGACCTCATGGAGTACCAGGCGAAGGAGCTCTTCGCTCAGCACGGCGTGCCGGTGCTGCCGGGGGAGACGGTGGACACGGCCGAGGCCGCCCGCGGCGTGGCCGAGCGGATCGGCCGGCCGGTTGTCGTCAAGGCGCAGGTCAAGACCGGCGGCCGGGGCAAGGCCGGCGGCGTGAAGCTGGCCACCACCCCTGACCAGGCCGTGGCGCGGGCCCGCGACATCCTCGGGCTCGACATCAAGGGGCACGTCGTACACAAAGTGCTCGTCACCGAGGCGAGCGAGATCGATGTGGAGTTCTACGTCTCGTTCCTGCTCGACCGCGCGAACCGCGCCTACCTCGCCATGGCCAGTGCGGAGGGCGGGATGGAGATCGAGCAACTAGCGGTGGAGCGCCCCGACGCGCTGGCCCGCATCCCGGTCGACCCGATCCACGGCTGCGACGAGGCGAAGGCGCGCGAGATCGTCGCGGCGGCCCGGATCCCGGTCGACGTCGCCGACGAGGTCGCCCGCATTCTGCTGTCGATGTGGCAGCTGTTCATCGAGCAGGAGGCGACGCTGGTCGAGATCAACCCGCTGTGCCGTACGCCCGACGGTCGCATCGTTGCCCTCGACGGCAAGGTGACCCTGGACGGCAACGCCGAGTTTCGGCATGCGGACGTCTTCGCCGCCTACGCCGACGTCGTAGCGGCGGGCGACCTGGAGGGCCGGGCCCGGAGCAAGGGCCTGAACTACGTCAAACTCGACGGCGAGGTGGGCATCATCGGCAACGGCGCCGGCTTGGTGATGAGCACACTGGACGTCGTGGCGTACGCCGGTGCCGCCTATCCCGGTCCGCACGGCACAGGCATCCGGCCGGCGAACTTCCTCGACATCGGTGGCGGCGCCTCCGCGCAGGTGATGGCGGACGGGCTCGGCATCATCCTGAGTGACCCCGACGTCCGGTCGGTCTTCGTCAACGTCTTCGGCGGGATCACCTCCTGCGACGCGGTCGCCACCGGGATCGTGACCGCGCTCGCCATCCTGGGCGAGCAAGCCACCAAGCCGCTCGTCGTCCGGCTGGACGGCAACAACGTCGAGCAGGGGCGGCGCATCCTGGCCGAGGCGGCGCATCCGCTCGTGACCGTCGTCGACACGATGGACGGCGCGGCCGCGAGAGCTGCCGAGCTGGCCAGCGGTGCCGATGTCGCTGCCGACACCGACGCCCACCGGCAGCGCTGAACCGGTGGCGATCTTCCTCACCTCGGCCAGCAAGGTCATCGTCCAGGGCATCACCGGTGCGGAGGGCACCAGGCACACCCGTCGCATGGTGGCCTCGGGCACCCAGGTCGTCGGTGGGGTCAACCCCCGCAAGGCCGGCTCCGACGTGGACGGAATCCCCGTCTTCGCCACCGTTGTGGAGGCTATGGAGACGACCGGCGCCGACGTGAGTGTCGTGTTCGTGCCGCCGCCGTACGCCAAAGGCGCCGTGCTCGAGGCGATCGACGCCGGCATGGCGATGGCCGTGGTCATCACCGAGGGGATCCCGGTGCAGGACAGCGCGTGGTTCTGGGCATACAACTGCGAGCGCGGCAACGCCACCCGCATCGTCGGGCCGAACTGCCCCGGCCTGATCAGTCCTGGCCAGAGCAACGCCGGAATCATCCCGGCCTCGATCGCGCCGACGCAGGGCCGGATCGGCTTGGTCAGCAAGTCCGGCACGCTGACCTACCAGATGATGTACGAGCTTCGCGACTTCGGCTTCTCCACGGCGATCGGCATCGGCGGCGACCCGATCATCGGCACCACGCACATCGACGCGCTCGCGGCGTTCGAGGCCGACCCGGACACCGACGCCATCGTGCTGATCGGGGAGATCGGCGGGGACGCCGAGGAACGGGCGGCCGACTACATCGCGGCGTCGGTCGGCAAGCCCGTCGTCGGCTACGTCGCCGGTTTCACCGCTCCCGAAGGCAAGACGATGGGCCACGCCGGCGCCATCGTGTCCGGCTCGTCCGGCACCGCGCAGGCCAAGCAGCAGGCGCTGGAGGCCGCGGGCGTCCAGGTCGGCCGGACCCCCTCTGCGGCGGCGGGCCTGATGCGCGACATCATGCGCAGTCGCTCCGGTTCCGGGGGCTGAGTCACCCGAGGCTGAGTCACCGAGATTCTGCCAAGGAGTGTCGCGCCCGGCCCGGCGCGCCGAAGGCGGTGAGCGGAATCCGGCTGAGACAGTAGGTGGTCATGACCCAGCCGCTGCCGAGCACCTCCGACCTGACGATCGCACCGCGGCGTGAGCCGGGGGTGGGACTCCGTTGGCCGGTGCGCGCCGGCTGCGCCACCGCCTGCTCGGTGGCCGCGGCGGGGCTGCTGCTGGCGACCCTGGTCGTCCTGGTCGGCTGGGCCACCACCGTTCGGGACGGGTCGGGGGCCTCCGACCTGCTCCGGACGGCCGGACAGCTGTGGCTGCTGGCCCATGGGGTCTCGCTGGAGTTGGCGGACGGCCGCATCGGCCTCACCCCGCTCGGGTTGGCAGCGCTGCCGGTCGTCCTGCTGGTCCGGTCCAGTGGTCAGGCCGCCCGCCGATGCCGCGTCGGCTCGCCGCGGGCGGCGCTCGCTCTGGCGTTGACCGTCGCCGTGCCGTACGCGCTGCTGGCCGCCCTGGTGTCGATGTTGAGCGTCAGCGGCGCAGTGCGTCCGCTCACCGGTCAGGCGCTGTTCGCCGGCTTCGCGGTCGGCCTGGTCGGCGCGTTCGCGGGGTCGCTGCGACCGGGCCGGGTGTGGCGGGCCGCGTGGCTCGCGCTGCCCGGCCGGCTTCGACGGTTGATCCCGGCCGTCGCGGCGGCGACGGCAGTGCTGCTGGCCGGAGGAGCGCTGGTCGTCGGCGGGTCGCTCGCCCTGCACCTCGGCCTGGCCGCCGACCTGGCCGGCACCGGGAAGCCGGGTATCGGTGGCGGCGTCGCGCTGCTGCTGCTGGGGCTCACGCTCGTACCGAACGCTGTGGTCTGGGGAGCGTCGTGGCTCGCCGGACCGGGTTTCGCCGCTGGGGTCGGTACGACCGTCGGGCCGTTCGCGCACGAACTCGGACCGGTCCCGTCGTTCCCTCTGCTGGCGGCGCTGCCGGCCGGAGGCGTCCCGGGCGCACTGGCGCTGCTGAGCCTGCTCCTCCCGCTGGCTGCCGGCGCGCTGGCCGGCCGGCTGGTGCAGGGGCAGTTGGGCGGTTCGGCGTCGCTGCGCCGTACTGCCGTCGAAGCCGCCTCTGCCGGACCCGCCCTCGGGCTGGTGTGGCTGCCGCTGCTGTGGCTGGCCGGTGGTCCCGTGGGCGGGGCGCGGCTGTCGGTGCTCGGCCCGTCACCGCGACACGTCGCCTTCGCCCTCACCGCCGAGGTGGCGGTCGGGGCGGTCGCGGCCGCGCTGCTCCTGCGCCGTCGCAGCGGTAGCGGTGGCGGTGGCGGCGTCGCGCCGGTCAGCCCGTGACGTCCTCGCCGAACCCCTGCCGGCACTGCTGCTGAGCCGCCTGGTCGTCGCCGGCCGCCCCCAGGCACTGGACCAGCTGGCGACCGGTGTCGCTGGTGAAGAACGACGCTCCGACGGCGACCAGTGCCACGGAGATGAGCAGTCCGAGCACCCCGAGGATGATCCCGGCCAACGCCATCCCGCCGTTGTTTGCCTCGCCGCGCTTTGCGCGACCTCGCCCGACGATTCCGAGGATGATGGCCAGCAGGCCCAGCAGCACCCCACCGATGACGCTCAGCGACGTGACCAGGGCCAGGATCCCGAGCACCAGCGCAGCGACGCCGAGACCGTTCTTGGGGGAGCCCCCCGGGCCGACGCCCTGCTGGCCGTAGGGAGGTTGGCCGTAGGCGGGTTGCCCGTAGGCGGCTTGGCCGGCGGGCGGCGAGCCGTACACCGCCTCCGGCGGAGCTCTGGCGCCGCCCTTGGTGCTCTCCGGGGGAGTGCTGTAGGGATCCTGGGGCGTGGTCACGTCGGGGTTCCTCCCATGAAGCGTCGGGGGACTCGGTCGAGATCACGCTTGACCTTCCCCGATTCGGGCTGTTGCACCGCGAGGCAACGCGCACGTTAGGGTGCCGCCCTGAGTCGCTGCGTGAACGAGTCACCGAGGGAGCACCCATGACCGGAACGCCGCTGGAAGCCAAGAGCCTGTTCACCGGACTGTTCGACTTCGGCTTCACCACGTTCATCACTTTGAAGTTCCTGCGCGTGATCTACGGGCTCTTAATGATCCTGATTCTGTTGCTGGGCCTCGCCTTCTTTTTCCAGTTCGCCTCCCTGGGGGGCGCGTTCGTTCTCATCGCCCTAGTCATCGTCCCCTTCGCCACGCTGCTCTACCTGATCCTTGCCCGCATCTCGATGGAGCTCATCGCCCTGTTCTTCCGGATCGGTGAAAACACTTCGATCCTGGTCACGCAGGCCGGCGGTCGGTCGCCGGAAGCCGACACCGGCAGTGCTTCGCCCCTGCCCGGTTCGACCCCGGGAGAGCCGCCCAGTGGGTACGGCTACGGGCCGCCGCCGCAGGCCTGACGACGATGGAGTGCGTCGTGCCGGCTCGGTAGGCTCCGCATTTTCCCGCCCCTACCGCCGCCTGCGCACTGGAGGACGCCCTGCCCGCGCGTCTCGTCGTGCTCGCCTCCGGCCGGGGGAGCACCTTGCAGGCCCTGCTCGACGCCGGGGCCGACCCGGCCTACGGCGCGCTCGTCGTTGCCGTCGGCAGCGACCGCCCGGCTGCTCCGGCACTCCGGCGTGCCCAGCAGGCCGGCGTGCCCTCGTTCGTGGTCGCCCTCGACGACGCCCCGGACCGGGGCGCCTGGAACGAGCGCTTTGCCGACGCCGTCGCCGAACACGCGCCGGATCTCGTGGTCTGCGCCGGCTTCATGCGCATCCTCGGACCCCGATTCCTGCGCCGGTTCGCGGCGCGGGTGGTCAACACGCACCCGGCACTGCTCCCCGCCTTCCCCGGCGCGCACCCGGTGGCGGACGCCCTCGCGTACGGCGTGAAGGTGTCGGGGGTGACCGTGCACCTGGTCGACGAGGGAGTCGACACCGGGCCGGTCGTGGCCCAGGCGTGCGTTCCGGTGCTCGCCGGCGACGACGTAGCGGCCCTGCAGCGCAGGATCCAGGCCGTCGAACGGCCGCTCTACGTCGAGACCGTGGGACGGTTGGCCCGTCAGGGCTGGACCGTCGAGGACAGGATGGTGAGGTTCGGGTGAGTCAGCCGACGATCAGGACAGCGGTGCGGCGGGCGCTGGTCAGCGTCTACGACAAGACCGGTCTGGTCGAGCTGGGCCGGGGACTGGCCGCCGCCGGAGTCGAGATCGTCTCGACTGGCTCGACCGCCGCGGTCCTGCGCGACGCCGGGGTGGCGGTCACGGCCGTCGACGAGCTGACCGGCTTTCCGGAGTGCCTCGACGGCCGGGTGAAGACGCTGCATCCGAAGGTGCACGCGGGGATCCTGGCCGACCTGCGCGTGCCGGACCATGTGCAGCAGCTCGCGACGCTCGGCATTGCGCCGTTCGAGCTGGTGGTCGTCAACCTCTATCCGTTCACCGCCACGGTCAGCTCTGGAGCCGCTCCGGAGGACTGCGTGGAGCAGATCGACATCGGCGGTCCGACGATGGTGCGGGCAGCAGCCAAGAACTCGCCCTCGGTGGCGGTGGTGGTCGACCCCGGCTCCTACGCCGACGTGCTCGTCGCGGTACGGGAGGGCGGCACCACGTTGGAGCAGCGACGTCGGCTTGCTGCCCGAGCCTTCGCGCACACGGCGGCGTACGACGTGGCCGTCGCCTCGTGGTTCTCCTGCGTCTACGCCCCCGCCGACGACGAGCCGTTCCCGGCCTTCCTCGGCGCGACGTTCGCCCGTTCGGCGGTGCTGCGGTACGGCGAGAACCCACACCAGGCAGCGGCGCTCTACGTCGCTGCCGGCCGGGGGGACAGCTTGGCGACAGCTCGGCAGCTGCACGGCAAAGCGATGTCCTACAACAACTACGTCGACACCGACGCGGCACTACGCGCGGCGAACGACATGGCCGAGCCGTGTGTGGCCATCATCAAGCACGCGAATCCGTGCGGCATCGCCGTCGGCGGCGACATCGCACAGGCGCACCGCAAGGCCCATGCCTGCGACCCGGTGTCGGCCTTCGGCGGCGTGATCGCGTCGAACCGACCGGTGTCCGTCGCGATGGCCGAGCAGGTGGCCGAGGTGTTCACCGAGGTGATAGTCGCTCCGGCATACGAGGACGGCGCCGTCGACGTGCTCGCCCGCAAGCCGTCGATCCGGGTCATGGAGACGACCGGTCACGCCGGCCGGGGCGTCGAGATCCGGCAGGTGTGCGGCGGGATGCTGCTGCAGCAGGCGGACGACCTCGGCGCGCCCGGTGACGACCCGACGGCGTGGACTCTGGTGGCGGGGGAGCCGGCCTCGCCGGAGCTGATGGCCGAGCTGGAGTTCGCCTGGCGGGCGGTGCGCGCGGTCAAGAGCAACGCGATCCTGCTCGCCTCCGACGGGGCGACCGTCGGGATCGGGATGGGTCAGGTCAACCGGGTGGATGCCGCGAAGCTCGCCGTGTCCCGTGCCGGAGAGCGGGCGGTGGGCGCGGTCGCCGCCTCCGATGCGTTCTTCCCGTTCGCCGACGGCCTGCAGGTGCTGCTCGACGCCGGTGTCCGCGCGGTCGTCCAGCCGGGCGGATCGGTGCGGGACGAGGAGGTCGTCGCGGCAGCGGGCGCTGTCGGGGCCACGCTCTACTTCACCGGCACCCGCCACTTTGCGCACTAGCGCCGCTGGCGGCGGTGCTGCTCGTCCGAGCCCGGGGGCCGTCGTCGAGGACGAGTGACGACCCGGACCTCCGGCAGCGACGGCGACCCTCCACCTGGGGCGCCATCGGGGGGCGGGCTCCTCGTGCTGGCCCGGATCGTGGCGAGGTGGAGGGTCTACGTCGCAGGTAGGCCGGTCCGTGACCGCCCGGACACTAGGCTCGGCGACCGTGACCGCCCGCCTGTTGCCCGGAGCCCCCGTCGCCGAGGCCGTGCTCAGCGAGCTGCGGCCGCGCATCGCCACTCTGGTCGCGGCCGGCCACCGGCCCGGCCTCGGCACGATCCTCGTCGGCAGCGACAGCTCCAGCGGCGGCTACGTGAGCATGAAGATGGCCAAGGCCGCCGAACTGGGGATGACCAGCCCGCACCGGCACCTGTCCGACGAGGCGACCCAGGCCGACCTGGTCCGGGCGATCCGCGAGTTCAACGAGGACGCCACGGTCGACGCGATGCTGCTGCAGCACCCGACTCCACCGCAGGTCGACTTCGAGGCAGCGCTTCTGGAAATGGACCCCGACAAGGACGTCGACGGGCTGCACCCGCTCAACATGGGCCGGCTGGCCCTCGGTATGCCGGGGCCGGTGCCCTGCACCCCCGCCGGCATCGAGGCATTGCTCGCCCACTACGACATCCCGGTGGCCGGCCAGGAGGTCTGCGTGCTCGGTCGGGGCACCACCCTCGGTCGCCCGCTGGCCTTGCTGCTCACCCAGAAGCGGCCCACCGCGAACGCGGCGGTCACCGTGGTGCACACCGGCGTGCCGGACTGGGCGCGCTACACCCGGCGGGCGTCGATCGTCGTGGCTGCCGCAGGTGTCCCCGGGATCCTGCAGCCGGAGCACCTGAGTCCCGGTGTCACCGTCGTCGGCGGCGGGGTGCGCTACGAGGGCCGGCGGCTGCTGCCCGATGTCGACGAGGCCTGCAACGAGGTGGCGGGCGCGATCACCCCCCGGATCGGTGGGGTGGGACCGACGACGGTGGCGATGCTGTTCCGCAACTGCGTCGAGGCGGCCGAGCGTCGGTGCGGCCTGCGCGACTGACCGACCGGCGACCGGACGGTCAACCGGCCCGGCGGATGCTCGCCTCCACCACGGTCGGCAGCGGTCGTACGACCCCCGAGCTGACGACCTCATTGGCCAGGCGGGCCCGCCGGTTGATGCCCTCGTCGATCCGGAACTTGACATACAGGCGCAGCAGGTGCTGCTTGACCGCCGCTTCGGTCACCACCAACTCCTCGGCGATGTCGCGGGCGGTCGCCGGCGCGACGAACGGGTCCTGTTGCAGCGCCGGGCGGCACAGCGCGCTGAGCACCTCGACCTCCCGCCGGGTCAACTCCGGGGTCGACATGCGGCGTAACTCGGCGGTGTCGTCGGCCTGCTGGTCGCCCGCCAGCCCGCTGATCCGGGTGCGCGCCGCTCCGAAGGAGATGACGTCACCCTCCAGCAGCACCCGACGTCCCACCGGTCGGCCGTTCACCCGGGTGCCGTTGGTGGACAGCCCCAGATCGGTGACGTACACGTAGGAGCCGCGTCGAACCAGTTCGGCGTGCAAGCGGGAGACGCTCGGATCGTTCAGCACGATGTCGACGCCGGCTCCGCGACCGACACTGGTGACGGCTGCGGTCAACAGGAAGGCCTCTCCCGACTCCTCACGGGTCAGTCGTGGAGTCGGCACAGGAGACGGATACCCGCACCGACGCCGTGTACACGCCAGCGGAGGCCGCCGTACGCTGCAGCCGATCCGGGGAGGTGCAGGTGCGGTTGCGACAACTTCCGGCACTGGCCGTCCTGGCGGTGGCCGCTGCGGGACTGTGGCTCGTCGCCACCGTCGATGCTCGTCCCGGAGTCATCGTCATCGGCCTGGCGCTCCTGCTCGCCGCCGGACTCCGGCTCAGCCTGCCGACCCGGCAGGCAGGCTGGCTCGTCGTGCGCACCCGTGGCCTGGACGCGTCGTGCCTGTTGCTGCTCGGCTTCTCGATCCTCGTGCTGGCCAACACGATCCCGGACATCTGACGCCGCCCTCCTCCACCAGCCGCCCGGGGGTGGCCGAACACGACCTCGTACCCTGCCGGACATGTCAGGAACAGTCACGGTCACGGTCACCGGAGCGGCGGGCCAGATCGGCTACGCGTTGCTCTTCCGCATCGCCGCGGGCTCGATGCTCGGCCCCGACACGCCGATAAGGCTCCGGCTGCTCGAGATCGAACCGGCACTCGCCGCTGCCGAGGGCACCGCGATGGAACTGCAGGACTGCGCCTTCCCGCTGCTGGAGGGCGTCGAGCTCACCGCTGACCCGATGGTCGCCTTCGAGGGCGCGAACATCGCGCTGCTGGTGGGATCGCGACCGCGTACGGCCGGGATGGAGCGCGGCGACCTGCTGTCCGCCAATGGCGGTATCTTTCGCCCTCAGGGCCGGGCGCTCGATGCGGTCGCTGCCGATGACATCCGGGTACTGGTGGTCGGCAACCCGGCGAACACCAATGCGCTGATCGCGGCGACAGCGGCACCGGACATCCCCGCCGAGCGCTTCACGGGCATGACCCGACTCGACCACAACCGCGCGCTGTCGCAACTGGCGATCAGGACCGGCGCGTCGGTGCAGGACGTCGCCCGGATGACCATATGGGGCAACCACTCGGCGACGCAGTACCCGGACTGGTCGCACGCCACGGTCGGCGGCCGACCGGCCCGCGAGGCGGTCGGCGACGACACCTGGCTTCGCGACACGTTCATCCCGACCGTCGCGCAACGGGGAGCCGCGGTCATCAAGGCCCGCGGCGCGTCCTCAGCGGCCTCGGCGGCCAATGCGGCCATCGACCACGTGCACGACTGGGTCCTGGGCACTCCCGACGGCGACTGGGTGTCGGCCGCCGTGTCCTCCGACGGCTCGTACGGTGTGCCACCGGGTCTGATGTCGTCCTTCCCGCTCACCTGCGCTGACGGTCGTTGGCAGATCGTGCAGGGACTCCAGATCGATGAGTTCTCCCGCGGCCGGATCGACGCCTCGGTGGCCGAGCTGGTCGAGGAACGCGATGCCGTACGCGCACTCGGTCTGCTGGCCTGACCGGTAAGGATGACGCGGATTCGGCCTAACAGCGTGAGAGGATCATCGTCCTGAGTTGAGCACGCCGGCACCCCGATGCGACATGTGGCATGCCGATGACCCGTCGTACGCCTTGCTTCTCCGTCTCATGATCGGCGCCGTCAGGGTCGCCAGAAAGCGGTAGCTACGCATGCCGAAGATTCATGTGCAGAACCCGATCGTCGAGATGGACGGCGACGAGATGACCCGCATCCTCTGGTCGTTCATCAAGGAGCAGTTGATCCTGCCCTACCTCGACATCGACCTGAAGTACTACGACCTGGGCATCGAGTCACGCGACGCAACCGACGACCAGGTCACCGTCGACAGCGCCCTCGCCACCCAGAAGTACGGCGTGGCGGTGAAGTGCGCGACGATCACGCCGGACGAGGCGCGGGTCGAGGAGTTCGGTCTGAAGCAGATGTGGAAGTCGCCCAACGGCACGATCCGCAACATCCTCGGAGGGGTCATCTTCCGCGAGCCGATCATCATCTCCAACATCCCGCGGCTGGTGCCCGGTTGGACCAAGCCGATCATCATCGGCCGGCACGCCTTCGGCGACCAGTACAAGGCGACCGACCTGGTGGTGCCCGGCGAGGGGACGCTCACGCTGACGTTCACCCCCAAGGACGGCTCTGCGCCGATCGAGCACACGGTGTTCGAATTCCCTGGGGGTGGGATCGCGATGGCGATGTACAACCTGGACTCGTCGATCCGGGACTTCGCCCGGGCTTCGTTGCGCTACGGGCTGGACCGTGGTCTGCCGGTCTACCTGTCGACGAAGAACACGATCATGAAGGCTTATGACGGGCGCTTCAAGGACCTGTTCCAGGAGGTGTACGACCAGGAGTTCCGGGGCGAGTTCGAGGTGGCTGGCATCGGCTACGAGCACCGGCTCATCGACGACATGGTGGCGGCGGCGATGAAGTGGGAGGGCGGGTACGTCTGGGCGTGCAAGAACTACGACGGCGATGTGCAATCCGACACCGTTGCCCAGGGCTTCGGCTCACTGGGGCTGATGACGTCGGTGTTGCGGACCCCGGATGGCAAGACGGTGGAGGCGGAGGCTGCACACGGCACCGTCACCCGGCACTTCCGCGAGCACCAGAAGGGCAATGCGACCTCCACCAACCCGATCGCATCCATCTTCGCCTGGACGCAGGGCCTGACCTATCGCGGCCAGATGGACGCGACCCCGGAGGTCACCGATTTCGCACAGACCCTGGAGAAGGTCTGCGTCCGCACAGTAGAGGACGGCGCAATGACCAAGGACCTCGCGTCGCTCGTCTCCCGGGACCAGCCCTACCTGACCACCCAGGAGTTTCTCGCGGCGATCGACGGCAACCTGCAAAAGGCGATGGCTCGGTAGCGACCGATGAAAGGATGACGGTCATGCCCCCCGATCCCCACCACCGGCCACGCGTCCTGAGCGGCATCCGTCCCACCGGGCAGAGCTTCCAGCTCGGCAACTACGTCGGGGCGGTGCGGCACTGGGCGACGATGCAGGACGAGAACGAGTGCTTCTTCTTCCTCGCCGACCTCCATGCGCTGACCGAGACACCGGAGGCCGATCGGCTTCGAGCCCGCACCCGCGAGTCGGTCGCCGAGCTGCTCGCGATGGGAGTCGACCCGGCCAGGAGCACCCTGTTCGCGCAGAGCCACCTGCCGCAGCACGCCGAGCTCAGTTGGGTGTTCGCCTGCATCACCGGCTACGGCGAGGCGAGCCGCATGACGCAGTTCAAGGACAAGAGCGCGGCCGGGGGGGCGTCGGCCAGCGTCGGGCTGTTCTACTACCCGGTCCTGCAGGCGGCCGACATCCTGATGTACCAGGCCGACGCCGTCCCGATCGGGGAGGACCAGCGACAGCACCTGGAGCTCACCCGCGACCTCGCGCAGCGCTTCAACAGCCGGTACGGGACGACGTTCACGCTTCCGGCGCCGTACGCCGGTCATCCGGGCGAACGGATCAGGGACCTGCAGCAGCCGGCCCGCAAGATGAGCAAGAGCATCGGCGGCAGCGGCACCGTCTGGGTGCTCGACGACCCGAAGACGATCACCAAGAAAATCAGAAGCGCGGTCACCGACACCGGCCGGGAGGTACGCGTTGCCGACGACAAACCCGGCATCAGCAACCTGCTCACCATCTTGTCCGTGGCCACCGGCACCCCGGTCGGCGAGCTGGAAAGGGTCTACACCGCAAAGGGATACGGCGACTTCAAAGCCGACGTCGCCGCGGCGCTGATCGAGCTGTTCGCGCCGGTGCGCGAACGCTACCGCGAGCTCATCGCTGACCCGGCACGCCTGGACGCGGTCCTCGCCGAGGGGGCCGCCCGGGCGCGGGAGGTGGCGGACCAGACGATGACTGCGGTCCGCGACCGGGTAGGTCTGCTGGCCCCCACTCGGCAGGGGGGCTGAATGGGGCGAGGGGACTTCGGGGTCGCCTTCGGCATCCCCGAGCCGTGGACCAGCGAGTTGCAGGAGTGGCGCGAGCGACTCGGCGACCCCCGTGCGGCCCGCATCCCCCCTCACGTGACCTTGCTTCCGCCGACGTCGCTTGCGGCGGAGAAGTTGTCCGACATCGAGGAGCACCTGCGCGTCGTCGCTGCCGCCGAGCATCCCTTCCTGATGCGACTGCGCGGCACGCAGAGCTTCCGGCCGGTCTCGCCGGTGGTGTTCGTGCCGCTGGTCCAGGGCATCCTCGATGCCGAGCGGATCCAGGCCAAGGTGCGCTCTGGTCTACTCCACCGCGAGCTGGACTTTCCCTTCCACCCGCACGTCACGGTGGCCCACGACCTGCCGAACCCGGCGCTGGACGAGGCGCTGTCCGCGCTGGCCACCTTTGACGCGTCGTTCACCGTATGGGGCTTCACCCTGTTCGAGCAGGACCCGTACGGCGTCTGGCGGCCACAGCGGGACTTCCCGTTCGGTGCTGTCGGCCTGCCAGGGCCGGTCGAACCGGAGGGTCACCGTTGAGGCGAAGATCACCTGCGTGCGTCGCCGGCTGGTCCGGCGGGTAGGTGCGCGCCATGGTCTCTCCCCAGGCGGTCCTGTCGCGGGCGCGCGAGCGTCGCCCCTTCTTCGATCACCTGATCCGGGCCTTCGGCCGCTACCAGGCCGACGGGGGAGACCGGCAGGCCGCCGCGGTGACCTTCTTCGGATTCCTGTCGTTCTTCCCGCTGCTCGCCGTGGCCGCCTCACTGCTGGCCCTGTTCCTGGGCGAGGAGGCGATCGGCACGGTAGTGAACCAGGTCCACGCCTACGCCCCCGGCCTCGCCGACCAACTCGAGTTACGCGACATCCTCGCCAAGAACACCAAGGCCGGGGTCACCGGCCTGGTCGGCCTGCTCGCCCTGCTCTACTCCGGCCTGGGCTGGGTGGACGCGCTGCGCCAGGCGATCCGGGCGATGTGGCACCACAACATCGACGCCGGCAACATCGTGGTCAAGAAGGCCAAGGACGCCCTCATCCTGGCCGGCTTGGGTCTGACGGTGCTCGTGTCGGTGGGCGTCTCGGCGGCGACGGGGGCCTTCACCGGGTTCGCGCTGGAGCTGGTGCGCCTGGACGAGGACCTTCCCGCCGTGGTGCTCGCCAAGGTGGTCGGAATCTTCCTCGGTCTACTGACCAGTACCGGCCTGTTCCTGTTCCTGTTCTACCGCCTGCCCAAGGTGCAGACGCCGTTCCGCCGGATCCTGCAGGGCGCTGTGCTCGCCGCAGTGCTGTTCGAGTTGCTCAAGCGGGTCGGCGCGATCTACATCGAGCGCACCACCGAGAACCCGCTGTACGGCGCCTTCGCCGTCATCGTCGGCCTGCTGGTCTGGATCAACGTCGTCTCCCGGATGCTGCTGCTCTGCGCAGCGTGGACCGTCACCGCGCCGT
The DNA here is from genome assembly GCA_038234255.1 of Mycobacteriales bacterium. Lineage (GTDB taxonomy): Bacteria > Actinomycetota > Actinomycetes > Mycobacteriales > SCTD01 > SCTD01. The sequence goes on along the minus strand of JBBSUR010000002.1, from coordinate 6,431 downwards.
ACGACTCCGATGTCGCCCCGTCCGGGACCGCCAGCGTCGCGCTCGCGATTCAGGCCAACATCGACCCTGACCTGGTGGAGGATGGCCCGGACGAGCCGGCGCCGCCGTGGCAGGAGCCGACCGGGCCCACCCACCCGACCGCTCCACCCGCCCGACACGAGGTCCGCGTCCGGCAGGCGGCCCAGTTCAGCGCCGGTGCGTTCGGGATGGTGGCCATGGCGGTTCTGCTCTATGTTCTGCGCACCTTGAAGGGCCTGGTCCGCCGCTAGTCGCTAGCAATGGCGGACTTGTCGCCGGCCGGCGCACCGCGACCACCGCCGCGACGGCCAGGCCCAGGCCGGCCAGCGTCACCGGAAGGCTGGTGCCGCCCGGGACGGGCGGAGAGGCGGAGGCGGAACGGCCCGAGATCGCGACGACCGAGCTCACCTGAGCAAGATTCTCCGGCTCGGTCGGCAGGCTTCCCACCGCGGGGCTACCCTGCGCGGCGAAACCCCAGTCGAGCAGCTTCGTCGCCTCGCCGAAGATCTTGGGGTCCGAGCGCATCATCGAGACCACCAGCCGCCGCCCGTCGCGCTCGGCGGCTCCGACGAAGCTCGCGCCCGCCGCTATGGTGTAGCCGTTTTTGACCCCGAGCGCCCCGGCGTAGTCGCGCAGCAGCTTGTTCTTGTTGACCGTCTCGATCCGCGGCTTGCCGAGGGGAGCCCCCACGCTGGCCCGCCGGGTGCTGACGTAGCGGGCGAACCGTGGGTCGGCCAGCCCGGCCCGGGCGATCACCGCGAGGTCGTAGGCCGAACTGACCTGTCCGGTCGCGTCCAGGCCGTGCGGATTGACCGCGTGGGTGTCGAGTGCGCCCAGCTCGCGGGCCCGGTCGTTCATCAGCTGTGCGGTCACCAGTTGCCCGCCCGCTGCCGAGGCCAGGACGTTGGCGGCATCGTTGGCCGAGACCATCAGCATCGCGCCGAACAGCTCGGTCACCGGATAGCTGACCCGCTCGACCAGGCCGACTTTGGTGCCGTCGACGTTGACGTCGTCGAAGGTCGGGACCACGAGGCGGCCGCCATCCAGCACGGGCAGCAACGTCACGGCGGTGAGCATCTTGAGCGTGCTCGCTGGTGCGTAGAGCCCGTGCGCGTTCTTGGCCGCCAGCACCTCGCCGGTGTCCAGGTCGGCGACGACCCAGCTCGCAGCGGCGACCTCGGGCAGCGCCGGTGCCTCGGCGGACACCAGCACGCCGGTCCCGCCGAGCCCGGGCCCGCCGAGCCCGTCGGCAGCCGACACCGGCACGGCCGAAGTCAGCAGAAGCGTCACGGTGGCGAGGGCCGCAGCGAGGCAGGAGGACAGCGACATGGTGACCGGACCGTACCGGCAGGACCGCCCCACGCCGGTCAACGACACTGGCCCGATGAGATTTCCTCGGCGGGTGGCCGGTTTCTTGGTTCTGGCCGGGTTGTGGCCGTTGCTGGTCTGGCCCAACTTCGTCCGGGTGGTCGCTACCGACGACAGGGCGTTCGACGACGGTCCTACCGCGTACCTGCTGGTGCATGTCACGCTGGCGGCGGTCTCGATGTCACTGGGGCTGGCCCTGGTGGTGATCGGCGTGCGGCTGTGGCGTCGCGCGCGATGAGCCTGGCCACGCACGTCGCCGACAGCCACGACCTGCTCCGCGTGCGCGGTGCGCGCGTGAACAACCTCAAGGACGTCAGCGTCGAGATTCCGAAGCGCCGGCTGACCGTGTTCACCGGCGTCTCCGGCTCGGGCAAGAGCTCGCTGGTATTCGGCACGATCGCCGCGGACTCCCAGCGGCTGATCAACGAGACCTACAGCGCCTTCGTGCAGGGCTTCATGCCGACGATGTCGCGGCCCGACGTCGATCTGCTGGAAGGGCTCACGACCGCGATCATCGTCGACCAGCAGCGGATGGGTGCGAACGCGCGCTCCACCGTCGGCACCGCCACCGATGCGGGCGTGCTGCTGCGCATTGTCTTCAGCCGCCTCGGCCAGCCGCACATCGGATCCGCCCAGGCCTACTCCTTCAATGTCGCCTCGATCAGCGGAGCGGGCGCGGTCACGCTCGAGCGCGGCGGGAGGACCGTGAAGGAACGGCGCAGCTTCACCATCACGGGCGGGATGTGCCCACGCTGCGAGGGCATGGGCAGCGTGACCGACTTCGACCTGTCGGCGATCTACGACGAGAGCAGGTCGCTCCGCGACGGCGCGCTCACCATCCCTGGCTACAGCGTCGACGGGTGGTACGGGCGCATCTTCAGCGGCTGCGGCTTCTTCGACCCGGACAAGCTCATCCGCAGGTACACCAAGAAGGAACTGAACGACCTGCTGTACAAGGAACCGACCAAGATCAAGGTCGACGGGGTCAACCTGACCTACGAGGGCCTCATCCCGAAGATCCAGAAGTCGTTCCTGGTCAAGGACGTCGATGCGCTGCAGCCGCATGTCCGCGCTTTCGTGGAACGGGCGGTGACGTTCACTCAGTGTCCGGAGTGCGGCGGCACCCGGCTCAGCGAGGCAGCCCGGTCGTCGCGGATCGACGGGGTCAGCATCGCCGATGCCTGCGCGATGCAGCTCAGCGACCTGACCGAATGGGCCCGCTGCGTCGACGAGCCGTCGGTGGCGCCGCTGCTCGCGACGCTGCAGCACAGCCTCGACTCCTTCGTGGAGATCGGGCTGGGTTACCTCTCGCTCGACCGGCCGTCGGGCACGCTGTCGGGCGGCGAGGCGCAGCGGGTCAAGATGATCGGGCACCTCGGCTCTTCACTCACCGACGTCACCTACGTCTTCGACGAGCCCACCACCGGCCTGCACCCGCACGACATCGCTCGGATGAACGACCTGCTGCTGCGGCTGCGGGACAACGGCAACACGGTGCTCGTCGTCGAGCACGAGCCGGAGACGATCGCGATAGCCGACCATGTCGTCGATCTCGGCCCGGGCGCCGGTACGGCGGGGGGGACCGTCTGCTACGAGGGCACCGTCACGGGGCTGCGCTCCAGCGGCACCCTCACCGGCCGCCACCTCGACGACCGGGCCGCCCTCAAGGAGCCGGTGCGCACCCCTACCGGCGCGCTGGAGATTCGCGGTGCCACCTCGCACAACCTGCAGGACGTCGACGTTGACATCCCACTCGGGGTGCTTGTCGTCGTCACCGGCGTCGCCGGCTCCGGCAAGAGTTCGCTCGTCCACGGGTCGCTGCCCGCTTCCCCGGGGCCTGCCGGCACAGGTGTGGTGTCGATGGACCAGGGTGCGATTCGCGGCTCGCGACGGAGCAGTCCGGCGACCTACACCGGACTGCTGGACCCGATTCGCAAGGCGTTCGCGAAGGCCAACGGGGTGAAGCCGGCGCTGTTCAGCGCCAACTCCGAGGGCGCCTGCCCCAGTTGCAACGGCGCCGGCGTCATCTACACCGACCTGGCGATGATGGCCGGAGTCGTCAGCGCCTGCCAGGAGTGCGAAGGCAGGCGGTTCCAGGCATCGGTGCTGGAACACCACCTCGGCGGCCGCGACATCAGCGAGGTGCTCGCGATGTCGGTGACCGACGCACAGGAGTTCTTCGGCGCCGGCGTGGCGCGCACGCCGGCCGCGCACCAGGTCCTGCAGCGGCTGGTCGACGTCGGGCTCGGCTACCTCAGCCTCGGTCAGCCGCTCACCACACTGTCCGGAGGCGAACGCCAGCGGCTCAAGCTGGCCACCCACATGGGCGAGAAGGGCGGCGTCTACGTCCTGGACGAGCCGACCACCGGGCTGCACCTGGCCGACGTCGAGCAACTGCTCGGCCTGCTCGATCGGCTGGTCGACTCCGGCAAGTCGGTCATCGTCATCGAGCACCACCAGGCGGTCATGGCGCACGCCGACTGGATCATCGACCTCGGGCCCGGCGCCGGTCACGACGGTGGCCGGATCGTCTTCCAGGGCACACCCGCCGACCTCGTCGCCGCCCGGTCCACCCTCACCGGCGAGCACCTCGCGGCCTACGTCCGCGCCTGACCGCGGCCGGCGCTGACCGAGGCGGCCCCTGACCGCTCAGCGGCGACGGAAGATCAGCGCCCGCTTGACCTCCTGGATCGCCTTGGTGACCTCGATCCCGCGGGGACAGGCGTCGGTGCAGTTGAACGTGGTGCGACAGCGCCACACCCCCTCCTTGTCGTTGAGGATCTCCAGGCGCTCGGCGGCGCCGTCGTCGCGGCTGTCGAAGATGAAGCGGTGCGCCGCAACGATGGCCTGCGGACCGAAGTAGGCGTCGTCGTTCCAGAACACCGGGCACGCCGTGGTGCAGGCCGCGCACATGATGCACTTGGTGGTGTCGTCGAAGCGGGCGCGCTGCTCGGCGCTCTGCAGCCGCTCCCGGGTGGGCTCGCGACCGGTCGGCATGAGGAACGGCTTGACCGCCCGGAAGGCGGCGAAGAACGGTTCCATGTCGACGACGAGGTCCTTGAGCACCGTCAGGCCCTTGATCGGCTCGACCAGGATCTCCTCGCCCAGGTCCTTGACCAGCACTTTGCAGGCCAGCCGGTTCACGCCGTTGATCCGCATGGCGTCCGAGCCGCAGACCCCGTGCGCGCAGGAGCGCCGGAAGGTCAGCGACCCGTCCTGGTACCACTTGATCTGGTGCAGCGCGTCGAGCAGCCGGTCGCCCTTCTCCACCGGCACGTGGAAGCTCTGCCAGTTCGCCTCCGGGTCGACCTCCGGGTCGTAGCGCCGGACCTTGACGGTGACCGTGCGCAGGTGGTCGGCGACCGGGGACTGGGGGGCAGCAGCTTCAACGGTGACGGTCATCTCAGTACTTCCGCTCCATCGGTGCGTAGCGGGTCTGCACGACCGGCTTGTAGTCCAGCCGGACGTCCGAGGCCCACCCGGTCGTCCCCGAGGCGTCGGGGACCTTGTACGCCATGGTGTGCCGCAGGAAGTTGACGTCGTCGCGGGTCGGGTAGTCCTCGCGGAAGTGACCGCCGCGGGACTCGGTGCGCGCCGTCGCCGAGACGACCAGGCACTCGGCGAGCTCGAGCAGGAAGCCCAGCTCGACCGCTTCGAGCAGCTCGGTGTTGTAACGCACGCCACGGTCGGCGACGCCGACCCGCAGGTAGCGGTCCTTCAGTGCGGCGATGTCGTTCGCGGCCTGCTTCAGCGTCGCCTCGGTGCGGTAGACCGAGGCGTTGGCGTCCATCGTCTCCTGCAGCGTCGAGCGGATGGCGGCGACCAACTCGGTGCCACCGCCGTCGCGCAGGCGTTGCAGCCGGGCGAGGGTGTCGCGCTCCGGCGTATCGGGCAGCGGCACGAAGTCGTGCGCGTCGGCATAGGCCGCCGCGGCCAGCCCGCCGCGCCGGCCGAAGACGTTGATGTCCAGCAGGGAGTTGGTGCCGAGCCGGTTGGCCCCGTGCACCGAGACGCAGGCCACCTCACCGGCAGCGAACAGGCCGGGGACGACGTCGGTGTTGTTGCGCAGCACCTGCGCGTCGACGGTCGTCGGGACCCCGCCCATTGCATAGTGTGCCGTGGGCTGGATCGGGATGGGGTCGGTATAAGGCTCGATGCCGAGGTAGGTGCGGGCGAACTCGGTGATGTCGGGCAGCTTGGCGTCGAGCTGCTCCGGCGGCAGGTGGGTGAGGTCCAGCAGCACGTGGTCACCGGCCGGCCCGCAACCGCGGCCCTGGCGGATCTCGGTGTAGATGGCGCGAGCGACCACGTCGCGCGGCGCGAGGTCCTTGATGGTCGGGGCGTAGCGCTCCATGAAGCGCTCGCCATCGGAGTTCCGCAGGATGCCGCCCTCCCCGCGAGCTCCCTCGGTCAGCAGGATGCCCATCTTCCAGATGCCGGTCGGGTGGAACTGGAAGAACTCCATGTCCTCCAGCGGCAGCCCCTTGCGGTAGACGATGCCCATGCCGTCCCCGGTCAGCGTGTGGGCGTTGGAGGTCACCTTGAACACCTTGCCGAACCCGCCGGTCGCGAACAGCACCGCTTTGGTGTGGAACACGTGCGTCTGGCCGGTCGCCAGCTCGTAGGCGACGACGCCGCAGGTGACCCGCTCCCCGGCTACTTCGCTGAAGATCAGGTCCAGCACGTAGAACTCGTTGAAGAAGTCGATCTCGTGCTTGACGCACTGCTGGTAGAGCGTCTGCAGGATCATGTGGCCGGTGCGGTCCGCGGCAAAGCACGACCGGCGTACGGCCGCCTCGCCGTGGTTGCGGGTGTGCCCGCCGAAGCGGCGCTGGTCGATGCGTCCTTCGGGGGTTCGGTTGAACGGAAGTCCCATCTTCTCCAGGTCCAGCACCGCGTCGATCGCCTCCCGGCACATCACCTCAGCGGCGTCCTGGTCGACCAGGTAGTCGCCGCCCTTGACCGTGTCGAAGGTGTGCCACTCCCAGTTGTCTTCCTCCACGTTGGCCAGTGCGGCGCACATGCCGCCCTGCGCCGCGCCGGTG
>JBBSUR010000001.1:0-40616 GCA_038234255.1 Mycobacteriales bacterium | reverse complement strand
GTTTTGTCGGGCCTTCCACGAGGCGAAGTCCAGATCGGCGAGGTCGGCCAGCTCCAGCGTCGAGAGCACGCCTCGGCCATCGCTGACCCGGTCGATCCGGCGGTCGTGCACGCAGACCAGCACCCCGTCCCGGGTGAGGCGTACATCGCACTCGAGGGAGTCCGCGCCTTCGGTCAGGGCCAGCTCGTACGCCGCCAACGTGTGCTCGGCGTGCGCCGCGGAACAGCCGCGGTGCGCGACAACCAGCACCTCGGGCGGGGCGGGGGGCATGCGGTCACGCCTGTCCGCGGCGGGCCGGCTCGGGGCCTCGATCGAAGAACTGCGCGGCGGCGAGCCGGGTCGACAGCGACCAGGTCGGATAGGCGTGGATCGTTTGGGCGAGCCGGCCGACCAACGTCCCAGCCCGCATGCACAGCGCCCCCTCGGCGATCAGCTCACCCGCCATCGGCCCGACCGCCGTCATCCCCACCAGCTTGCCCAGCACCATCCCGCCGACCTTGCCCGGCACCGCGATCAACTTCACGAAGCCGTCGGTCTCACCGGCCGTACGCGCCCGGTCGCCCTTGCGGTCCCAGAACGTCGACACCCGTACGCCGGCTCCGTGCTGGGCGACCGCGGCGCTCTCGGTCAACCCGACGTGGGCGACCTCCGGCTCGGTGAAGGTCACCATCGGGACGACCCGGTCGTCCCAGGTCCCCCGCTGCCAGGGCAACGGGCCGGCGAAGGCGTTGCGCGCGGCCAGCCGGCCCTGCTCGTCGCCGACGTGGGTGAACTGCAACCGACTGGTGCAGTCGCCCGCCGCCCAGACCGTCTCTGCGGCCTGCAGGTGGTCGTCGGTGACGACCCTGCCCCGGTCCAGCACCACCCCCGCCGTGTCGAGACCGAGCCGGTCGGTGGACGGGGTACGGCCCACGGCGACCAGCAGGTGCGACCCGGTCACGGTGGTCCCGTCGTCCAGGTGCAGGACCGGGCGGGGCTCGACCCGGACCACCTTGGCGCCGGTGCGGACGACGACTTCCTCGCGCTCCAGGACGGTACGCAGCACCTGCTGCGCCTCCGGCTCGTCCCGGCTGAGCAGCGTGGGCATCGCCTCGACGACCGTCACCTGCGCGCCGAGCCGGCGGAAGGCCTGCGCCAGCTCCACCCCGATCGGGCCGCCGCCCAGGACCAGCAGGTGCTCGGGCAGCTCGCGCAGCGCGAAGACGTTCTTGTTGTCCAGGTAGTCGACCGTGTCCAGCCCCTCGATCGGGGGCACCGCCGCACGCGAGCCGCTGGCCACCACGAACCGTTCGGTGCTGATCCTGCGGCCGTCGACCTCGACCGAGGTCGGACCGGTCAGCACCCCCCAAGCGGGCAGCAGGTCGATGCCCTCGGACGCCAACACTTCGGGCGACTCGTCCTGCTCGATCTCGGCGATGACGCCGGCGACCCGCTCCATCACGGCGGCGAAGTCCACCGTCACCGCTGCCGAGAAGCCATAGCGGGAGCCAGATTTCGCGGCTTTCACCCGCCGGGCCGTCTCGAGCAGCGCCTTGCTCGGGACGCAGCCGAAGTGCGTGCAGTCACCGCCGGGCCGGGCCGCCTCCACCAGGGCCACCCGGCGTCCGGCCCGGCGCGCCCCGCGGGCCGCCGCCAAGCCGGTCGCGCCGGCACCGATCACGACAAGGTCGTAGTCCGCCATGCCGGGAGTCTGTCAGGTGGGTCCGGAGCGGCGGCGCAAGCAGTGCTCCAACACCTGCGGCCGCACCCCGTCCGCAGGACCGAGGTGCTCTGCCGGGACCACCCGCCGCGGCCCGAGGCCGCCGTCCAGCCGGACCTCGTGCGGCCAGTCCTCACCCGGCGGGACGACGATTGAGATCGGCGTCGAGATCGGCGTGACGCTGGACGAGCGTCGCGTGCAACTGCTTGCCGCAGCCCGCAAGGATCCGATCCAGCATCCGCAGCGACGGCTGCCCCGCACCGGACTCGTAGCGGCTCAGGGTGGAGGGCGGCACGCCCAACTGGGCGGCGAGCTGACGCTGCGTGTGCACGGCCTGCTCCCGCGCCTGCCTGAGCAACGCGCCGACGTCCACGGCAGCACGATGTGCTCGTGGTGAGGAGCTGGGTGTCGCGGATGTGAAGGATGTGGAGGACGCGGGGCCTGTGGAAAAACCGGCGGGGTCGGCATGCTTGGCGAGTGGGTGTTGCCAGGGAGCGCAACTTTGCCGGAAAGTTGCGCTGTGTGGCAACAAGCCCAGGTCTTGTGTGCCGACCCCGACGGGACACGCCCGAGGGAGCCTCAGCTGAACTGAGCGCGTGCGGGCGCTACTTGAGCAGCCGGGACAGGCGACGGTCGGCCAGTGGCTGGCCGCCGGTCTGGCAGGTCGGGCAGTACTGCAGGGACTTGGTGGCAAAGGACACCTCACGCACCGTGTCACCGCACCGCGGGCAGGGCAGCCCGGTGCGGGCGTGCACCGACAGGCCGGCCTTCTTCTCCGCCTTGAGTTTGCCGGCGGCCAGTCCGGCGGCCCGGCGCACCGCCTCGCGCAGCGTCGTCACAAGCGACTCGTGCAACCGCGACACCTCGGCCGACGTCAGATTCGCCGCCGGCTTGAACGGCGACAGCCCTACCTCCCACAGCACCTCGTCGCTGTAGGCGTTCCCGACGCCGGCGATCAGAGACTGGTCGGTGAGCACCCCCTTGATCTGCGACCGCACGCCGGTGAGCAGCCGGGCGAACGCTGGCAGAGTGAAGTCGGCGGACAACGGGTCGATCCCCAGCCGGGCGATCCCGGGCACGGCCGTGATGTCGCGGACCACGTAGACGGCGAGCCGCTTCTGCGTACCGGCCTCGGTGAGGTCAAAGCCGCTGCCGTCGTCCAGATGGACCCGCAGACCGAGCGGTCCTTTGCCCATCTTCGGCGGCGCAGGCGGCAGCGCCTCGCGCCACTGGAGCCAGCCGGCCCGGGCCAGGTGCACGACCAGGTGCAGCCCCGAGACCGACAGGTCGAGGAACTTGCCATGCCGGTCCACCTCGTCGATCGCCAGCCCGGCCAGCGACGTGACCGGCGGGTCGTAGGTCTTGAGCACATGGATCCCCGGCGCGTCGATCCGGGCGACGGTGCGGCCGCGGGCGCGCTCGGACAACAAGCTCACCAGCGCCTGCACCTCGGGCAACTCCGGCACGCGAGCATCTTTCCATGACTGCTGCGGCTTAGGGTCGCCAGAACCACAGCAGCGCCATGGAGGGGGGGTCGATCGGTGCGACGCGTCCCCCCGCCGGAGCGAAGCTGGCTGGCTTCCTACGACCCGGCGCAGTTCCCGCCCTTCGCGCTGACCGTGGACATGGTGCTGCTGACGGTGCGGGACGGCGCGTTCAGCGTGCTGCTGGTCGAACGCGCCACCCACCCGTTCCTCGGCGCGCTGTCGTTGCCGGGCGGCTTCGTCCTGCCGGAGGAGGACCTGGACACCGCCGCGGTCCGGCGGCTGGAACGCGAGACCGGCGTACGCCGCGACGCCGCCCATGTCGAGCAGCTCGGCGCCTTCGGGGCACCCGGCCGGGACCCGCGCATGCGGGTGGTCTCCGTTGCGTACCTCGTCTTCGCCCCCGACCTGGAAGCCCCGCTGCCCGGCGAGCGGACCCGCTCGGTGGCGTGGGTGCCCATCGATCGGGTGGATGCCCCGGCGCTCGCCTTCGACCACGAGCAAGTCCTCGCCGCAGGGGTGGAGCGGGCCCGCGCCAAGCTTGAATACTCCTCACTGGCTACCGCTTTCGTAGGTGATCAGTTCACCGTGGCGGAGCTGCGCGGGGTCTACGAGGCGGTGTGGGGGCGGCCACTGGACCCGCGCAACTTCCACCGCAAGGTCACCGGCACGCCCGGCTTCCTCGTCCCGGTCGGCCGGCCAGCACCGGTGGGCCCGGAGGGAGGTCGTCCGGCGGCGCTGTTCCGCCGGGGCGGAGCGACGTCGCTGCACCCGGCGATGCTGCGGCCGTGACCGCGCCGGCGCCCGAAGCCCGCCGGGCCGGACGGCTGGTCGCCAGCGGGCTGGTGGTGCTGGCGACGGTCGGGCCGTTCCTGCTGCTCACGCTGCTCGTCACCCGGCAGTGGGGGCCGCTGGCCCGGCTCGACGACCGGGTCGAGCGGACGGCGCACGAGGCCGTCCTGGACTCGGGCGCGCTGCTGAGCGCGGCCCGCGCCACGACGCTGCTCGGCGGCGGAGCCGTCCGCGCCGCTCTGGTGCTGCTGGTCGCCGCCTGGCTGCTGCACCGCCGGCAACGGCGGCACGCGGTCTTCCTCGTCCTCACCGTCGCCGGCGGAAGCGCCCTCAACATCGGCCTCAAGGCGCTGGTCGACCGGGCCCGTCCGGTCCTGCCGGAGGCCGTCGCCGTCGAGACCAGCCCGAGCTTCCCGAGCGGGCACACGATGGGCACCACCGTGCTGGTCCTGAGCCTGCTGCTCGTCGCCTGGCCGGCGCTCGGGCGCTGGCGTCCGGGCGCTGTGGTGTTCGCCGGACTGGCGGTCGCCGCCGTCGCCGCCAGCCGGGTGCTGCTCGGCGTGCACTACCTCAGCGACGTCGTGGCCGCGGTGTTCGCCGGCGGGATCTGGGTCGCCGTGTCCGCGGCGGCCGTCCTCGGTTGGCGGGGCGACCGCGCGCCCCGCCCCCCTCGTGATCCCGGTGCGCGAGGGGGGAGTTGAACCCCCACGTCCTTTCGGACACACGGACCTGAACCGTGCGCGTCTGCCATTCCGCCACTCGCGCGAGTGCGAAGCGAAGGCTAGCACCGGCGACCGGCCCGACCCGCCGGGTCGGCTCAGACAGATATGATCTCACCCGACAGGGAAGGGGCACCGGCGTGGGAGTGCTGCAGCGCTTCGAGCGCCGGCTCGAAGGCCTCGTCGAGGGTGCCTTCGCCCGGGTCTTCGGCGGGGTGGTCCAGCCCGTCGAGGTCGCCGCCGCCCTCCAGCGCGAGGCTGCCGACAAGAAGCAGATCGTCGGCCAGGGACGGATTCTCGTGCCGAACGCCTACACCGTCGAGCTCGGCGCCACCGACCTCGAACGGTTCGCCGAGTGGGACGAGCCGCTGCGCGCCGAGCTCGCCAGCATGGTGAAGGAACACGCCCACGACCAGGGTTGGTCCTTCGTGGGACCGGTCTCGGTGGCCTTCGAACGCGTCGAGTCGCTCGACACCGGGGTGTTCCGGGTGCGCAGCGCCGTCCTGGCCGAGCCCTCGGCCGGTCCCCAGACCACCGGGGTCGGTCGCCCGCGACTGGTCCTGCCGGCCACGGCCGGCAACGCCGAGCGGGTGGTCGTGCTGACCCGCCCGGTCACCGTCGTCGGCCGCGGTGCGGACGCCGAGCTCCGGCTGCCCGACACCGGCGTCTCCCGGGCCCACGCCGAGGTCCGCCTCGACGGTGGCGGGGCGCGCATCGTGGACCTCCAGTCGACCAACGGCACGCTGGTCAACGGGCGGCGGGTGGCGGAGGCCGAACTGCAGGACGGCGACCGGCTCGATATCGGTGCCACCTCGCTGATCTTCCGGTCGGAGCGCTGATGGGCAGCGCCCTGGTCGTCGCCGCGGTGAAGTACGGCCTGCTGGCCGTACTCTGGCTCTTCGTGATCTTCGCCTTCCGTACGCTGCGCAGCGACCTGTCCGGCAGCCGAGCCGGCCGCGCACCCGCCCCCCCGCGGGTGACCTCCGCCGCCGCCCCCCGCACACCGTCGACCGCGTCGAACCGGCCGTCCGGGCGCAGCTCGGCGCGGCGGCTCGTGGTGACCGAGGGGGCACTGACCGGCACCACGATCGGGCTGGGCGACGAGCCGGTGACCCTGGGCCGGGCCGACGACTCCACCCTCGTGCTGACCGACGACTACGCCAGCAGCCGGCATGCCCGCCTGATCCTGGGCGACGGCACCTGGCTGGTCGAGGACCTCGGCTCGACGAACGGCACCTACCTCGGTCCCGACAAGGTCGTCCGCCCCACTCCGGTGCCGATCGGCCGGCCGATCCGCATCGGCAAGACCGTGCTCGAGTTGCGCCGATGACCCTCGCCCTGAACTTCGCCGCCCGCTCGCACACCGGCCTGTTGCGAGAAGGCAACGAGGACTCGGTGTACGCCGGTCCGCGGATCCTGGCCGTCGCGGACGGCATGGGGGGGCACGCCGCCGGCGAGGTCGCCAGCGCCGTCGCCATCGCTGCACTGGCCCCGCTGGACGAGGACGCGCCGGACACGGACCTGCTCGACGTGCTGCGCGAGCGCGCGGTCGCGGCGAACGACCACCTGCGCGACATGGTCCTCGGTGACGCCGCGCTGGACGGCATGGGGACGACCTTGACCGCCTTCCTGTTCGCGGGAAACCGGCTGGGACTGCTGCACATCGGTGACTCCCGCGCCTACCTGCTCCGCGACGACGCGCTCAGCCAGATCACCACCGACCACACCCTCGTGCAGAAACTCATCGACGACGGCCGGATCACTGAGGAGGAGGCCAGCACCCACCCGCAGCGCTCGCTGATCACCCGGGCGCTGGACGGGCGCGGGGACATCGATCCGGACCTGTCCGTGCGCGAGGTACGGGCCGGGGACCGCTACCTGCTGTGCACCGACGGCCTCACCGGACCGGTGGGCCGGGCGAAGACCCTGCAGGAGGCGCTGCAGCTGGCAAGCCCGCAGGAGGCGTGCGACCGGCTGGTGCAACTGGCCCTGCGGGGCGGCGGGCCGGACAACGTCACCGTCATCGTGGCCGACGTGGTGGACGCCGGCGACCTGCGCCCGACCGCACCGGTGGTCGCCGGGGCGGCCGCCGAAGCGCCGCAGGCGCCACCCGAAGGCATCGGGGAGTCCTCGGCCGCGCGGGCGCGCACCGCCGAGGGCAGGGACGTGGCGCCGGCTCCCCGCGCCGCCACGACCCCGGTCACTACGCCGCCGTCCACCCGACGCCGAGGCCGCACCGGGCTGGTCGTGGCGCTGGTGCTGATCGCGGTGGTGGCCGGAGCCGGGGCGACCTACGCCTACGTCCGCAACCAGTTCTACGTCGGTGCCGACGGCGGCGCCGTCGCCATCTTCCAGGGGGTGACCGGAGAGTTCGCCGGGATCGGGCTGTCCAGCATCGCCGCGCGGACCGACCTGGAGATGGACCGCCTGGACGCCCTGGCCGGCGCGCAGGTGGAGCGCGGCATCGTGGCGAAGGACCGGGCCGACGCCGAGCAGATCGTCGACCGCCTGCAGCAGTCGTTCCCGGTCGGCTGCGTCCGGGACCCGTCGCCGCGCGGTGGCTCGACCCCCAGCCCGAGGCCGACCCCCAGCCCGACTGCCCTCAGCCCGACGGCCAGCCCGCCCGTCATGACCAGCCCCCCCGTCTCCGGGTCTCCGGTCACCGGCTCCAGCCCCGCCTTCGCCCTGCCAGTTCCCGCACCGTCCAGCTCCGTCCAGCCCAGCTCCGTCCAGCCCAGCTCCGTACCGAGCCCGTCCAGCTCCACGGGCCCGGGCGCCGCCTGTCCCGCAGGCACGTCGTGACCGCTCCGATGACCGTGACCCGGGACACGGCGCCAGGACGCAACGTCGAGCTGGCGCTCACGGTGCTCGCGGTCCTCATCGCGGTGCTGGCCTACGCCGCGGTCGGCCTGGCGGTCGAGGGGCAGATACCCGCCGGAACCGCCGGCTACGGGGTGGGCCTCGGGGCGCTGTTCCTGCTGGCCCACTTCGTCGTCCGCCAGGTCGCTCCGTACGCCGACCCGCTCCTGCTGCCCTGCGTCGCCCTGCTGAACGGGCTGGGTCTGGTCGTCATCCGTCGGCTGGACTTTGCGGCGGTGGACCGGGCGACCCAGCTCGGCCGTGAACTGCCCTCGGGCGAGGCGCCGCGTCAACTGATCTGGACCGCGGTGGGCGTCGCCGTCTTCGCCGCCGTGCTGTACGTGGTGCGCGACCACACCCGGCTGCAGCGCTACACCTACACCTGCGCCGCCCTCGGGCTGGTGCTGTTGCTGCTGCCGGCGCTGCCCGTGCTCGGACAGACGATCAACGGCGCCCGGTTGTGGATCCGGGTCGGACCGCTGACCGTCCAGCCCAGCGAGCCCGCGAAGCTGCTGCTGATCCTGTTCTTCGCCGGCTACCTCGTCGCCAAGCGGGACGTGCTCTCGCTGGCCAGCCGGCGCGTCCTCGGTCTGGAATTCCCGCGCGCCCGGGACCTCGGACCGGTGTTGCTCGCCTGGGCGGCCAGCCTCGCGGTGCTGATCCGCGGCAAGGACCTCGGCAGTTCGCTGCTGTTCTTCGCCATCTTTGTAGTCATGGTCTACATCGCCACCGAGCGGACCAGCTGGCTGGTGATCGGCGTCGGCCTGTTCGCCGGTGGCGCGTACGCCGCGTACTTCCTATTCGCCCACGTGCAGCGGCGCGTCGACACCTGGCTCGACCCGTTCGCCGACCCGGACCGCAGCGGCTTTCAGCTCGTGCAGTCGCTGTTCGGCTTCGGTACCGGAGGTCTGACCGGCACCGGGCTCGGGGAAGGCCGTCCCGGCACGGTGCCCTTCGCCAGCACCGACTTCATCATGGCCGCCATCGGCGAGGAACTCGGCCTGGTGGGGGTGATGGCCGTCCTGCTGCTGTTCGCGCTGATCGTCGAGCGCGGGCTGCGCACCGCCCTGTTGTGCCGCGACTCGTTCGGCAAGCTGCTGGCCGCCGGGCTCTCGTTCGCCCTCGGCCTGCAGGTGTTCGTCATCGTCGGCGGCGTCACCGGGCTGATCCCGCTGACCGGGGTGACCCTGCCTTGGCTGTCCTACGGCGGGTCGAGCATCGTCGCCAACTGGGCGCTGGTCGCGGTGCTCCTGCGGATCAGTGACGCCGCCCGCCGACCCGCCCCGGCCCCGGTGAACCCCGAGCTGGCCCGGGCGGCGCTGTCGTCCGCGCAGACCCAGGTCGTGCGCCGTCCGGGCGGCGCCAGGACCGCCGAGCGGGACAATTCGTGAACCGCCCGTTGCGCCGGGTCGCCCTCGGCTGCCTCGTGCTGTTCGGGCTGCTGCTGCTCAACGTCAACTACGTCCAGGTCGTGAAGGCCGACGACTACCGCGACAACCCGAGCAACAGCCGGGTGCTGCTGCGCACCTACGAGCGCGAGCGCGGACCGATCGCCGTCGTGGCTGCCGACGGCAGCGGCCGTGAGGTGCTCGCCGAGTCGGTGCGCACCGACGGGCCACTGACCTACCTGCGCACCTACCCGGGCGGTCCGGACTACGCCCACGTGACCGGCTACTACTCCCTGATCTACGGCCGCACCGGCGTCGAGCGCGCCCAGGACCAGGTGCTGTCCGGGGAGGACGACCGATTGTTCGTCCGGCGGCTCTCGGACTACGTCACCGGCCGCGAACCCAGCGGCGGCGGCGTCCTGCTCACGCTCGACCCCGCCGCGCAGGCGGCGGCGGTGGCCGGCCTGGCCGGCAAGCGCGGCGCCGTTGTCGCACTCGACCCGCGGACCGGGGCGGTGCTGGCCATGGCGAGCAACCCGACGTACGACCCGGCCCGGCTCTCGTCGTTCGAGCCGGCCGACATCCGCGCCTACTACGACCAGCTCATCGCGGCACCGGACGACCCGCTGGTGAACCGGGCGATCAGCAAGACCTACCCTCCGGGCTCGACCTTCAAGGTGATCACCGCCGCCGCGGCGCTCAGCGGCGGCGAGGTGCAGCCCGACACGCAGATCCCCTCCCCGCCCGTGCTGGACCTGCCGCAGACCTCCGTCGGTCTGCGGAACTTCGGCGGCGGCAGCTGCGGTGCGGACTCGATCACGCTGGCCAACGCCCTGCGGATCTCCTGCAACACCGCCTTCGCCGCCCTCGGCCTGCGCCTCGGCGAGTCGGCGCTGAGCAAGCAGGCCCAAGCGTTCGGGTTCGGCGAGAACGACCTGTCCGTCCCCACCTCGGTCGCGACCAGCGTCTTCCCCGAGGACATCTCGCCGCCCTCGCTCGCCCAGTCCGCCATCGGGCAGTTCGAGGTACGCGTCACGCCGCTGCAGATGGCGATGGTCGCCGCCGGCATCGCCAACCAGGGCCGGGTGATGAAGCCCTACCTCGTCCGCGAGGTACAGGCCCCGGACCTGTCCCGCCTGGACCTGGCCGAGCCGACGGTCTACAAGCGAGCCGTCGACCCGGCCGTCGCGGCCGAACTGACCCAGATGATGCAGCTCGTGGTCTCCGACGGCAGCGGGACCCGAGCCCAGATCGACGGCGTGAACGTCGCCGGCAAGACCGGCACGGCGCAGCACGCCCCCGGCCGCCCCCCGCACGCCTGGTTCATCGGCTTCGCTCCGGCGCAGGACCCGCTGGTGGCCGTCGCGGTCGTCATCGAGGACGGCGGGAACATCGGTTCGGAGGCCACCGGCGGCGCCCTGTCCGCCCCGATCGCCCGCGACGTCATGCGCGCCGTGCTGCGTCGATGACGCTCCCCGCCTCGCTGGCCGGTGACCTGCTCTCCGACCGCTACCGACTGGACTCCCGCATCGCCGTCGGCGGCATGGGAGAGGTCTGGCGCGCCGAGGACCTGCTCCTCGGTCGCCTCGTGGCGGTCAAGACCCTACGACCGGAGTACGTCGGCGACGCCCACCTGCGGGCCCGCTTCCGGGCCGAGGCGCGCCATGCCGGTGGCCTGGAGCACCCGGGGATCGCGTCGGTCTACGACTTCGGCGAGCTCCCGACCGCCGCCTGGCTGGTCATGGAGCTGGTGGATGGTGAACCGCTGTCGGGCCTGTTGCGCCGCAGCGCGACGTTGAGCGCCGAGCGCACCCTGGACATCGTGGCGCAGACGGCCGCTGCACTCCAGGTCGCCCATGACGCCGGGATCGTGCACCGCGACATCAAGCCCGGGAACCTGCTGGTCCGGCCGGACGGCGTGGTGAAGGTAACCGACTTCGGGATCGCCTCTGCCGCCGACACCGCCACGCTCACCCGGATCGGTGAGCTGATCGGCACCGCCTACTACCTCTCGCCGGAGCAGGCCGCAGGACGCACCGTCGAACCGGCGAGCGACCTGTACTCCCTCGGCGTGGTCGCCTACGAGTGCCTTGTCGGCCAACGCCCCTTCTTCGGCTCCGACGCCGTGGCGGTGGTGCTGGCCCACGTGCACGAGCCGGTCCCCGCCCTGCCGGACACGGTCCCGGAGCAGGTACGGGCGCTGGTCACCCGACTGCTCAGCAAGGACCCGGGCGCGCGGTACTGTTCGGCGGCCGAGCTCAGTCGGTCCGCCTCGGCCCTGCGCGATCGGCTGGCGGGCGCGCCCCGTCTGAGCCAGCCCCGTCTGAGCCAGCCCCGTCCGAGCCAGCCCCGTCCGGTCCCGCCGCGCACGGCCCCGCCCGGCCAGCCGCACCGCCGGGCGGTGCGCTCCGCCGCGGTCCTGTTAGCCGTGCTCGCCGCCGGGGTGGGCCTGCGCGGCGCCTTCCGAGCCGATCCCGCTGCGCCACCGGCTCCGGGTCAGGCGCTGGTGAGCGTCACGGCGCAGGAGTGGGTGGGCCGGCCGGCCGACGAAGTCCGCGCTGCGCTTGCGGCGCGTGGCCTGCAGCCCAGAGTTGAATACGATGGCGTCGACCACCCCGTCAACACCGTCAGCGCGGTACAGCCCGTCGGCGATCTCGCCCTCGGAACGCCCGTGGTGCTTCATGTCGTTCCTGACGTTGCACCTGACCGCACCGACGACAAGCCCAACGGCCGTGCTGAGGACAAGAGGCGAGGAAAGCGCACGTGACCCTTTCGGACCCGCCCCGGCTGCTCGGTGGGCGCTACGAGCTCGGCACCGCCCTGGGGCAGGGCGGGATGGCCGAGGTCCTGCGCGGCACGGATGTGCGGCTGGGTCGGGACGTGGCCGTCAAGATCCTGCGCGCCGACCTGGCTCGGGATCCGTCCTTCCTCGCGCGGTTCCGTCGGGAGGCGCAGGCCGCCGCCTCGTTGAACGCCCCCACCATCGTGTCGGTCTACGACACCGGTGAGGACGAGAACGGCGTCCCCTACATCGTGATGGAACGGGTCGAAGGCCGGACGCTGCGCGACGTCCTGCAGAAGGAGAGGCGACTGCTGCCGCAGCGGGCGCTGGAGATCACTGCGGAGATCTGCTCGGCGCTGGACACCGCGCACATAGCCGGCATCGTCCACCGCGACATCAAGCCGGCCAACGTGATGCTCACCCGCAGCGGCGAGGTCAAGGTGATGGACTTCGGGATCGCGCGGGCCGCCGCCGACTCCTCCTCGGCGATGACCCAGACCGCCGCGGTCATCGGGACGGCGGCCTACCTGTCCCCCGAGCAGGCCCGTGGCTCGAAGGTCGACGCCCGCTCGGACCTCTACTCCACCGGTTGCCTGCTGTACGAGCTGCTCACCGGCAACCCGCCCTTCGTCGGCGACAGTCCGGTCGCCGTGGCTTACCAGCACGTCCGCGAGGACCCGGCGCCGCCATCGTCGTTCGACGACACGCTGCCGGACTCCCTCGACGCGGTCGTACTGAAGGCGATGGCCAAGAATCCGGCCAACCGTTACCAGTCGGCGCAGGACATGCGCGCGGACCTACTCCGGGCGCGCTCCGGCGACTCGGTGCTCGCCACTCCGGTGCTGGCGGCCCCGCCCTACACCGCCTCGTCCTACGCGGGCTCGTCCGCCGCGACATCGGCGTACACGCCGATCGCCGAGCCGCCGGTCCTGGCGGCGGCGGCCTGGTCCAGCTCGCTGCGCACCGCCGACGACCGCCCGGACAACCGGGGGGTGGCGTACGGCATCTTCGGAGCGCTACTCGTCGCGCTGCTCATCGCGGTCGCCCTGCTGGTGCGGAGCCTGTTCGGCGGCGACGCCGGGCTGATCCCCGCGCCTGCGCTGGTCGGACTGGACCAGGCGGAGGCGGTGCGCAAGCTGGCCGAGCAGGGGCTGAGGCTGGGGAAGATCGACCAGGCCTTTGCCGACAAGCCGTTCGGAACGGTGGTCCAGCAGAGCCCGGACGAGGACATCCTCATGCCGACCGACGGCGCGGTCGACCTGGTCGTGTCCAAGGGGCTGGAGATGACGCTCGTCCCGGTCGAGGTCGTCGGCCAGTCCCGCGACGAGGCGGTCGTCCTGCTGACCGAGCGCAAGCTGAAGGTCGGCTCGGAGGTGATGCGCGACGGCAACATCCCGCCGGGCACGGTGCTGGCGATCAGCCCGCCGCCCGGCTCACAGGTCCTGGCCGGCTCCGAGGTCGTGCTGACCGTGGCGTCCGGTCAGGTGCAGGTGCCGGACGTACGCGGACGCACCCGCGAGCAGGCCATCGCCGACCTGCAGAAGGCCGGCTTCTCGGTAGGTATCGACGCGCGCGACTCGAACGGTCCGCCGGACATCGTGCTGGAACAGACGCCGGTCAACGCCCTTGCCCCGCGGGGAAGCGCCGTCGTGCTGGTCGTCTCCCAGCTCCCGCCGCCGCCGCCACCGAGCCCCTCACCCATACCGTCGCCCACGCCGTCGCCCAGCCCGTTGCCGACGCCCTCGACGACGACTCCCCCGAGCCCGCCGCCGAGCTCGTTCTTCTTCCCCCCCTTCAGTCCCACGCCGACGCCGACCTTCTAGCCGGCGGTCGATCAGCGGAAGGCAGCCAGTCGGGTGGTCTCCACGTGCTCGGCGAGCGAGGGCGCCAGTGCCGCCGCTGACCGGTCCCCGCACTGCAGCAGCCAGGAGGCCAGCAGCAGGTGCCCGCCCTGGGTGAGGACGGACTCGGGGTGGAACTGCACCCCCTCGATCGGCAGGTCCCGGTGGCGCAGCGCCATCACCACGCCGCTGGGGGTACGTCCGGTGACGGCAAGCTCGACGGGCAGCGTGGACTCCTCCACCGCCAGCGAGTGGTAGCGGGTCGCGGTGAACGGCCTCGGGAGCCCGGCCAGCACCCCCGCCCCCTCGTGCTCCACCTCGCTGGTCTTGCCGTGCAGCAACTCCGGCGCTCGCCTCACGGTGGCACCATGGGCCACCGCGATCGCCTGGTGGCCGAGACAGACACCGAGCAGGGGCACCCCCACCTGTTCGCAGGCCAGCACCATCTCCACGCTGACGCCGGCGGTCTCCGGGACGCCGGGGCCGGGCGAGATCAGCACGCCGTCGTACTGCGTCGCGGCGGCGCAGGACACCTGGTCGTTGCGGCGGACGACCGTGTCGGCCCCGAGCTGGCCGAGGTACTGCACCAGGTTGAACACGAAGCTGTCGTAGTTGTCCACGACCAGGATGCGGGTCACGGGGGCGTACCCGGCTGCTCGACGGTCACGTCGTTGAAGGGCAGCCGCGGCTCGAGGGCCGGGAACGCGTACAGGAAAAGGAGCGCGACCACGCCGGTCAGGAGCAGCAGCGAGCCCAGCACCTTGCCGGGCCAGCCGCCGGGCAGCGTGCGCCAGATCCAGGTGTACATCTCAGCCTGCCGCCAGTGCGGCTGGCTCACCGGCGCTCTTGAGGTCCGAGGCGGTCAGCTCGGCGGAGACGATGAGGCGTTGGCGAGCCGAGTACTTCGGGTTGCAGGTGGTCATGGTCAGCAGCCGTCGGGTCGGCACCGCGGTGGGGTCTCCCGGGACGGGCAGGGTGACCTCCGACGCCGTCGGCGCCACGACCTGGCTTCCGGTGATCCGGTAGGTGAGCCACTGGTCCCGCGTCTCCAGCACGACCGCGTCCCCCGGCCGCAGTTCGTCGAAGCGGTTGAACGGTGCGCCGTAGGTCGTCCGGTGACCGCTGATCACGACGTTGCCGATCTCGCCGGGCAGCGCCGTGCCCGGGATGTGCCCCGGCCCACGCTTCAGGTCCTCGACCCCGACGCCCTGCACCACGACCTGCGGCTTGTCGTTCCACCGCCCGAGCGCCGGGATGCGCATGATCGCGAAGCCTTCGCCGAGCGTTGCGGCGACGGGCGTGAGGTCCGGCTGCGGCTCGGGCTGACTGGCCGGACCGGTCGGCGCCGACGGGACGGGTTCGTCGCTGGGCAGCACCCGCGGCTCGGCCCAGCGGGAGGCGAGGTCGTCGGCGAGCCGGCCCTGCGCCTGAGCGGTCACCAGGTTGGTGACCTTCAGCTCGTAGAAGCAGAACAGCAGCGTGACCAGCCCGAGCGTGATCAGCGTCTGACCCAGCCCGCGCAGTCCGGTCCGGATCACCTCACCCGACCGGCTCATGGCGACTCCTCCGGGGCGACGTTGGGCAGCGCGAGGGGTCCGGTGTAGGCGGGGAGCTCCGCGGAGCGCTCGCTGCGTACGGTGTAGCCCAGCCCGAAGCGGTTCACGAACGTACGGAAGTAGGCCACCCCCCGATCATCGCTCAGCGCATCACGCATGGCTCGGTCGTCACCGATCGCGGTGACGACGAAGGGCGGGCTGTAGACGCGGCCGTGCAGCAGGACGGTGTTGCCCACACAGCGGACAGCGCTGGTGGCCACGATCCGCTGCCCCATCAGGGTGATCGCCTCCGCGCCGCCGGCCCGCAGCGCATTGATCACCGCCTGCAGGTCCTGCTGGTGGACCACCAGGTCGTTGGGGTCGTCGGACAGTGGCGGCCGGCCAGGGCGGCGGGGGGCGTCGTCGAGCGCGACGGTGAGCCCCGGACCGCGTACGGGCGTCAGGCCGGCCGCACGCTGCAGCTGCGCCGACGGACCGGCGCGCCCGATCTCGGAGTCCTTCTCCGCAACCCGGGCGGTCGACTCGGCCACGATGCGGCGCAGTTCCTGCGCCGAGGCGTCCTTGCGCTCGACGACGTCGCGCTCCCGGGCGATCAGCTCGGTGATCTTCAGGCGCCGGTCGGCGCGCAGATCGGTCCCCTGCGCGGTGGAGGCGCTCGTCGCGAACAGCAGCCCGGCAGCCAGGGCCGTCAACGGCACCAGGACCGGCCAGGCTCGCCGCGCCATGACCACCTCCCTCTGGGGCGCCGAGGGATCGCGCACCGCCTACTACGCTAACCGCCAGGACGTGAACCGCGTTCCCTTTCTGGGAACACCACCCTTGCAGTGAAGGAAGCCGCTCGTGCCCGAGTCCAAGAAGCGGAAGAAGCCGGCCACCACCTCGCCCCGCCCGGCGGGCGCCGTCAAGAAGCCCGGGCCCAGCCCCCGCTGGCTGGCTCCGCTGATGCTGGTGCTGTTCGGCTTGGGGGTGCTGTGGCTGGTGGTCTTCTACATCACCGAGGCCCGGTTCGGCGGACTTCCGGTCGCCTCGGACCTGGGCAACTGGAACCTGCTGGTCGGCTTCGGCTTCATCATCGCCGGGTTCGGCCTGTCCACGCAGTGGCGGTAGCGGCCGGTAGGCCTTGTCGGCCGCGCATCCTTCCCGGCGCTCGGGGCCCCCGGCCCTGATCCATTGGCGCCTCCGCCCGGCCCTCCCTGATCCATTGGCGCCAAAGTGACTCATCGGCGCCACATTTTCGCCAGATGATCAGGGGCGGACCCGGCGGGGCGCCAGATGATCAGGGACGGACCCCCGCGGCTCGCCAGATGATCAGGGACGGACCCCCGCTCGAGGGGGCCAGCAAATCAGCGCCGGCCCGCCGTCGATCTCACACCGCTGTAGTTCTCCCCAGCCGCTGTCCACAGTGTGGACAGCCGATCTACAGCAGCTCCAAGACGGTGGCGTTGGCCTGGCCGCCGCCCTCGCACATCGTCTGCAGGCCGTACCGGATGCCGTGGTCGGTCATGTGGTGCACCAGCGTGGTCATCAGCCGCGCGCCGGACCCCCCGAGCGGGTGCCCGAGCGCGATCGCCCCACCATTGGGGTTGACCGTCTTGTCATCGGCGCCGATGTCGCGCAGCCAGGCCAGCGGCACGCTGGCGAACGCCTCGTTCACCTCGTACGCGCCGATGTCGGCTGCGGTCAGACCGGACTTCGCGAACGCCTTGAGCGTCGCCGGCATCGGGCCGTGCAGCATCGGCATCGGGGCGACGCCGGCGAGCACGGCGGTGTGCACCCGGACCAGCGGGGTCAGCCCGAGGCTTCGGGCTTTCTCACCGGTCATGATCAGCAACGCGGCGGCGCCGTCGGAGATCTGCGAGGAGTTCGCCGCGGTGATCTTGCCGTCCTCCCGGAAGGCGGCCTTCAGCGTCGCCAGCTTCTCCAGCGAGCCGCCGCGGCGTACGCCCTCGTCGGTGGTGACGATCTGGCCGTCGGGACCGGTCACCGGCGCGATCTGACCGGCGAAGCGACCCTCGTCGATCGCGGCCGCGGCCCGCTCGTGCGACTGCAGGGCGAACTCGTCCAACTGGGTGCGCGACAGGCCGTAGCTGTCGGCGATGTCCTCGGCCCCGACGCCCTGGTGAGGGAAGTCCGGTCCGTAGCGGGCAAGGTAGTCCGCGCCGAGCGGGTTCGCCGTGAAGGTGCTGCCCATAGGAGTGCGGCTCATGACCTCGACGCCGCCGGCCACCGCGATGTCGTACTGCCCGGAGATGACGCCGGCAGCCGCGAAGTGCACTGCCTGTTGCGACGAGCCGCACTGCCGGTCGACCGTGGTGCCGGGGACCGACTCCGGCCAGCCGGCCGAGAGCACCGCCGTTCGCGCGATGTCGAAGGTCTGCTCGCCGACCTGCGACACGCAGCCCCAGATGACGTCGTCGACCCCAGCCGGGTCGATTCCCGAGCGCTCGGCGAGGGCGCGCAGGACGTGCGCGGACAGGTCGGCCGAGTGGATGCCGGACAGCGCGCCGTTGCGCTTTCCTACCGGCGTACGGACCGCTTCGACGATGACCGCGTCGCGCATGGGACCTCTCGAACGGTGCGAGTCGAACGGCGCGAGCCAGGAACGGGACACGCGGTGAACGGTCGTTCACCCTGCCACGAGTGTAGGACCGCTCAGCCGCCGATGGCGGCTCTTCGCAACGTGACGAGCACGACAAGGACCAGGGCGACCGCAGCGCAGCCGGCCGCCTGCAGTTGGTTCCGGTGCGGTCCGGAGGGCGTGTAGGCGAAGATGACAGCCAGCAGCGATCCGGTCACCAGCCCCCCGACGTGCGCCCGCCAGTCGATGATCGGCACGGTGAAGGTGATCACGATGTTGATCGCCAGCAGGACGAGGATGGACTTGGTCTGGCCTCCCAGCCGGCGCACCACGACGTAGTAGGCGCCGAACAGCCCGAAGATGGCACCGGACGCCCCCACGCCGAGCACTCCTGGGTCTGAGACCAGGAAGGACAGGGTGGACCCGCCGAGCGCGGCCAGCAGGTACAGCGTCAGGAAGCGCACCCGGCCCAGGGCCGACTCCAGCACCGGCCCGAGCTGGATGAGCGCGAACATGTTCAGCGCGATGTGGAGCACGCCGGCATGCAGGAACGCCGCGGTGAACAGCCGGTAGTACTCCCCGGTGGCCACGCCGCCGACGTCGCCGCCCGGCAGGAAGCGCACCGGCCCGGTGATGTTGCCGAACCGGACCTGCAACTCGCGCTCACCCAGCAGCAACCCGGCCAGGAACACGCCGACGTTGAGCGCGATGATCGCGATCGTGAGCCGGCTGGTGTCGCCACTGATCCGACCACCGAAGACGGTGCGCCCCTGACGCACGGCCATTCCTGCGGCGCTGACGCACTCCGGGCACTGGAAACCGACCGAGGCGGCCTGCATGCAGTCCGGGCAGATCGACCGCTCGCACCGGTTGCACCGGACGTAGGTCTCCCGGTCGGCGTGCCGGTAGCAGACGGGCGGGCTCTGGACGGCGTCGCCTCCCGGGCCGGCGACCTCGGTCAGCTGTCCACCTGCTCGACGTCGACCGACTCGATCACCACGTCGGTGCGCGGCCGGTCCATAGCGCCGGTGGGGGTGGACGCGATGGCGTCGACGACGTCGCGGCTGGCCTGGTCGGCCACCTCCCCGAAGATGGTGTGCTTGCCGGTGAGATGGGTGGTGTTGGCCACCGTCACGAAGAATTGCGAGCCGTTGGTGCCCGGTCCGGCGTTGGCCATCGCCAGCAGGTAGGGCTTGGTAAAGGACAGCTCGGGGTGGCACTCGTCCTTGAAGCGGTAGCCGGGTCCACCGGTGCCGGTCCCGAGTGGGTCGCCGCCCTGGATCATGAATCCCGGGATCACCCGGTGGAAGACGGTGCCCGCGTAGAGGGAGCCCTCGCCCTTCTTGCCGGTACGCGGATCGGTCCACTCGCCACCGCCGTCGGACAGCCCGACGAAGTTACGCACCGTCTTCGGGGCATGATCGGGGAAGAGTTTCACGCGGACCGGGCCGAGGCTGGTGCGGAGGGTGGCGTACAGCTCGCTGGCCACGCGGGGGCTCCTTCGTCATTGGACGGCGTCAGGGGGACAGATCTGCGCCATGAGTCTTGCACGGGTGTCGCGCCCGCCTCGCCGCCGTGACAGGCTGCGGAGTTGACCTCGGCTCGGAGGCGACAGAGACGGGGGACGGCGCATGCGACGCAGGCGCGCGATACTGGGGGCCGGCGCCAGGCCGGCTGCGCCGACGCGCGCCGTGGATGCGGTCCGGAGCGCCCTCGGCCATTCCCGGGTACGCGGCAGCGCCGCCTGGGACGCCGTCCGCGGAACCCGGGTGGGCCCACCGGTCGCTGTCCGCCGATGGCCGTGGGCACTCGGAGCAGCGGCTTTGGGGGCGCTCGCCGGCGGAGCTCTCACGGTGGTTGTCCGACGGGTAGCCGGCCAGGACGCGCCCGGGGCGCAGGAGCCGGAGGATCTCCGGGCCGTGGTCGACCGGCCGGATGCGCCCGGCTAGCAGCTAGCTAGCTCTGCTCTGCCCCGCACCGACGTCCACGGCAGCACGATCCGCTCGCGGTGAGGATCTCAGACCGCGGACCGAAAAATTCTGGAGGGCGCTCGGCCTGTGGAAAGGCCTGCGGAGTCGGCATGCTCGGCGAGTGGGTGTTGCCAGGAAGCGCAACATCGCCGGAAAGTTGCGGACCACTGAACTGAACAAGCCCTTGACTGCGCCTGCGCTCTCTACCTCAACGAGCAGAACCACTAGCCGGCCGGCCCGTCCAGCCCGGCGGTCTGCGGGGTCACCCGGCGGGCGAGCGCCGATCGGCGTACGTCCTTGATCGGCTCGCTGGTCGCTCGGGTGGTGCGGTTGCGCCCCGCCCGCTTGGACACCAGCAGCGCGTCGTCGGCGGCCCGCACCAGACTGTCGACGTCGCTGGCCTGTGACGGGTAGCTCGCCACGCCGGCGCTGGCGGTCAGTGGCCGCACCGCCGGTGCCGACGCGACCGCTTCGCGCAACCGCTCAGCGATGTCGACGCTCCGGTCGGGGCCGCAGTCCGGCAGGATCACGGCGAACTCCTCCCCGCCGTATCGAGCCGCCGTGTCGAGGTCCCGGCAGGCGATCGACAGCGCCGCGGCCACGTTGCGCAGCGCCTCGTCGCCGGCGGGATGGCCGTACTCGTCGTTCACCGTCTTGAACAGGTCCAGGTCCAGGATCACCAGGCTGACCGGCTCCCCGCTGCGTGCACCGCGGGCCAGCTCCCGCTCCAGAGCGGCACCGAAGGCTCGGCGATTCGCGATCATGGTCAGGTCGTCGGTCGCGGCCAGCCGCTCGAGGTGCTCCACCCGCCACAGGGTGCGCAACGCCCGGGCTGCGCTCGAGGCGATGCGCGACAGCGCCTGCAACGAACCAGGCTCGAGGTCCGCCGGACGGGAGTCGGGCAGCTGAAGGACCAGCGCCCCGTAGCGCCGGCCATCGACGGCCACCGGGGCGACGAGCAGGTCAACCCCCGCCGGCAGCACCGTGCCCAACCACGGTTCGGTCACCGGGTCGAGCCTGGGGATCAGACGCGTCGATCCGGCCTCGACCGCCTGGACCACGACGACACTGCGACACGGGCCGACCGGCGCTTTGGCCTGGTCCATTCCGAACGCGGCGACCAGCGGGAGCCGACCGTCCGGGGCGGCGAGCAGCAGGACGCGGGGGGATCCGGACAGCAGCGCGACGGCCTCGACCACCAGTGCGCCGGCGGTGGGCGAGTCGGGCGCGCCGAGCAGCACTTCGGCCAGTTCCAGCATGGCTTCGGTCTCGCTGCCCGCCATTCGCGCTCCTCCGACCGGGACCGCAGTCCCGCAACACTGGTGGGCACCGATCCGTCAGGGGCTCCCGTCTGCACAAGTGTCGGCCAGTGAGCGGAACTCTGTAGTCGAACCCGCCAACGGCTCTGACCCAGGGTGGAGCCACGGGGACTCGAACCCCGAACCCCCGCCTTGCAAAGGCGGTGCTCTGCCAGTTGAGCTATGGCCCCTGTCGAGCGTGCGCCGCGATCGACTAGCGCAGGTCGGGCGGCGTCGTCGCCTCGGTCCAGACGTCCTTGTCCGCTCGGCCGGAGCGGGACCTGCGGCGCAGCAGCAGTGCGCCGGCCCCGAGCAGCACGACCAGGAGGGTGGGACGGCGCACGGGGCACTCCTTCGGACGGGCGATCAGCGGGCAAGCGCCGGGGACGGGGTGGGCCTGGGAGGACTTGAACCTCCGGCCTCATCCTTATCAGGGATGCGCTCTAACCAGCTGAGCTACAGGCCCCGGCCGTGCGAGGACACGATCGCCGAGACTACCCCACTGCGCGGCTGCCGCTGGTCAACTGTCCCGCTCGCCGAGGGTCACCTCGATGCCTCCGGAGAACGAGGCGCACAGGTTGTAGAGCAGCGAACCGAGGGTGGCCAACAGCGTCAGCAGGACGACATTGGCGGCGGCCAGGACCAAGGCACCCCCCACGATGCGGGTCGAGGTCAGCAGCGGCCCGCCTCCGGTCACCTCGCCGACCAGCTCGTTGACCGATGTCACGACGCCGAGTGAGCTGAGGGCGGCGAACAGGGCGGCGACGGCAACCACCAGCGCGACCCCGGCGAAGACCGAGGCCAGCAGGGAGAACAGGAACACCGACCACGGATCGATGCGCTTGAGCGCGAGCCGGGTCGTCCGGGGCCGAGCAGCCGCCCGCGAAGTCGGCGTCCGGTCGGCCGTCCGGGGAGCGGGAGCCGGCCGCGGTGGCGCGGGACGGCGTACGCCGGATGCGGGCACCACGGTGGAAGCCCGGTCCGCGTCGCGCCGGGCAGGAGCAGCCATCGGCACGGGAGCCCGGTTCTTCGGAACACCTCCGAGCGCGGCGGGAGAAGGGGCCGCCGCGTGCAGGGGTGACGAAGCGTTGGGCGGACGGTGCAGGGGCTGGGTCGCGGGAGCGGGTGCGGCGGGCGCGGGTGCCGGCGCCAGGCGAGCCGGCGGGGGCGAGACAGGCGCGGATGCGGGCTCGGGCGCGGATGCGGGCGCGGGCGCGGATGCGGGCGCGGATGCGGATGCGGGCGCGGGCGCGGGCGACGCCGGACCCGGCGGCCGAGCCGCCTCCTGAGGCGGAGCGTCCAGGTGGGGCACCTCCACCGGCGTCTGCTCCCGACGGCCAGGTTGATCGGTGGTGGGGCCGGACCGGCCGGCCTCCGCCGTGCCTCCGTGTGGTGCGCCCGCGCCGGGTGTGGCCCCGTCCGGCCTGGCCCCGTCCGGAGCGGTCCCGCCCGGTGTGCCCCCGCCTGGGGTGGAGGGTGCGGTCATGGCGACCCCTCCTCCTGCTCGGTGTGCCCATGGCTCTCGATAGCCGTCTCCTGCTCTGTCAGCCCTGCGTCCTCGGGCGCGGTTGCCTCGCTGGTCTGGCTGGTTTCGATATCGGCCGCGGCCTCCCCGTTGTGGGCCACACCCACCACGGTCGTGCTCGCATCCAGGGCGACCAGCTTGACTCCGCCGGTCGCTCGGGACAGGTAGCGCAGCGGCTGGACCGACATACGGATCACTACGCCGGCGCTGGTGATGGCAAACAGCTCGTCAGCATCCTGCACGATCAGCGCCCCGACGAGCTGTCCACGCTTCTCCTCGATCCGTGCGGTGAGCACCCCCTGCCCGCCGCGTCCCTGTCGCTTGTACTCCGACAGCCGGGTCCGCTTACCGAAACCGCCGTCGGTCACCACCAGCAGCGCATCCTCGTCGTTGCAGGCGACCTGCATGGCCAGCAGCTCGTCGTCACCCACCATGCGCATGCCCATGACCCCGGACGTCGCCCGGCCCATCGGCCGCAGCGCCTCGTCGTCGGCCTGGAAGCGGATCGACTTGGCCTGCCGACTGACCAGCAGCAGATCGTCGTCGGCGCTGATCAGCGCGGCGGCGATCAGTTCGTCGTCCTCGCGCAGGTTGAGCGCGATCAGCCCGCTGGAGCGCCCGTTGTCGTACTCCGTCAGTGCCGTCTTCTTGACCAGCCCCTTGCGGGTGGCCAGAACGAGGTACGGGGCAGCGGCGTAGTCGCGCAGTGCGAGCACCTGCGCGATCCGCTCGTCCGGCTGGAACGCCAAGATGTTCGCGACGTGCTGCCCGCGACTGTTGCGGTTGGCCTCGGGCAGCTCGTGCGCCTTCACCCGATAGACCCGACCCTTGTCGGTGAGGAACAGCAGCCAGTGGTGGGTGGTCGTGACGAAGAACCGCTCGACGATGTCGTCCTGCTTCAGGCTGGCGCCCTGCACCCCCCGACCGCCCCGCCGCTGCGAGCGGTAGAGGTCGGTCTTGGTGCGCTTGGCGTACCCGCCGCGCGTCACCGTGACGACGACGTCCTCCTGGGCGATGAGGTCCTCGGCGCTCATGTCGCCCTCGAAGGCGATGATCCGGGTACGCCGCTCGTCGCCGTACCGCTCGACGATCTCGTCGAGCTCCTCGCCGATGATCCGTCGCTGACGGGCCGGGTCCGCCAGAATGGCTTGCAGGTCGGCAATCTCGCGCTCGCGCTCAGCGAGCTCGTCGAGGATGCGCTGGCGCTCCAGCGCAGCCAGCCGGCGCAGCTGCATGTCCAGGATCGCCACTGCCTGGATCTCGTCGATGTCGAGCAACTCCATCAGGGCGCTTCGGGCCGCCTCCGCGCTCGCGCTGTTGCGGATCAGGGTGATGACGTCGTCGAGCCGGTCCAGGGCCTTCCCGAGCGCCCGCAGGATGTGCGCCCGCTCCTCGGCCCGGCGCAGCTGGAAGCGGGTACGCCGGACGATGACCTCGACCTGGTGCGCGACGTAGTACTCGACGAACTGGTCCAGCCGCAGCGTGCGCGGCACGCCGTCGACGATCGCCAGCATGTTGCAGCCGAACGTGTACTGCAGCTGGGTGTGCTTGTAGAGGTTGTTCAGCACCACCTTCGCGATGGCGTCGCGCTTGAGCACGATCACCAGCCGTTGGCCGAGCCGTTGGCTGCCTTCGTCGCGTACGTCGGCGATGCCACCGATCTTGCCGTCGCGCACCAGGTCGGCGATCGACTCGGCCAGGTTGTCCGGGTTGACCTGGTAGGGCAGCTCGGTCACCACCAGGATCGTGCGGCCCTTGGCGTCCTCGTCGACCTCGACCACCGCGCGCATGCGCACCGAGCCGCGCCCGGTGCGGTAGGCCTCGGCGATCCCGTCGCGGCCCACGATCAGGGCCCCGGTCGGGAAATCAGGCCCATGGATGCGCTCGAGCAGCGCGGCCAGCATCTCCTCCGAACCGGCCTCGGGGTGGGCCAGGAACCACTGCACCCCGGCCGCCACCTCGCGCAGGTTGTGCGGCGGGATGTTGGTCGCCATGCCGACCGCGATGCCGGAGCTGCCGTTGACCAGCAGGTTGGGGATCCGGCTCGGCAGGATGGTCGGCTCCTGCGAGCGCCCGTCGTAGTTCGGCGTGAAATCGACTGTCTCCTGGTCGATCTCGCGCAACATCTCCATCGCCAGCGGAGCCAGCCGGCACTCGGTGTTGTGCGAGACGAAGCCGTCGGACAGGAAGGCGTGGTCGTCGCTGTCGACCCGAAAGGAGAAGACAGTCTGCACGCCCGCCGGCTCCACGGAGACGACCTCGGCGTAGTAGTGCAGCCCGGTCACCAGTGGCTCGACGACAGCGAGCGCCTCCGGGTCGGTGATGTGGCTGCGGATCTCGGCGCCGTCGCGTTCCCACCGCTCGATCCGGTCGATGTTGTGCCGACGCAGCCAGTCCCGGTCGGCGTACGTGGTCGCGCCGGCTTCACGCAGATAAGCGGCGACGAACGGCACATGGTCGTTCGACATCGCCGTGCTGTGGTGCGGAATGCCGGCGAGGATGTTGCGCAACTTCGTCTGCTTGTGTCCCCAGAAGCCGACCCGGTCGGCGAACAGCCGCGCCTCCCGGCGGTTGCCGAGGTAGACCTTCCACTCACCGGTCGTGTGGTGACTGAGCCGGCTGACGATGCCGAACTCCAGCAGCAGCTGCTGCACGTCACGCGCCAGTTGTGGGCTGCGGGTGGAATAGGAAACCTGGACGGTGTGGCGGGGTAGCCGACTGCACGATCCGTCGCCCTCGAACAGCGCCTGCAGGAAGCGTGCCTTGAACGCCGGCCCCTGAGCCCACACGATGGCGGGGATCTCCTTGGCCGCACTGCGTTGTCCGACGATCTGCTCGACCGCAGTTCCGTCGAGGCGCCGGGTGAGGAACCGGAACCGGTGCAGATCCTTCCCTGTCACCGTGGTGGCGACGTCGTGGTAGCGCCGCTGCCGCACGATGTGGTCGTAGGCAGCGAGCACCTCGTCGAAATACATCCGATCGGTGTTGCAGAACTCCGACCAGGTGTCGCCACTCCAACCTTCGCTGATGAGGCCGCCGAGCAGGACTGCGAGTACATCCTGAGCCTGGGTCAACGGCTCGCGCTCGGTGGCGTCGCCGCGAAACAGCACCACGCGATCCCCGGCAACGATTTCCTCGAGCAGCTTCCACAGCAGCATCGGTACGCCGAGGACGTCAACCAGGCACAGCACCGGATGGTTCGGCGTGCCGGTCAACTGGTAGCCCTCACGGGTCGCCAGCCGCAGTGTGGGGTGCTCTCCTGAGTGGAACAGGGTCAGCGCCTGGACAGCATCGCCGACCCGGTTCAGTACCTTGACGTCCTGCAACGGGATGTCCGTGGCCGGACGGGCGTCCGGAGCGACGTCGCCGATCTTGAACGTCTCGCCGTCTGATGACCGTATGCGCGTGTCCGGTGACAGACAGTAACGCATCGCGGCAGCCGGATCGTTCCCGGGCGAGCCGAAGTTGCCGTTGCCGTCCACGAGCGGGTAGCGCAACGACCAGGGCTGGGCCAACCGCACCACGGTGTCGTAGATCGGCGTGTCGCCGTGCGGGTGGTAGTTGCCCATCACGTCCCCGACGACCCGGGCGCATTTGAAGTAGCCGCGGTCCGGGCGGTACCCGCCGTCGTACATCGCGTAGAGCACTCGGCGGTGCACCGGCTTGAGTCCGTCCCGCACCTCGGGCAGGGCCCGACCGACGATGACCGACATCGCGTAGTCCAGGTAGGACTCCTGCATCTCGACTTCGATGCCACGCGGCTCGATGCGGTCGCCGGACGGGGGGGGTGGCAGTACCTCGGTCACAGGAGTGCTTCTCCGCTCACTGCTCGGCGGCGGACAACGGCGTCAGATCGATGTTCCACGTGAAACACAGGCTCAGATGTCCAGGAAGCGGACGTCGCGAGCATTGCGCTGGATGAACGAGCGGCGGGCTTCGACGTCCTCTCCCATCAGTGTCGAGAACAGCTCGTCCGCCGTCGCCGCGTCGTCCAGCGTCACCTGCAGCAGGACCCGCGTCGCCGGGTCCATCGTGGTGGACCACAGCTCCTCGGCGTTCATTTCGCCCAGGCCCTTGAAGCGCTGGACCGCCTCACCGGACTTCGGCAGCTTCTTGCCGGCCTCCTTGCCCGCCGCGATCAGACCGTCGCGCTCCCGGTCGGAGTAGGCGTACATGATCTCCCCGCCGTTCCACTTGATCTTGTACAGCGGCGGCTGGGCCAGGTAGACGTAGCCCTGCTCGACCAGTGGGCGCATGAAGCGGAAGAGCAGCGTCAGCAGCAGGGTGCGGATGTGCTGACCGTCGACATCGGCGTCGGCCATGAGCACCACCTTGTGGTAGCGCAGCTTCGAGGCGTCGAACTCCTCGTGGATGCCGCAGCCCAACGCGGTGATCATCGCTTGCACCTCGTTGTTGCCGAGGACGCGGTCGATGCGGGCCTTCTCGACGTTGAGGATCTTGCCGCGGATCGGCAGGATGGCCTGGTAGCGCGCTTCCCGGCCCCCTTTTGCGCTTCCCCCCGCGGAATCGCCTTCCACCACGTAAATTTCCGACTCGCGCGGGTCGGTCGACTGGCAGTCAGACAGCTTGCCGGGTAGCGACGAGGACTCCAGCAGCCCCTTGCGACGGGTGAGTTCGCGGGCCTGTCGGGCGGCCAGCCGAGCCCGAGCCGCCTGGGTGGCCTTCATCACGATCATCTTGCCGTCGGTCGGGTTGCGGTCGAACCAGTCCTTGAGCCACTCCCGGGTCGCCTTCTGCACGAAGGTCTTCGCCTCGGAGTTGCCGAGCTTGGTCTTGGTCTGGCCCTCGAACTGCGGCTCGGCCAGCTTCAGGCTGATGATCGCGGTAAGGCCCTCGCGGATGTCGGAGCCCTCCAGGTTGGTGTCCTTGTCCTTGAGGTGTCCCTTGCTCCGCGCCCAGTCGTTGAAGGTCGTCGTGAGCGCGGTACGGAAACCCTCCTCGTGGGTGCCGCCCTCGGCGGTGTTGATCGTGTTGGCGAAGGTGTAGACCGACTCGGCGTAGGAGTCGTTCCACTGCATGGCCACCTCGACCGACATGCGCATCCCGGCCGAGGTGTGGTCGCTGAAGCCGATGACGGTGGGATGCACCGGCGACTTGGTGTGGTTCAGGTGGCGTACGTAGTCCTCCAGGCCACCGGGGTAGCAGAAGCGCTTGGCCACGACCTCGCCACCGGTCAGGTCCACCCGCTCGTCGACGAGCATGATCGCCAGGCCCTTGTTGAGGAAGGCCATCTCCTGCAGCCGGCGGTGCAGGGTCTCCCGGGAGTACGTGGTGGTCTCGGTGAAGATGTCGGGATCGGACCAGAAGGTGACCGTGCTGCCGGTCTCGTCGGTGGCGGCCCCGCGGACCAGCGGCTCGGGGACCGACCGGAGGTAGCTCTGCGTGAAGACCCAGCCATCGCGCCGGATCTCGACGTCGAGCCGGGCCGACAGGGCGTTGACCACAGCCGCCCCGACCCCGTGCAAACCGCCGGAGACAGCGTAGGACTCACCGTCGAACTTGCCGCCGGCGTGCAGCGTGGTGAGCACCACCTCGACGGCGGGCCGCTTCTCGACCGGGTGCATGTCGACGGGGATGCCGCGTCCGTTGTCCTGGACCCGCACCCCGCCGTCGGCGAGCAGGGTCACCGTGATCGTGTCGCAGTGACCGGCGAGCGCCTCATCGACAGCGTTGTCGACCACCTCGTAGACCAGGTGGTGCAGGCCACGCTCCCCGGTGGAGCCGATGTACATGCCCGGGCGCTTGCGGACCGCCTCCAGTCCCTCGAGCACGGTGATCGACGAGGCGTCGTAACCGGGGACCCGCGCCGGGCTGACGGCTAGATCGACGGGGTCCGGGGCGGGATCGTCCGAGGCGGGATCGTCCGGTGCGGCGACCGAAGCGTCGGACATGCAGCGTTCCCGCTTTCTCCCGCCGGCGGGCCGGCAGAACCTTGGCGCACAAGCACGTCTGGCCCTGGCCGACCGGCGGCGCCGGAGGGACGGACCGTCATGGACAGATGTGGTCGTGGAGACAACCTGACAACGACGCGCTCCCCGGCGGGTAGCGCGAAGCCCCGGCGGGGCAGATGACCCACAGCATAGCCTGCGCAGCAGCCTCGGTCCGCGAGAACCGCCCTGAAACCGCTCCTGGCGCGTCGCGGCCCGTCTGGCATGGGGTGACCCCGAACAGCAGGCCCGGCCCGGCAGAACGCCGATCCTCCACAGATCCACCGTCGCCGGTTGACATCAGCGCCCCGGCGGGCGGCTCAGCCGTAGGTGTCGCGGGGGCCGCGCCCCTGTACCCGGCGCGGACCCTTGCGCCAGTCGGCCTGGGCCGGTCCGTGGACGACGATGCTCCGCACCGCTTCCGGGCCCACCTGCGCGCCCAGTCGGGCGGTCAGCGTCCGGGTGAGCAGTCGCAACTGGGTGGCCCAGGCGGACGACTCGGCGACCAGGACGAGCTCGCCGTCGATCAGCGAGACCGGTCGGCAGTGGTCGGCGATCTCCGGACCGACAAGTTGATCCCACTGGGCGAGCACCCCTGCGGCGGTGGTCGTCTCCGCCCAACCGCGCTCGGCGACCAGCCGGCGGACCAGCTCACCGAAGCGCACCGGATCGCGGGCGTCCGGACCGGAACCTGACCGGGACGGTTCGGTTCGTCGCCCCCTGGCCCGTGGCATTCCCGGCGACAGGCCCTTGGCCCGCGCCGCAGCCCGAGCCGAGGCCAGCGCGGCGCGGGCGAGATCCGGTCCGCGCCGCTCGGAGGCGGTTGGCGACGGCCCGCCGGCCTCTACCGGGGCCGCTGCCGGCAGCTCTTCGTCGCGGCTATCGCACACGCCGCACCTGCCCGTCACCCACGTCGTACCGGCTGCCGGCCAGAACCTCCGGTACGTCCGCCGCAACAGCGGCGGTGACCAGCACCTGCTCCGCCTCGGCAACCAGGGCGGCCAGCCGGCTGCGCCGCCCCTCGTCCAGCTCGGCGAACACGTCGTCGAGCACCAGGACCGGCTCACCGCCGTCGGCCTTGAGCAGCTCGTACGACGCCAACCGCAACGCCAGGGCGCACGACCAGGACTCACCGTGCGAGGCGTAACCCTTGACCGGCAGGCCGGCCAGGCCCAGGACGAGGTCGTCCCGATGTGGTCCGACCAGCGAGACGCCCCGGTCGAGCTCTTGGGAGCGCATCCGGGCCAGTTCGGACAGCAGAGCGGCGGCCAGGACCTCGCGGTCCGGCGACGGCGCGTCTGCGTCCGGGGGCATCGCGTCGCCGAGCGAGGACCGGTAGACAACCTCGGTCGCTCCCCGGTGGCCGGGCTCATCGACACCGCTGGCACCGACCCGATCGGCCGGGCCTCCTACGGCAACGGCGCGGTAGGCGGCGGCCAGCCGGGGGCGTAGCGCGCGCACCAGCGCCAGCCGGGCGGCCAGCAGGTCGGCGCCGCACCGGGCCAGGTGGGCATCCCAGACGTCGAGGGTGCGCAGGTCCGTGCCCGGGGCATCGGCTCGCCGGTGGCGGCCCGTGGCGGCGGCGGACTTGAGCAAGGCGTTGCGCTGCTTGAGCACCCGCTCGTAGTCGGCCCGTACCCCGGCGTAGCGCGGCGCACTGGCGACGAGCAGGTCGTCGAGGAACCGCCGCCGCTCGGCCGGGTCGCCGCGGACCAGGGACAGGTCCTCGGGCGCGAACAGCACCGTCCGCAGGATGCCGAGCACCTCTCGGGGCCGGGGGAGGGGGCCACGGTTGACCCGGGCCCGGTTGGCCCGGCCGGGGTTGAGTTCGAGCTCGACCAGCGTGGCCCGCCCGTCGCGCTCGACCCGGGCCCGGATCACGGCCCGCTGCGCGCCCGCCCGGACCAACGGTGCGTCCGTGGCGACCCGGTGGGAGCCGAGCGTGGCCACGTAGCCAAGCGCCTCGACGAGGTTGGTCTTGCCCTGCCCGTTGGCCCCCACGAGTGCGGTGGCGCCCGGTTCCAGTGCGAGTTCGAGTTCCGGCCAGGAGCGGTAGTCAGTGAGCGAGAGGTGACTGACGTGCACGCTCAGCCAGCCGGCGGCAGGTCCACCGCCGGACCCGACACGTCGACGTCCGCGCCGGGACTGTCCGCCCCCTTCTCCACCGACCCGGCCGCAGCGGTGACGGCATGCCCACCGAACTGGTTGCGCAGCGCGGCGATCATCTTCATCGCCGGGGAGTCGTCCTGGCGAGAGGAGAACCGCGCGAACAGCGCCGCGGTGATCACCGGCAGCGGCACTGCGTGGTCGACCGCGGCCTGGACTGTCCAACGGCCTTCCCCGGAGTCCTCGGCGTAGCCACGGAGTCCGGACAGGTCGTCGTCCTGCTGCAAGGCGTTGACCATGAGGTCGAGCAACCAGGAGCGGATCACGGTGCCCTGCTGCCAACTGGCGATCACGGCCGGGACGTCGGTCACGACACCGGTCGCCTGCATCAGTTCCCAGCCCTCCGCGTAGGCCTGCATCAACCCGTACTCAATGCCGTTGTGCACCATCTTCGCGAAGTGTCCCGCCCCGACTGCACCGGCGTGGACGAAACCGGAGTCGCCGGGCGGCTTGAGCACGTCGAAGAACGGCTGCACCAACGCGACCGCCTCCGTCGAGCCGCCGCACATGAGCGCGTAGCCCTCGGTCAGCCCCCACACCCCGCCGGAGACGCCGCAGTCGACGAATTTGATACCGGTCGGCTCCAGCTCGGCGGCGTGCCGCTGGTCGTCGGTGTAGCGCGAGTTCCCGCCGTCGACGATCACGTCACCGGGCTCGAGCAGACCGCGCAGGGCGTCCACGGTCGCGTACGTCGGTGGGCCGGCCGGCACCATCACCCAGACCACTCGGGGCGCCGGGAGCGCCTGGACGAGCTGTTCCAGACTGTCCGCCTGCCGGCTGCTCTCGGCCGAGCGGTCGTACCCGACGACGGTGTGGCCGCCACGGCGCAGCCGCTCGGCCATGTTGCCCCCCATGCGACCCAGCCCGATCATGCCCAGCGTGCCCATGGCGCTCCCTCGACCGACGGTGGCCCTACTCCACCACAGTCGTTCGGGAGCGGTTCACGCGCGTGCACCGGCCTGTTCCGGGCAGGACGGCACCATGATCGTTGCTGTGCGGATGGCTCGGGGCGCGGTATCCGCCCTGGCCGGTACGGCCGTGATGAACGCGCTCATGCTCGTCGCCGGGCGCTCGCTGAGTCGTACTGCCGAACGCGCATCCTTGGCCATCAGCCGGACAGGCGCACCGGCATCAGCAGGTAGCGGTAGTCCGCCACCCCTTCGCCGTCGGCATCGCGCTTGCCGGTCAGCACCGCCGGTCGGGTCGGCCCGGTGAACGACATCGTCGTAGTGTCGCTGTCCACCGCGCCCAGCCCGTCGAGCAAATACTGCGGGTTGAATGCGATCTGGAACGGCTCGCTGCTCGCCGAGCCCTGCCAGCCGCATTCGAGTTGCTCACTGGCTTGCGCGTCGTCGGCCCCACCGGCCTCGAGCACCACCCCGTCGCCAGAGAAGCCGAGGCGTACCGGGGCATTGCGTGCCGCGACCAGCGCCACCCGCTTCACCGCCTCCACGAGCGGCGCGGTGGACACCTCGGCAATCGCCGAGCTCTCGCTGGGAAGCAGGCTGCGGTACTTCGGAAATTCACCCTCGAGCAACCGCGACGTCGTACGTCGTCCGGCTCCCTCGAACCCGATCATCGTCTCGGGCGAACCTGCGGGGGACAGCGCGAGGGCGACCTCCGGGCCGGTGGTGAGCGCCTTCGCCGTCTCGGCCAGGGTCCGCGCCGGTACCAGCGCGGTGGTGGACAGCGACTCGTCCACCGGCCGCCAGAGGAGGGTGCGCACGGCCAGCCGGTAGCGGTCGGTAGCGGCGAGGGTGAGCTTCTCACCCTCGATCTCAAAGCGGACACCGGTGAGGACAGGCAGTGTGTCGTCCCGCCCGGCGGCGAGCGCGACCTGGGCGACCGCAGCGGCGAACACGTCGGCGCCCAGGGTGCCGGCCGGCTCCGGCATCGCCGGAAGCTCGGGGTAGTCCTCCACCGGCAGGGTCGGCAGTGTGAACCGCGCCGGGCCGCAGGTGAGGACCACCCGAGTCCCCTCCAGGCGCAGCTCGACCGGAGCGGCCGGCAACGAACGCACGATGTCCGACAGCAACCGACCCGGCACCAGGACCCGTCCGGACGTTTCGCAGGTCGCGCTCACCTGGACACGGGAACTGACCTCGTAGTCGAAGCCGGAGATCTCCAGCTGACCCTGATCGATCTCCAGCAGCAGCCCCAGGAGCACCTGCATCGGCGGACGGGTCGGCAGCGACCGCGCGGTCCAGACCACAGCGTCGGCAAGCGCGTCCCGCTCGACTCTCAGCTCCACGCCCAGTCCCCTCTTAGCGGCCGGTGGTGCGATGTGGCCTGGAGCCTGCCAGATCTGGCTGTCCACAGCGAGGTCGGTCCTTGAACCGGGGTGATGATCTTCGAGGGGGAATTACTCGTCGTGGTGGTAGGGGTCAGCGACCCTGTGGACAACAGGTGTCCGTGCTGGTGACTCGGCGCGGCGCCGTGTGAACTCAATGTGGACAGCCAACACCTGTGGGGTGGATCGCTGGGGACAGTGGCCACTCGTACCGGCGTCGTCCACCGGTCGGCACCGCTATCCGGGTCGTTGTCCACACACTTGTCCCCACACTGTGCAGAGATCACGGAGTTGCTCACCCCTGTCGCGACCGGGTCTTGATCCGGTTGGTGAGTTCGGCGACCTGGTTCCAGGTGGCGCGACGTTCCGGCATCTGGGCCCGGATCTTGCGGTCGGCGTGGATGACCGTGGTGTGGTCGCGGCCCCCGAACATCTGCCCGATCTTGGGCAGGGACAGGTCGGTGAGCTCCCGGCACAGATACATCGCGATCTGCCGGGCAGTCACCAGCATCCGGGAACGCGACGACCCGCACAGGTCCTCCATCGTCAGGCCGAAGTACTCGGCGGTGGCGGCCATGATCGTCGCCCCGGTGATCTCGGGCCCGCCCTCCGCCGGGATCAGGTCCTTCAAGACCACCTCGGCGAGCGCGAGGTCGACCAGCTGCCGATTCAGCGACGCGAACGCCGTCACCCGGATCAGGGCTCCCTCGAGCTCACGGATGTTCCGGGAGATCTTGGAGGCGATGAACTCCAGCACGTCGGCCGGCGCGGCCAGGCGGTCCTGGGCGGCTTTCTTGCGCAGGATGGCGATGCGCGTCTCGAGGTCGGGCGGTTGGACGTCGGTGATCAGCCCCCATTCGAACCGGGTGCGCAGCCGGTCCTCCAGCGTCGAGAGCTGTTTAGGCGGACGGTCGGAGCTGATGACGATCTGCTTGTTGGCGTTGTGCAGCGTGTTGAAGGTGTGGAAGAACTCCTCCTGGGTGCCTTCCTTGTGTTCGAGGAACTGGATGTCGTCCACCAGCAGGATGTCGACCTCGCGGTAGCGGCGCCGGAAGGTCTCGGCCTTGCCGTCCCGGATGGAGTTGATGAAGTCGTTGGTGAACTCCTCGGAACTCACGTAGCGCACCCGGGCGCTGGCGAACAGGTGCTGGGCGTAATGCCCGATCGCGTGCAGCAGGTGGGTCTTGCCGAGCCCGCTCTCGCCGTAGATGAACAGCGGGTTGTAGGCCTTGGCCGGCGCTTCAGCGACCGCCACCGCGGCCGCATGGGCGAAGCGGTTGGACGCGCCGATGACGAACGTCTCGAAGGCGTACTTGGGGTTCAGCCGGGCCGGCTCGGCCGGTCCCCGCGCGGCGGGTAGCCCGGAGCGGCCGGGAAGCCGGCGGACGTTGTTCAGAGGGCGGTCCCGGGAGGACTCGTCGTCGTAGCGGTCGGGCTCGTCCCGGGCTCGTCCGGAGAACGGGTCGAACGCCGGGTCGTCCGGCACATCGTGTCCGCGGCCGCCGAACGCCCCGACGTAGGTCCCGCGGTCGTCCCCTCCGGCGCCGCGGTCGTCTCCTCCGGAGAAGGAGCATTCCCCCGCACTGGTCGGATAGGGCAGCGCGGTAGCGGGCTCCGTCCCGGAGTCCAGGGGAGCAGGCTGCACCGTGACGGCGACCTGGATATCACGCCCGTACGCCGTCGAGAGCGCCTGCGCGATCGTCGGCCGGAGTCGGCTGTCCAGCACCTCCTTGGCGAACTCGTTGGGTGCGGCCAGCAGCGCGGTGTCCCCGACCAGGCCGAGTGGCCGGGTGAGTCCGAGCCAGGCGCAGTGCTGCGGGGACAGTTCACCGTCGCAGAGCCGGGCCACCGCCTGGGACCACACCAACTCAAGCGACTCCTGGGATTCGTCGCTGTGGGGGTCGTGGTCGGTCACGAGCGCGTCCTCGACGTCGTCGGGGCGACGACCCGGTTGGGGCGTCGCGACGGACCAACTCGAGGACCGCTGGGCTGCGACCATGCTCCCCCGAGGGCGCATTGTCCACACGGCTGTCCACAGCCTGTGGAGACGCAAGATCTGTAGCGGTGGAGGCCGGACCCGAACCGTCGCACAGACCGTCCGACCTCTCCCACAGCCGGCGCACGTCCCGGGCAACACGCGCCGGGCAACACGTCTGTCAGGGAAGCGGAACGCGAACGTCCGGCGGCGGCGACGGTAACAGCAGTGCCCTGCAGGGGCAAGGCTTCGGGCCCAACTATCGACCGTCCGGTGCCCCACGTCGGCGTGTCCGGCCATGATGTTTGACCCTCTCGGCGGGCTTACGTACCGTGGAGGTGGTCTGTGCCCGCGCCCACCCCGCTGGCAACCCCCGCCGGCACCCCCCGCTGGCACCACCGTCTGGCCCCTCGAGAGCGAGCCCCGTCGTGAGCAAGCGCACCTTCCAGCCGAACAACCGTCGTCGTGCCAAGACCCACGGCTTCCGGCTGCGCATGCGGACCCGGGCGGGCCGCGCCATCCTTGCCGGCCGTCGTCGCAAGGGCCGCACCGAACTGTCGGCCTGATCCTGCGCCGACTGACGCCTGCTGACCCGAAACCCTGCTGACCCGAAACCCTGCACTGACGCCGTCGGGAGGTCCACCGTGCTGCCGAGCGCTGCCCGCCTGCACCGGCCGGTCGACTTCTCCGAGGTCGTACGCCGTGGGCGCCGCGCCTCCCGACCACTGCTGACCGTGCATGCGCTGCTCGGCGCCGGAGCGGAACCGGCAGCCCCGCCCCGGGTCGGCCTGGTGGTGAGCAAGGTAGTCGGCGGGTCGGTCCTGCGTCACCGCACCTCCCGCCGGCTTCGGCACCTGCTGGGAGATCGCCTGGACGGCCTGCCCTCGGGTGCTCGGGTCGTCGTCCGCGCCTCTGCCCGCGCCGGCAGCGCCCCGAGCGCGGCGCTTGCCACCGACCTCGATGCAGCGCTGGGGTCGGCGCTTCGTCCGCCGCGGCCCTCGGTGACCGCGGTGCTGCGGTGACCCGGGTGCTCCTGGCGCTGGTCGCCGGTTACCGGCGCTGGGTTAGCCCGCTGCTCGGGCCTCGGTGTCGGTTCGCACCGAGCTGCAGCGCCTATGCCGCGGGCGCGCTGACCGTGCACGGGGGTCGGCGCGGCAGTTGGCTGAGCCTGCGCCGGGTGCTGCGTTGTCACCCGTTCCACCCCGGCGGGCACGACCCGGTACCCCCCGTACGTCCTTCGTGGGTGACCATGGAGCGCACTCCCCGCCGCCCGCACCGACGCACCGGAGCCGATTCGTGCTGAGCATCCTGGCCAGTCCGGTCGGCCACCTGCTGGCCTTCATCCACCAGGGACTGTCGACGTTCCTGAAGCCGTCGAGCGGGCCCGCCTGGGCGCTGTCGATCGTGCTGCTCACGGTGACCGTCCGGTTGCTGCTGTTCCCGCTGTTCGTCAAGCAGATCAAGAGCCAGCGCCGGATGCAGCAGCTCGCGCCCAAGATCAAGGAGCTGCAGAAGGCGCACAAGGGCGACCGCGAGACGATGAACACCGAGATGATGAAGCTGTACAAGGAGAACAACGCCAACCCGATCTCGGGTTGCCTACCTCTGATCCTCCAGCTACCCGTCTTCTTCGCGTTGTTCTCGGTGATCCGCGAGTTCAAGCCGGGGGCCGCGCCGCGGTACGGCCTGTCGGCGCAGCTGCTCGAGGAGGGCGGCA
This sequence comes from Mycobacteriales bacterium, assembly GCA_038234255.1. Classification (GTDB taxonomy): domain Bacteria; phylum Actinomycetota; class Actinomycetes; order Mycobacteriales; family SCTD01; genus SCTD01. The sequence goes on along the minus strand of JBBSUR010000001.1, from coordinate 4,029 downwards.
AGGCCAAGGTCTTCGGCGCGCCGATCTCGGCCGCCTTCAACAGCCCCCGGGAGCTGCTGTCCCAGCTAGACGGAGACCTCACGACGGTCCGGATCGTCGCGGCCGTGATGGTCGTGCTGATGGGCGCGACGACGTTCTGGACGCAGCGCCAGATGATCGCGCGCTCGGGCACGACCGACCCGCAGCAGCTCATGATCCAGAAGCTGCTCCTGTACGCGCTCCCGCTGTCGTTCGCAGTCTCCGGGACGTTCTTCCCGATCGGCGTCCTGCTCTACTGGCTGACCACCAACGTCTGGTCGATGGGTCAGCAGGCGTGGGTGATCAAGCGGATGCCGCCGGTCAACTTCGCCCCCGGCGCGGGGGGCCTGACGGGGGGCAGCTCGGACAGCACGGGGCCGGACAGTCCCCAGGGCGGCGGCAAGGGTGGCGGCAAGGGTGGCGGCGGCAAGGGCGGCGGCAAGGCGGGTAAGCCCCCGAAGGGGAGCTCCGCCGAAACCGATGACGGGCCCGTGGCCGGCTCCACCCAGACCACCGAGGAGTCGGCGACAGCATCCACGTCTGCGTCGACGTCGACGTCCAAGGCAAGTGTGACCGCCGGTGTCGGGGGACGCACGGGGACGGCGTCGCGGCCGGGCTCGCCGGGTCGGGCGCCCGGCGCGGCGAATGCCAACCGACGCCCCTCGGGCAGTCGGAAGAACAAAAGCCGCCGCGGCGGACGACGCTAGCCTGTGACGGCTCCCCGCCCTGTCCGGCGACGAACCGACACGCCTGATCGACCGCTCACCTCGATGCGTGCCCGTCCGTACGGCTGGACCACCCTGTTGTGAAGGACATCGCGAGCCCGTGACCGAGTCGAGCAACGAGACGAACACCGAGGCCGGACAGGCCACCGCATCCCCGGCCGCCGCGACCGGCCAGGAGCTGCTCGTCCGCGAGGGTGACATCGCCGGGGACTACCTCGAGCGCCTGCTCGACATTGCCGATGTCGACGGCGACATCGACATGGATGTCGAGGCCGAGCGGGCCGTCGTGGCCATCGTGGGAGACGGGCTGGATGCGCTTGTCGGCACGCACGGGCAGGTGCTCGAAGCGGTGCAGGAGCTCACCCGGCTGGCCGTCGTGCGGGAGACCGGCGTCCGCAGTCGGCTCATGCTGGACATCGGCGGGTGGCGCGCAGCGCGCAAGCACGAGCTGACCGAGATCGGGGCCCGTGCAGCCCGCCGGTGCGTCGAGTCGGGCGAGCCGGTGAAGTTGGCGCCCATGACCCCGTTCGAGCGCAAAGTGGTCCATGACGCCGTTGCTGCGGTGGACGGCGTCCGCAGCGAGTCCGAGGGCGTGGAGCCCGAGCGCCGCGTGGTGGTCGTGCCCGACGCCGGGTGATGGAGGTCCTCCTGGGCGCTGCTCCGGAGCAGGCAGCCGGCGTCTTCGGGGTAGCCCTGCCGCTCGTGCAGCGCTATGCAGAGCTGCTCGCCGGCCCGGGAGTCGAGCGTGGTCTGCTCGGACCGCGGGAGGCGCCGCGACTGTGGGAACGTCATCTGCTGAACTGCGCGGCCCTGGCGGAACTCGTCGAACCCGGCCAGGTCGTGGCGGATCTCGGCTCCGGTGCCGGGTTGCCAGGGGTGGTCCTTGCCGCGATGCGACCCGACGTCACCGTCGTGCTGATCGAACCGCTGCTGCGCCGGGCGACCTTCCTGCAGGAGGTGGTCGGTGAGCTGGAGTTGCGGACCGTCGTGGTCCGTCGAGCCCGGGCCGAGGAGTTGGCCGGCACACTGGCGGTCGATGTGGTCACCGCCCGGGCGGTGGCACCGCTGGGCCGGTTGGCGGGCTGGGCCCTGCCCCTGCTGCACCGCGGCGGCCGACTGCTCGCGGTGAAGGGCGAACGGGCCGACAGCGAGCTGGCCGGAGCCGGCGCCGCGCTCCAGGCCGCCGGTGCATCCGCGGCGCAGGTGGTCACCGTCGGGGACGGCTTGACGCAGGCCCGCGTCGTCGTGGTCACCCGCGCGGATCGCGCAGTGCCACCGGCCCGCCCGGCCGCCGCAGCGTCGATGCGTCCCGGGGGCATCTCGGCGACCAGCAAGCGCCGGGACCGGCGGTGACCGAGGCCGAGGACTACCTGCCGATCGGCGCGCAGGCCGCCGCCGCCGTCCGCGCTCGCAATTGCGGCGGGCGCTACGACTTCCCCAAGCCGGCCGCCCGGCGGGTCATCACCGTGGCCAACCAGAAGGGCGGGGTCGGCAAGACGACCACCACCGTCAACCTCGCCGCGGCGCTCGCGCTGCACGGGGCCAATGTGCTGGTGATCGACCTGGACCCGCAGGGCAACTGTTCGACCGGCCTCGGCGTGCCGCACCACTGCGGCACGCCCAACATCTACGACGTCCTCATCGACAACGTGCCGATCGCCGAGGTGGTGCAGCCGGCCGACGGGGTGGTCAACCTGCGCTGCGTGCCCGCCACCATCGACCTCGCCGGAGCCGAGATCGAGCTGGTCAATGTCGTAGAGCGGGAGAGCCGCCTCCGCCGGGCCATGGAGGCCTACTGCGCTGGAGCGGGCAGCGACGTGGACTACATCCTGATCGACTGCCCACCCTCGCTGGGTTTGCTGACCGTCAACGCGATGGTCGCGACCCAGGAGCTGCTCATCCCGATCCAGTGCGAGTACTACGCGCTGGAGGGTCTCGGGCAGCTGCTCGAGAACGTCGAACGGGTCCGCGCGCACCTCAACAGCGCCCTGCACGTCTCGACCATCCTGCTGACGATGTACGACGCGCGCACCCGCCTCGCCGACCAGGTCGCCGAGGAGGTGCGCAGCCATTTCGGGCCGACGGTGCTGACCGCGTCGATCCCGCGCAGTGTGCGGGTGTCTGAGGCGCCGGGCTACGGCCAGTCCGTCATCACCTACGACCCGGGTTCACGCGGCGCACTGGCCTACGTGGCGGCCGCCCAGGAGATCGCCGAGCGGGGGGCCTGCCCCGCATGACCACACCACGGCGTACGGGCGGGCTCGGCCGCGGGCTCGGTGCCCTCATCCCGGGTGGGACGCGGCCGGGAGGTGACGCGGCAGACGCGCCCAGCGGGTCGGCCGGCAGCGGCTCGGCCGCGGCGGGTCCAGCTGCGGGTGCCCGGTTCGCGGAGCTGCCGCTGGAGTCGATCACCCCGAACCCGCTGCAGCCGCGTACCTTCTTCGACCCGGAGGCGCTCGGCGAACTGGTCAGCTCGATCCGCGAGGTGGGTCTGCTGCAACCGGTCGTCGTCCGGGAGATCGGCGCCGGGCCGGACGGCGCCGCGCGCTACGAGCTGGTCATGGGGGAGCGTCGCTGGCGGGCCTCGCAGGAGGCCGGCACCGGCACGATCCCGGCGATCATCCGCGACACAGCCGACGACGACATGCTGCGCGACGCGCTGCTCGAGAACCTGCACCGCGAGCAGCTCAACCCGCTGGAAGAGGCGGCGGCGTACGCGCAGCTGCTCACTGACTTCGGCGCCACCCATGAGCAGCTGGCCCTGCGGATCGGTCGTTCCCGACCGCAGATCTCCAACACCATCCGGCTCCTGCAGCTGCCGCCCGCGGTGCAGCGTCGGGTGGCGGCCGGGATCGTGTCGGCGGGGCACGCCAAGGCGATCCTCGGACTGCCGACCCCCGAGGCGCAGGAGGTCATGGCGGCGCGGGTGGTGGCGGAGGGGATGTCGGTCCGCAGCGTCGAAGAGGCCGTGCAGCTGGCCTCGCACGAACCCGACGGGCCTTCGCCGGAGCCGCGCCGGCCTTCCGCCAGGCGACCGGTGCCGACCAAACTCGTCGAGGTCGCCGAGCGGCTGTCCGACCGGCTCGAGACCCGGGTCAAGGTGGATCTGGGTCGGTCGCGCGGCAAGGTGACCATCGAGTTCGCCTCGCTGGACGACCTCGAGCGGATCGTGGCGGTGATCGATCGGTCTGAGTCGGGCGGTCAGGTCCGCTGAGCCACCACGTCGACGCGGGTGGCGGCCAACTCGAGCAGTTCGCGCAGCAGCGCCCCGAAGGACAGCCCGGCG